>JABJKT010000061.1 GCA_018660225.1 Kordiimonadaceae bacterium
CACCATTCGTTATAATGGTGACGATCAGCAAATTTTATCTCAAATAAGTGATCTTTGGAAAGATATAATTCCCACATTTCCACTTGAGTATGCCTTTGTTAGCGATTTGATGTCAGAGCAATACGCTGAAGAACAGAAACAAATGACCATGTTCGCCGCCTTCTCCGGTCTCGCCATCTTCATCGCATGCCTCGGCCTGTTCGGTCTAGCGAGTTTTACCGCCGAGCGCAGGACAAAAGAAATAGGTATCCGCAAAGTGTTCGGCGCAGAGGTCTGGCAGATTGTTCAGATGTTGGTGTTTCAGTTTTCAAAACCTGTCCTCATTGCCAACATCATCGCATGGCCGATAGCCTACCTCGCCATGTCTCGCTGGCTGGAAAGTTTCGTTTACCGCATCGATGATATGGTGATCATTGCGCTGTGCCTGATTGCTGGCCTCTCCGCGCTGCTGATCGCTTGGGCGACGGTTGCCGGAAACTCGTATGCCGTCGCGCGGCAAAATCCGATCAAGGCGCTTAGGTACGAGTGATTATGCAACCACTGTCATCCTCGGGCTTGACCCGGGGATCGATCTTGAAACACGTTAAATTTATCCCTTTAGAAATTGATACCCGATCAAGCCGGGTATGACGGGAGGTATTTTAACGCCTAAATGTCCTAAAAGAATTTTACCACGAAAGACACGAAAGGCACGAAATAAAGTATGATTCTTTTCGTGCCTTTCGTGGTTTAAATCTTTAAATGTCCGAATAAATATTCAAGCGTCAGGACGCGTCCAAGTAGGGCGGCGTCTTTGATGGCGAGTAGGTTGAAATACTGGTTCATATATTTTGGGCCGGTTGGGAATAACGGGGCGATATATTCTGGGTCTAGTGCGGGCGGTAAGGTCAGGGTGGCTGCTCTGTGCTGGACGCCGTAGCTATAGCGGCGAAGGATTGCGGGGCGGTAAATAGTCAGGTTGTTTTTAAGCTTTTTGGCTCGTGAGACAGGCTCGTTAAAGGCGTAACCATAATCAGAATTATAACGGGCGAGGGCCGGGCTTATTTTATTAATCAGATCACCCTGAAACTTGCCGTGGGTTTTAAGTGCGAGCGGTAATTTTAGGGCCGCCGTAATGGTTTCATAACATATAAACGGGGTCAGGAAACTGCCGAGGCGGGTATTGTTGTTGTTATCACGCGCGGTCCAGTAACGAAGACGAAAGGCCGGATAGGCATATTCAAGCTGGGTCCTGCTCATGGTGTCCGTCTCAAGTTTTAACGCGGTGATAATCTTTTCGTGTAAATTTTTACGGTAGGTTTTTTCAGAAAACTCATCTGTGCAAAAAGACCGAGAGTAGCGCGAATAAAAAATATTGATCAGGTCATCCACTGAATACTGACGGTCTGGAAGATAAAAGAAATTGCGGAAAATTTCACCGCCGCCACCATTTAAAATCAGCGTGTCATTTTTGGCCCGCTGCCGACGGGTCGCCATATTGGCGCCAAAATCAAAAATGCCTTCGCCTGAATATCCGTCAAGGGCGTAGAAATTATCTTTGACGGTTGCGGGATAGTCCGCTGGTGATGGCTTTGGATGTTCGGCTTTATTAATGTGTTTTAGGTTTAAATGCTCACCCGCCGCAATATTCTTTGCAACGCGCACATCGGCGCTATCATCTGCACCATATACATAAAGTGCGGGGTCTGCGCCGCCCTTCATTAGTAACGAGAGCAAAAGCCGCGTATCATAGCCGCCGGAAAGTGCGGTCGAAATATTATTACCGTGCGCGCTAATAATCTGGCTCATTTGATTGTTAAGAAGCTCGCTATGTTGTTCTATCAATTGATCATATGGCGCGCTTGACGGTTCGAAATCAATTGGAATATTTTTTGGCTGCGCTTTTAGGTCATTTGCGGTCAGTTCAAAAATACATTGGCTATCCAGTGTATTTATTTCATTAAACGGAGTTGTGGTTCCATAAGTGGTTTCCTGAAAAGCATATTCATAGACGCCTTGCTTATCGATGGTTAGCGAATTTGTGTTTTCAGCCACGGCAAGAAAAGAAGAGCTGAAAATAGAATTATCACTGTTATGGAAAATCTTTGATCCGCCCAGCGGGTCGGTAACAATATAGAGCCGGCCTGCTTTTTTTATGATTAGGCTAAAGATGCCCATAAATCCAAAAGGAGAGTAATTCTCCGGATCAAAATCATTAAGGAATTTTTCTAACGCCTCGCTCGCGGTTAGCCCTTTATAAATGAAAGTGCCGCTTGAGGCGCAGAAATCACCATTTTCATTTTGAATAAGATTAGCGAGCGGGGAGATGCTTTTTTTAAAGATGAGGATATTATAAGAATCAGTTTTTAAAATCTGAGGATTGTTCGAGCCCTGAGCGTCAAGAGTTTTGAGAATGGCGTGCTGGCGCTGCTCATCAACTTTCGCTCGGCTATATATTACAAAGTCACCCACTTAAGGCTCCTGATCCTTATCATATCTTTATTCAATTGAAATTTTCATTTTATCTCAAGGCATTATATTGTTTTTGAAGGATATGACAACCAAATTTAAAGCGCTGGCTCCCGTTAAGTTGGGTAATTTATAAGTTAAATTAAAGCAGAAAATTGCACTAAAAAAAGAAAAAATCAAAATAGCGCAAATTGCCTTCTTGCAGTATGTGAAACACTGTGCTAGGTATCGCCCGACTACTCATTATTTATAGCAGTTTTTCGAGTGCTTATTCTTCTGCAATGCGGGACAAATAAAGGAAAAAAGGTTATAAATTATGTGCTACAAATCATTACTTTAATGATTGTCGGTGTAAAACATTTGTAACAAAATAAGGAAGACATAAAAGTGTCATCTGAAGATACAGCAAATATTGCTTCTGAAAACATAACGCTTTCTGGCCTTGCCGGCCGCTATGCGGTGGCGTTATTCGAACTGGCAGTAGAAGAAAAAAATCTTGATAATGTTGCAGAAGAGTTAACCGCGTTAGGGGAGCTGCTAAAAAGCAGTGATGAACTTAAAATGCTAACGACGAGCCCGATTATTTCCCGCGCTAACCAAGCCGCCGCAATGAGCGCAATGGTAAAAGCAGCAGGGTTTTCAAAAACAGTTGAAAATTTCATCGGCGTGGTGACAGCCAACCGCCGTCTTGATCAACTGGCAAACATGATAAATGAATTTAACAGAATGCTATCTCATCACCGCGGTGAAGTGAACGCTTCTGTAGTGACGGCTTATAAGCTTGATAACAAACAGCTTGATGCGCTAAGTGCCAAGCTTAAATCAATGGTTGGAAGTGACGTTAATCTTGAAAGTGATGTGGACGAGGAGCTGCTTGGCGGCATGGTCGTTCGTGTTGGCTCCAAAATGATTGATAGTTCGCTTAAAACTAAACTTGCTAATCTTGAAGCAACAATGAAAGAGGTTGGATAATGGACATCCGTGCAGCGGAAATTTCCAAAATATTGAAAGAACAAATCGCTAATTTCGGTGATGATGCAGAAGTATCAGAAGTTGGTAAAGTTCTCTCAGTTGGTGACGGTATCGCCCGTGTATATGGTCTTGATAATGTTCAGGCTGGTGAAATGGTTGAATTCCCGGGCAATGTCCGCGGGATGGCGCTTAACCTAGAAGCTGACAACGTTGGTGTTGTTATTTTCGGTTCTGACCGTGACATTAAAGAAGGCGACACAGTTAAACGCCTTGGAACAATTGTGGACGTGCCGGTTGGTAAAGGTCTACTTGGTCGCGTTGTTGACGCGCTGGGTAACCCGATCGACGGTAAAGGCCCGATCACTGACGTAACCCGTCAACGTGTTGAAGTTAAAGCACCTGGTATTATCCCTCGTAAATCTGTGCATGAGCCGGTTCAAACCGGACTTAAAGCGATTGACGCTCTTGTACCGGTAGGTCGCGGACAACGTGAACTTATCATTGGTGACCGTCAAACTGGTAAAACGGCCGTTGCGATTGATACGTTCCTTAATCAACAGGGCGTAAACGCAGGCGACGACGAAAGCAAAAAGCTTTACTGTATTTATGTTGCAGTTGGACAAAAACGTTCAACGGTTGCGCAGATCGTTAAAACATTAGAAGAGCGCGGCGCCATGGAATATTCCATCGTTGTTGCCGCTACTGCTTCTGAACCAGCACCGATGCAGTTCCTTGCACCTTATACAGGTACAGCAATGGGCGAATTTTTTAGAGATAATGGAATGCACGGTCTGATCGTTCATGATGACTTATCAAAACAAGCGGTTGCTTACCGTCAAATGTCACTACTACTTCGTCGTCCTCCTGGACGTGAAGCGTATCCTGGTGATGTTTTCTATCTTCATTCACGGCTTCTTGAACGTGCGGCGAAGATGGGTGATGCAGCTGGTAACGGCTCCCTAACAGCGCTTCCGATTATTGAAACGCAGGCTGGTGACGTATCCGCTTATATTCCGACAAACGTAATTTCGATTACCGATGGTCAGATCTTCCTTGAAACTGAACTTTTCTATCAGGGTATCCGTCCTGCGATTAACGTTGGTCTCAGTGTTTCGCGTGTGGGTTCAGCGGCTCAGGTTAAAGCCATGAAACAGGTTTCTGGTACAATTAAACTTGAACTAGCCCAGTACCGTGAGATGGCGGCGTTCGCGCAGTTTGGTTCTGACCTTGATGCCTCAACTCAGCATTTGCTGAACCGTGGCGCGCGTTTGACTGAACTTCTCAAGCAGGCTCAATATTCACCGATGTCAGTTGCCGAACAAGTAGTTTCGATCTTCTCTGGTGTTAATGGTTATCTTGATAAAATTGCTGTTACTAACGTGACACGTTTTGAAGAAGCGCTTATTTCAGAAATGCATGCAAACCATAGCGATGTGATGAATACGATTACGAATGAAGGTAAGGTTTCTGACGAAACGACAGCGAAACTAAAAGAAATTATTGGCGCGTTCGTCGGTAATTTTGTTTAAAGCATTTGAAACTATAGGATAAGTCAGTATGGCTAACCTCAAAGACCTCAGAAACCGGATTGCCAGTGTAACTTCGACGCAGAAGATTACAAAAGCAATGAAGATGGTTTCTGCATCAAAGCTTAAAAGAGCGCAGGACGCGGCTGAGCAAGCCCGTCCTTACGCTGAACGTATGGAAAATGTGCTTTCTTCCCTTGCTTCAAGCATGAAAGGGCAAACCGGCGGACCAAAACTGCTCGCCGGTACCGGTAGTGATCAAAAGCAGTTGGTTGTTGTTGCCACTTCAGAGCGCGGCCTTTGCGGCGGGTTTAACACCAATATTGTTAAAGCGGCCAAAGCAAAAATCAATAGCCTTATTAAAGACGGTAAAGATGTAACCATTATTACCATCGGCAAAAAAGGCGCGGGCGTTCTTAAGCGTGATTATTCAGACAAAATGATTGAACATTTTGATCTTTCTCACGTTAAAAACCTTAACTTTAATGATGCCGCACCAATTTCTGCCCGTCTTATTGAAAAATTTGATGGCGGCGATTTTGATGTTTGCACACTTTTCTTTGCTAAATTTATCAATGTTCTTACTCAGGTGGTTACCCCACTTCAGCTGATCCCTGCATCGTTTGATGCGGATAACAGTACTGATCTTGGTGGTGCCTGTTATGAGTATGAACCAGATGAAAATGAAATTCTGGAAGATCTGCTTCCCCGCAATGTCGGTGTACAGCTTTTTCGCGCGTTACTTGAAAACGCAGCCAGTGAACAGGGTTCTCGTATGACAGCGATGGATAACGCGACCCGAAATGCTGGCGATATGATTGATAGCCTGAGAACAACATATAACCGTTCACGTCAGGCTGTGATTACAAATGAACTAATTGAAATTATTTCAGGCGCGGAAGCGCTTTAGGTATAAACGAAGCGGGCAATAGAGCCCCGGGAGTTAAGAAAATTATGACAACAAAAAATAAAGGCCATGTAGTTCAGGTAATTGGTGCGGTTGTTGACGTTAAGTTTGACGGCGACCTTCCAGCGATCCTTTCAGCTCTCGAGCTTGACAATAACGGGAACCGTCTGGTTCTCGAAGTTGCCCAGCATCTTGGTGAAAATACGGTTCGTACCATTGCTATGGATAGCTCAGACGGGCTTGTGCGCGGAATGGAAGTAACGGATACAGGTTCACAAATCTGTATGCCGGTTGGTCCAAAAACACTAGGCCGTATCATGAACGTTATTGGTGAGCCAATTGATGAACGTGGTCCAATTGGTCACACGGAAACATCACCAATTCACGCCGATGCGCCTGAATTTATTGACCAGTCAACAGAATCAGAAATTCTTGTGACCGGGATTAAAGTGGTTGATCTGCTTGCTCCATATGCCAAGGGTGGTAAAATTGGCCTGTTCGGTGGTGCTGGTGTTGGTAAAACGGTTCTTATCATGGAACTTATCAATAACATTGCTATTGGTTCTGGTGGTTATTCTGTTTTCGCCGGTGTGGGTGAGCGTACCCGTGAAGGTAACGACCTTTACCATGAAATGATTGAAAGTAAAGTTATCGACCTTGAAGGCGACGATAGTAAAGTGGCGCTTATTTACGGTCAAATGAATGAGCCTCCTGGCGCGCGTGCCCGTGTTGCTCTTTCCGGTCTTACGGTTGCGGAGTATTTCCGTGATGTGGAAAACCAGGACGTGCTTTTCTTTGTGGATAACATTTTCCGCTTCACACAAGCTGGTGCCGAAGTGTCCGCGCTTCTTGGCCGTATCCCGTCTGCTGTGGGTTATCAGCCTACGCTTGCTACTGACATGGGTACTTTGCAGGAACGTATTACATCAACTAACAAAGGGTCTATTACTTCTGTGCAAGCCATTTATGTGCCTGCCGATGACTTGACCGATCCGGCGCCTGCGGCATCGTTTGCCCATTTGGACGCAACAACAGTGCTTAACCGTGCGATTTCCGAGCTTGGTATTTATCCTGCTGTGGATCCGCTCGATTCAACATCACGTATTCTGTCCGCTGAAGTGGTTGGTGACGAGCATTATAATATTGCCCGTGAAGTTCAGGAAATTCTTCAAAAATATAAATCACTTCAGGACATCATCGCCATTCTTGGTATGGATGAGCTTTCAGAAGATGACAAACTTGTGGTATCACGCGCCCGTAAAGTACAGCGCTTTATGTCACAGCCTTTCCATGTTGCTGAAGTATTCACCAACACACCGGGTAAGTTTGTTGAGCTTGAAGAAACTATTCGCAGCTTTAAAGAAATTGTCAACGGTGATCATGATGATCTTCCGGAAGCAGCCTTCCTTATGGTTGGTGGCATTGATGACGTGATCGAAAAAGCTAAGAAAATGGCTGCTGACGCGGCTTAAGGAACAAGGACAACTCTAAAATGGCCGATAAACTTCATTTTGAACTGGTATCCCCTGCAAGACTTCTAAAGTCAGCAGATGTTGATATGGTTGTTGTGCCGGGCACTGAGGGTGACTTCGGTGTGCTTCCGCTTCATGCACCGGTTGTTTCTACTCTGCGCACAGGCATTGTTGAAGTGCATGACGGTGGTGCCGCTGAAAAGTTGCTTGTTGTTGGTGGATTTGCTGAAGTAAATGCAGAAGGCCTGACTATACTCGCAGAAATTGCCAAGCCGCTTAGCGAAGTTGATAAAGCCGCTTATGAAGCCGAGCTTAAAGACCTTGATGAAGATGTGCAGGATGCCAAGAATGATGATGAGAGAGCCCGCGCGGAAAAAGCCCGTGACAAGATCGCCTCAATCATAGAAGTGCTTGAGCGCGAAGCCGCTTAATTTAGTCTGATATTAAAATTAAAGCCCTGTGAAAATTATTTCACGGGGCTTTTTTTATTTTATGGCTCTGCATCAAAGACCGGTTGGCCCCAAGCATAATACTCTTCAAAGCCGCCTTCGGAAATGGCTCTGGTATAGGTGATTTTTACCCGTAGATAGGTCATTGGTTCACTGACAGAATATTTAGCACTTTCATTATAAGTAGTGCTTAGAATTTCTCCTTCCGGGCCAATATATTCGATGCGAAAGCCTGCTTTGCCATCTTTAACATATTTCCCCCGCAGTACGGTTGATTTTAAGGCCTCGGCAGTCTTTTCGGGATCAACCGTAACGGCATAATGATTAGAACTGCTTTTTATGGATTTAAGTAATACACCGCTGGTGGAATAAAAATCACCCTTAAGCATAGCCTCTGTCATTGCTTCAGAAGATAGTTCATCTGCCTTTACCATTACCCAGCCGCGGCCGGGGTTAGAGACATTGGGAGACATAACTTGAAATTGATGTGCGTCATCGGATGAGACGCCATATATTTTCATTCCTTGGCTTAACAGGCTATCCCACATTACTTCGGTTGAAATGTGTTTTTCATCACCATAGTTATTAACGGCGTTATGGCCGTTATAAAGTTCAAACATATAAAGATCGTGAGTGCCCAGAATATCGCCCGTTCTAATGGCATATTCAAAATTAGGGTGATTTAAAATAGTTGTTCCACCGTGGTCGTGAGTAGCATCGACGTGAAATTGGATTGCCTGCGTTACTGATGAGTTTGCGTCCTTATTCCAAGGTACCAAGTCTTCAATATTCATTGCCGTTGAATGAACTACATGGTCATCGTCTGTTACCTCTTCGCCGGGGATCAGGATAAAATCTTCACGCCTTCCTTCGGGCAGATTTATGGTTTCGGGGTCAATAAATTTATTATGCTCACTGAGGATCAGAAAATTATAATCCCGATCAAGATACCATTTGGCCACTTCGTCCGGCGTGGTATCGGCGTGACCGCTTAAGGTGGTGTGGACGTGGGTGTTACCCTTATACCATTTACTTTGCTGTGCTGATGCGCCGCTAACTGCGATAAAAACTGATAAAAATATTAACAATATAAACTTAAAAACACTTCTAAACATTACTTGCCCTTCTTTTTATTATGTTTTTGTATAGTCCTCACCACCACAGTGGCGATAAAAAGATGCACACTGCGAACATATTGCCGAAAGGGGAAGTGTAAGAACTGGTGCAAGTACAAAAATATGAATGTAAGATAATGTACTTAAAATCTCACCAGAATAAAAGAGGTCAATTCCGAAAATTTTTTGATAACCGAATAAGATAAGAATTGCCAATATGGTTATGGGCATAAAAGAACCCATGAAGCTGCATAACATGCGAAAAGTATTTTTCTCAGTTAGTTTCCACGAATTAATAAGACCAATTCTTTTACCAATAGTGCGGGCACAAATAGCCAGACTGAACCGAAGGAAGACTAGATAGGTCAGGGCTCCCGTTATGGAGATTATGACCATATAGCGCGTAAATTCGCTATCTGATAATTCAAGGAAATCTGAAAGACTGTCGTTGAGCCCCATGAAGCCGATGATAAAAGAGAGCAGTCCCACAAGTATAACCGCTAGAAACGCACATATCCCAACCAAGATCAGGAGTTTTGTCATCATGACAAAGCTTCTTGTCAGTATCGGCCATATTTTACGCCTAAGAAGATGTTCAGGACCTAGTAAATATAGTCGGTGCCATAATATAATGCAGGGAAGAGCCCAGAAATAAGTGGCAAGAATATAGAGGAAGAATGAAAGATTATAGCCCTCAGGCACCAGTTCAAGCGATGAACGAGGCATAAAGAAAGGATCAAATAATCCTAGTAGTCCGAAAAGGGTAAACGGAAAAAAAGCCACATATGAAATAAACAAATGGTTCCATTTGTAATGCCAAAGACAGGAAAAAGAGTCTTTTAAGCTGGTATTTATACAGAGTGGTGACGGGGCTTCAGTCATGTTGTGCCGCCACATCCATCACAAGTTCTTTATAAATCAATGACCCTGCTGAAAGCTGCAGGGCATAAGGCAGCATCTTTAGGGGCGAAATTAGGAAAGATATTAAGTTATTCGCGTCATTTACCTCGCTATTTAATGCAAATAAAAGTCCTGAAATAATGAGCGGAAGATAGCAGGACAGTGCAATAAGAAGTATATTTTTATTATTATCACGGGTGTAATAATATGCACTCTTCATTGCTATAGTTTTATGACCAAGAGCGATGCTGATAAAAGTTGGCTGTACCCTGAAGATGACAATCAGCATGAAGAGCATTATGGAATAGGTAATGATATTCGCAAGCCGTGCGCCGCTTAGAGGGTCGCCGCCTGCTGCAGAATTAATGATCGAAAGAACCAGTCCAAACAATAGCCCAAGAGTTAAATAGGCAAGGATTAGTACTGCGCCAAGCGCGATCGAATAAAGAAATGATTTCAGTATCATCTTCATAAGATCATTTATAGATACTTTGAAAATCTGATCGTTGCTTAAGATGAATAACCGATAAAGATATATTGCAAATAAGATCAGTAAAATACTAGCACCAAGTAATGAAAAAGTAAGGGGCCAGGAGAAGGAACCGTTCGGGTCCATATTAATCGGCGCCGATGCCTGAATTAAAAAGAGCGGCAGCATGACAGCATATGAAATTATCAAGTAACTTTTCAAATGTACCAACACGTTTTTATAACTGTCTTTAATAACGGATATGGCCGCTAATTTATGGTTCTGGTCATGCATTAATCAGGATCCCGCCAAATCTTTAAATTTTTCAGCAAGTTTTTTATATATTTCTTTTTTAAACGGGACGATGATGCCTTCAAGATCGCTCATTTCTGCCCACTTCCATGTTGAAAATTCAGCATGTTCGGTTTCAATATTTATATCATGATCCTCACCATTATAGCGCATTACGTACCATTTCATAATCTGCCCGCCGAATTTCCCCTTCCATACTTTCCCGTAAAGCTCGCCCGGAAGATCATAACTAAGCCAGCCATCATATTCACCTAACACATTAATGTCCGTCACACCTGTTTCTTCTTCAAGTTCACGCATAGCGGCGTCAAGCGGATCTTCACCATCATCAATTCCCCCTTGGGGCATTTGCCATGCTTCAATATCCGTATCAATTCTTCTGGCCACAAAAACTTTGCCATATTTGTTTAGAAGCATAATGCCTGCGCAGGGCCGGTAAGGTAATCTTTGATCCATATTTTGTATTAATTTCCCAACCTGAATTATTTAATGGGTTGGCGGTTGGCGATTGCGGTTATTGGCACAAGCTCAATACCTTTTTCACTTAAAGACATGGACCAACGGGCAATTTCATTAATGGTAAGCGGTGTAGCGCGCGCCAGTCCTAGTGCCGCGCCAAAGGTAGTGGCGGTATTTTCAAGTTCCGCAAGTTGGCGCTGTATTTCTTCAGACGTGATGACATTATCGATATAGCGATCATTGATAGCCCGCGGCATATTAAGACGGCGTGCCGTTCTAGCGGCCATACTAAAGCGGGTCGAACGGCTATCAATAAGCATCAGGCCACGGCTTTGTAAATCCGTGAGTACCGGCGTAAGGGCCTCCTCAGAGGCGGTAAATTTTGAGCCCATATGATTAACAACGCCGACATAACCCGTTACTTGTGATAAAAGCCAGTTAAGTCTTAACAGGTTGTCTCTTTCAGTGGCTTCGGCAATAAGTGTATGAGGGCCGGGATCATTATCCGGATAATTAATGGGTTCTGTCGGGATCATAAGAAAAGCTTCATGACCTTTAGCGCGGGACTTATCCATCCAGTTCTGCAAATTACGCCCGTAAGCGGAAAAGCCAAGATCAATTTGTCCCGGCAAAGTATCGATGGCTGCAGTACTGCTTTTTGTGTTTAGACCAACATCGGTTATCAGAATAGAAATACGCGGTGCTGTATCAGTTTCTTGAAAGGGTCTAGCATACTCTTTCCAAGCGATCAGGCCGTCAGGACCCATAACGGGTAATAATCCGTTATCGCCCTGCATGACAAGATTATCATTGGGAACCTGTGATAGCGGAGTTTGCGTCTCAGCAAGGCTAAGGTCACTCTGATTGACTTGTGTTTCAGGGATTGAGGTTGAAGAGATCTGCGGCGTACTTTGCACAGGGGGCTCGTCAATTTCAGCTGGCGCGTTTATGGGAACCTCTTGTTCTTCCTGCTGTTCAGGTAAATCCATTACAACAGTTGAACCACTCTCCTCCTGCGTAGCCACTATTTGCGGCTCAGGGACTAGTTCAATGTTTTCAGCAGGATCATCTGACAAATATACCCAAGCTACAGTGAGGCTAAGCAATATAACGACTAAGCCCCACGCCATAAGAAGTGGATTAAGGACCCGCTGGCGGGTTGTTGTTTTTAGTTCCGGTTCATCAGCCATATTATTAGTCTCTAGATGCTAATTTCTTAATTGGTTTGTGAAACTGACATACTGTTTTTGGCAATAAACATTCCGCGAATTAAATTAAGAGCAAAATTAAGCTGATAATCTTCCTGAGCCGTCGTCATTATTATCTCTTGCTCTTCTTCCTCTTCTTCTTCGGAGGCGGCACTGTCTTCGCTTTCAGCATCAGCATCAACATCAACATCAACATCACCTTCAACACCCTCTACTTCAGGAGCATTTGGGTTTGCTAAGCTACCGCGAAGGCTGGCTTCTGTACGGCTATTTTGATTGGCTTCTGTTTCATCTAATTGAAGCTGCTCGACAACCACATCCGGCACGATACCCTCGCCCTGAATCGAATTTCCAGAAGGCGTGAAATAATATGCTGTCGTCAGGCTCATAGCGCCGTCAGTTGAAAGCGGGATTACCGTTTGCACGGACCCTTTACCAAAGGACTGGGTGCCGACGACTACGGCTCTTTCGTGGTCCTGAAGCGCACCAGCAACAATTTCAGAAGCGGACGCTGAGCCACCATTGATCAACACAACAAATGATTTGCCGTCGATGCTATCACCGGATTGTGCGTTATAGCGCTGAATATTACGGTCATTACGGGTTCTTGTAGAAACAATTTCACCGCGGTCAAGGAAGGTGTTTGATACGGCAATAGCCTGATCAAGCAGTCCGCCCGGATTGTTACGAAGGTCAAGCACGACCCCTTGCATATTGTCACCAAGTTCTGCTTTGATTTCGGCTAGTGCTTCGCGAAGTCCGCTGGTTGTTTTTTCTGTGAAGGAAGAAACGCGGATATAGCCAATTTCATCTTCAATGTGATAGCGCACGGATTTTACTTCAATGATAGCCCGGGTCAGGGTAATTTCGATTAAATCGCTCTCCCCTTTTCTGACAATAGTAACATCAATGTCTGTTCCGACTTTACCGCGCATTTTATCGACGGCTTCATTAAGGGTAAGTCCGTTGATCTGCTCGCCATTAATTTTGGTAATATAATCACCCGCCTCCACACCGGCACGTTCAGCAGGCGTATCATCCATAGGGGATACTACAAGAATGACGCCGCGGTCCATGGTTACTTCGATACCAAGACCACCAAATTCACCGCTGGTTTGGACCCGCATATTTTCATATCTTTTTGAGTTAAGATAAGTGGAATGGGGATCAAGAGAGGTAAGCATGCCGTTAATGGCCGCCTCAATGAGTTCTTCATCATCAATTTCTTTTACATATTGTGAGCGAATGCGTTCAAAGACATCAGCAAATAAATTTAGCTGATTGTAGGTTTCTGTTTTTGCAGCATAAGCAGGCGCTGCGAAATAAACGCAAACCAGTCCTATTGTAACGGCTGTTGTTTTAATTAATTGTCTCATAATATTAGTACCTTTCTATCACTTCCCGCCCCGGTCCATGGCAACTATCCACGGCAGAGGGTTTATGGGTTTTCCGCTTTGCCTAAACTCTACATAAAGTTTTTGGCGAGAATTAGGCGGACCTAAATCAGTGGCCATTTGTCCTACTGGTTCCCCTTTTAATATCCATTGTCCCACAATACTATTAATATTTTCCATACCTGCAAGAAGAGTATGATACCCCTCTCCATGTGAAATGATCAAGAGCTGACCGTAAGTTCTGAAATTTCCGGCAAATTCAACCCGGCCTTCATGTGGTGCAATTACAGTAGCCCCTGCTCTTGTATCAATAGTAATGCCTTTTGAGCGTTGCCCGGTGGACATCAATTGTCCAAATACCTGACCAATGGTCCCGCGAGCCGGAATAGGCAGACGGCCTTTGGCGCTGGCGAACGTTATGCCCCCCGCGGGCATGGGGATAGTGGCACTAGCAACACCGTTATCAGAAACATTTGGCTTGTCTTTTATATTGGCCTCGGCCCGCTTGGCGGCCTCTTCCCGCTGCACGATTTCTTTTTCTATTTGATTGATAAGGTCTTGAATATCCTCAGCATTTTCTGCGAAGCTCTTTAATTTATCACGTTCCTGCTGGGTGGAATATTCTAGCGCCTCTTGTCTGATCATCCGCTTGATCAGCAGGTCATCAATATCATTATTGAAAATAACAAGCCTTGTCAGTTCGCCGCGCAGGTCGATATTTTGTTGGGAAATTTCCTCACGGACGCTATTTAATTCGGATAAATCTTCCTGCAAGATATCGGCCCTGTTTTTCAAAACAGGAAGAATTACCCTAAGCAGCGACGTGGTGCGAAGTGTGTTTACGGCCTCGTCCGGCTTAAAGGCAACGACACTGGACTTTTGAATACTAAGGCGTTGCATGGCCCCTAAAGTTGAGGCCATTTCAAAATTTTTAACTTTTAATCTTTCCTCAAGCTCTATTTCTCTGTCCTGAAGTTCTTTCAAATTTGATTCTTTTTGGATTATATCGTCTTCGATAGCCTGGATTTTGGCGGCTGATTTTATCAAATTTTGTTGAATATCCAGTATTTCCTGCCTGATAATACGGGCTTGCTGCTCTAAATCTTGTGTTTTTTCTGTTGATTGTTCGATTTGTATTCTTAAATCATCCAGTTTTTCACTATTTTGCTGTTTGTCTTCACGAATTTGCGCAGTTGCGTAAGAAAATGACATAAAAGATATCATCAAAAAGGCCAGTAAGGCCCTTTGAGTGCTGATATCAAATATGAAGTTTCTCTTTAACAATCTCTATCTCCAACCTTAATCAGACTGCTCCCGGTCATAGTGACGGGCTGCTCAAGTCCCATTAGGGATAAAATTGTTGGTGCTACATCACATAAAGCGCCATCTTTCAAAGATAGTTTTTCATCTGATGCGGCCTTACTCCCCACCAGAATGAACGGTACCATATTTGTAGTGTGCGCCGTGTGCGGCCCGCCGGTACTCGGGTCTTTCATAAGCTCAATATTACCATGGTCGGCAGTGACGAGCATTGAGCCGCCAACTTTTTCCAGCGCGGACTTTAGTCTTCCCAGACTATTATCAATAGTCTCAACGGCTTTTATGGCTGCGTTTAGCACGCCGGTATGACCGACCATATCGGGGTTGGCAAAGTTGACAACGATAAGATCAAATTTTTCGGAAGCTATCGCCTCTACCAGCTCGTCGGTTACTTTTGGTGCGGACATTTCCGGTTTTAAATCGTAAGTGGCCACATCGGGTGACGGGATAAGAATACGGTCTTCGCCATCATATAAATCTTCGTTGCCGCCGTTAAAGAAAAAGGTCACATGGGCAAATTTTTCTGTTTCGGCGATGCGCAGCTGTTTTAATTTATGATCAGATACAATTTCACCTAAAGTATCTTTTAGGGGATCGGTTGGAAACAAACAGTCCATATACTGAATGAGATGATCTGAATATTTACTCATACCAAGTGCGGCTACCAAATGGGGATTTGCGGATTTTTCAAAACCATCAAAATTTGGATCAACAAAAGTTGCCATAATTTCGCGGGCCCGGTCAGCGCGGAAATTGGCCATAATAACGGCGTCCCCGTCTCGCATCCCACTATAGTCACCAATAATGCTCGGTTCGATAAATTCATCGGTTAGATCCGTATCATAGGCTGCGTTAATGGCGTGAGCGGCGCTTGATACTTTAATTCCTTGACCGGAACTAATGGCATTATGGGATTTTATGACACGATCCCAGCGATTATCCCGGTCCATGGCGTAATAGCGGCCGCAAATACTGGCGATATGCGCATTTTCAAGGTCGGCAATATCGGTTTCAAATTTCTGAATAAAATCCAGCGCACTTTTCGGTGGCACATCACGGCCATCGGTAAAAGCGTGAACGCATACCGGTACCCCAGCGAGTTCATATAGGCGGGCCAGTCCGACCATATGGTCCTGATGACTGTGGACACCGCCTGGTGAGAGAAGGCCAAGGATATGTATTGTGCCGCCACTCTTCTTTAGGGCGTCGATTGATTTTTTAACGCAGTCGATATCATTGACATCATTATTTTTAATGGCATCAAAGATGCGTGGCAGTTCCTGTTTAACGACCCTGCCGCCACCAATATTCATATGACCCACTTCAGAATTACCCATCTGCCCACCCGGAAGCCCGACAGCCATTCCGGATGTTTGAAGTAGGGAGTTGGGAGAGCTATTAATCATAGCGTCATAAACGGGCGTATTTGCCATGATAATAGCATTATTATCACTACTTTCACCCGCACCCCATCCATCAAGAATACACAGTATAACGGGTTTAGTGGTCTTTAAGGTCATATTTGTCATGTTTGGGACTATACAATCAATTAAATTTAAAGGAAAACATAATCAGTCTTTATGGTAAGGGTGGCCGGCAAGAATTGTCGAAGCCCGGTAGAGTTGCTCACAGAGCATGGCGCGCACCATCATATGAGGCCACGTCATAACCCCGAGCGATATAAGCCCGTTTGCACGGCTCTTTACTTTTTCGTCAAATCCGTCAGCACCACCGATCAGAAAAACCAGGTTAGAAATACCTTGATCCTGCCAGTTTTCTATTTTCTTGGCAAAAGCTGTGCTTCGCTGCTCGGTACCCCGCTCATCAAGAACAATGACAGTTGATCCATCTGGAATGGCGCCAAGCAGAAGCGCCCCTTCGCGGTCCATTCTCTCAGAACCCTTTAGGGGACGTTTTTCTTCAACTTCAATGAATTTGATATTCCACGGGCAACGCTTGATATAGGTGCTGATTAAATCATTTTCCGGGCTTTTCTTCATGCGGCCAACGGCAATGATTATAATGTTCATTCGTCTTCAGCACCGACCGATGATGCCAGCATCTTTTCAGGGGTAAAATCAGCCGCCCACATTTTTTCCAGATTATAAAAACTGCGTACTTCCGGACGGAAGATATGGATGATGATATTTCCCGCATCCAGCAGCACCCAGTCGGCCTTAGCCATGCCTTCAAGTTTGCAACCATCATCGGTGGCATGCTTGAGTTTGCGGTAAAGATTATTAGCGATCGCAGAGACTTGCCGCGTTGAGCGACCAGAGGCAATAACCATCGAATCGGCGATGCTTGTCTTTCCAGCTAAATCTATTTGAATGACATCTTCTGCTTTATCGTCTTCGAGAGAATTGATAATCAATTCCTGAAGTTCAGTCGTCGTTAACGGCTTTTGCGGACTTAAATTGTCCTTTAACTCTTGTGTTTCTTGCACTTTAAAGTATGTAACCTCTTGTTGTAACTTATTTTTACTGCGTATTTCTGTTGATGACATTGGGTTGTTGGTTCTTTCGCAATAAACCCATGCCGGTGGCTTTAAACTGTATAATGTATTCGCCTGCGACTGATCAATTCTGTGCTCAGCCAGTTCATTAGCAGCGATACCTTCTAAACTGGGCTTAGAATAACTTGGACGGTTAAAAATCGCAAATGGAACCGTCGTTGCAATTTTGCGCCAGCTTTTCCATTGGTCAAATTCAGCCAGATTATCGGCACCCATTAGCCAGACAAAATGATGCTCTGGATGCATTTCTGTTATCTTTTCGAGCGTATCAATTGTATAGGTCGTGCCAAGGGTATTTTCCAAATCCGAAACGATAATGCGCGGATCATTTGCCTTTTCCTGAGCGGATTTCATCCGTGTTTCAAATGTCGCCATCTCCATATCCGATTTTAGCGGATTTCCCGGTGATACCAACCACCAAACGACGTCAAGCTTCAGAATATCCAGTGCCCGCAAGCTAATCTCAAGATGGCCCGCGTGGGCGGGATTGAATGAGCCGCCTAAAATTCCGATCTTTTGGTTATGGTCTGGCTTGTCCATTACCTCTTACCTGATATTTATAACTTGTTAATTGCTCAAGACCAACGGGCCCGCGTGCATGCATTTTTCCGGTTGAAATGCCGATCTCAGCTCCCATGCCAAATTCACCGCCATCAGCATATTGGGTTGAAGCATTATGAATAACGATGGCGCTGTCCACTTCATTTAAGAATTTTTCAGCATTTTCGCTATTTTCAGTAATAATACTATCAGTGTGGTTTGAGCCGTATTTGGCAATATGATCAATGGCACCTTCAACACCGCTTACAATTTTAACTGAAATAATAGCGTCAAGATATTCTGTGGACCAATCTTCTTCACTGGCTTCTATGGCCTTATCAAATGCGGACAAAACCGTTTTATCGCCGCGAATTTCACAGCCACCTTGATAAAGGGCGTCAAGAATTGCGGGCATGTGGCTTTCTACTACAGCGTCATCTATTAGTAATGTTTCCGCAGATCCACAAATACCGGTACGGCGAAGTTTGGCATTTACTGTGATATTGATAGCTTTTTCCATATCCGCTGCGCCGTCTATATAAACATGGCAAATACCGTCAAGATGGGCCATCACCGGCACCCGACTGTCATATTGCACTCGTTCTATAAGTCCTTTGCCGCCGCGCGGTACAATGATATCGACATAATCCGAAAGCCGGAGCAGTTCGCCAACCGCAGAACGGTCCTGGGTAGGGATAAGCTGGATCGATTTTTCAGGAAGGCCAGCTTCAAGCAATCCTTTTACAAGGCAGCCATGAATGGCGCGGCTTGAATGGGCGCTTTCACTACCGCAGCGTAAAATAGAAGCGTTACCAGATTTTAAACAAAGCACACCAGCATCGGCCGTCACGTTAGGGCGCGATTCGAAAATGATGCCAATAACACCGAGCGGCACTCTTACCCGCGATATGTTTAGGCCATTTGGCGGTTGTTTCGTATCCAGTATATCGCCGATCGGGTCTTTTAATTTGACGATAGCGTCAATGCTTGTGGCAATTGCATCAATGCGTTCATCATCAAGCAGCAAACGGTCAAGCATAGCACCGGTTAGTCCGCGTCCTTTTGCGATATCCATATCTTTATTGTTGGCGGTGATAATGTCATCTTTGGCCAAGCGAATTTCTTTTGCTGCGGCCGAAAGCGCCGTGTTCTTGTCGCTGCTAGAGCATAGCGCGAGTATTTCAGACGCTGCTTTTGCCTGGCGGCCTATGTCCTGCATAAGGTTTTTAATGTCATTTTCGCTATTCATTATTCTTTCCAAACCTTAACTCATTACCAAATCGCTGCGGTGGATCAATTCTTCACGGCCACCATAGCCTAAAATTTGTTCAATATCGCTGCTTTTAATGCCGATGATTTTTGTGGCCTCTTCTGATGCATATGCCACAAGCCCGCGGGCGATCTCTCTGTTATCAGGGCCGGTTACTTTAACCGTATCGCCGCGCTTAAAATCACCTTCTACTTTCACGACACCAGCAGGAAGAAGACTTTTGCCGTTTCTAAGCGCTTTTGCCGCTCCTTCATCAATAACGATTGTGCCGACCGGTGATAAAGCACCAGCGATCCATTTTTTCTTTGATGCGAGGGGCGTGGTTGATGCTTTAAACCATGTGCCGCGACCATTTTTGATATATTCATTAATCGGATTGTTCACCGTGCCATTTATAATGACCATATTGCATCCACTTGTCGTGGCTATGCCGGCCGCGGCAATTTTTGTAATCATTCCGCCGCTACCAAATCCCGTTGATACAGGATCGCCAGCCATTTTTTTTATTTCCGGGGTGATTTCTTCCACATAATCAATAAATTCTGCATTACTATCTGATTTTGGATCAGCGTTATAAAGGCCGTCAATATCAGAAAGCATGAATAATGTATCGGCTTCACACATGGAAGCGACCCGTGCGGCGAGCCTGTCATTATCGCCAAAGCGCACTTCGTCGGTTGCAACGGTGTCGTTTTCGTTAATGACCGGCACGACGCCGAGTTTAAGCAACCTGTTAATAGTTCCTCGGGCATTTAGATATTGGCTACGGTTTTCAGTGTTACTATATGTAAGAAGAACCTGTGCTACCGGAATGTCATGGCAGGCCAGTTTTTCACGAAAACTAGAGGCCAGTTCAATCTGGCCTATCGCTGCAGCGGCCTGATTTTCAACCAGTTTCTTGCTCATTTTAAGGCCAAGTATTTGTCTGCCAAGCGCAATGGATCCAGATGAAACCAATATGACCTGTTTGCCCCGCTTTTTGAGTGCGGCGACATCTTCGGCAATTGTCGAGAGCCAATTAGAATTAATTTTACCGTTATCAGAATCGATCAATAGGGCAGAACCGATTTTGATCACTACTCTGTTTGAATTTGCAATTATGTCATTGATCGATGAGTTATTCATTTTAAAGGGGCGACCATGTTTGGGCGGGAGCATCTGAGTTTTCCTCTTCAAGCTCAATCACGACTTTCTCTTTTGTTGTTTTCTCATTAATGCGCACTTTATCAACATTTTCAAGAAGAGCGCGTAGCATTTCCTTTACACCGCTACCGGTTACACCGGAGATCGGCATAATTGGCGACGTCGTTACTTTTTCAAGTTCTTCACTGAGCATTTTAATCAGCTCATCATCAAGCGCGTCAACTTTATTTAAGGCGATGATTTCCTGCTTGTCAGAAAGTCCTTCGCCATATTCTTTAAGTTCATGACGAATGGTTTTATAGGCATCAACAACGTCTTCACCTGTACCATCAATAACATGCAGAATTGTCGCACATCTTTCAATATGACCAAGGAAACGGTCCCCAAGGCCAAGACCTTCATGTGCGCCTTCAATAAGTCCAGGAATGTCGGCAATGACAAATTCCTTATTATCCACGTAAACAACGCCAAGCTGCGGTTTTAATGTGGTAAAGGGATAATCGGCAATTTTCGGTTTTGCGCGACTTGCCGCAGAAAGAAAAGTTGATTTTCCTGCGTTAGGGAGCCCAACAAGCCCGGTGTCCGCCATCAATTTCAGTTGCATCCAAACCCACATTTCTTCGGCGGCACCGCCTTGGGTAGTTTGGCGCGGAGCTTGATTGATGGATGTTTTAAAGCTGGTGTTACCACGCCCGCCTTTGCCGCCTTCAAGCATCAGAACTGTTTGCCCTGCTTCGGTAAGGTCCGCAAGAAGCGCATCGTTATTTTCATCAAAAATCTGGGTGCCAATTGGAACCGGCATAATAATGTCAGAACCCTTGGCTCCGGCACGGTTTTGGCCCATGCCATGCATTCCTCTTGGTGCTTTGAAATGCTGCTGATAACGATAATCAATTAGAGTATTAAGTCCTTCAACGGCCTCGATGATGATATGGCCGCCACGACCTCCATTACCGCCATCCGGGCCACCGAACTCAACGCATTTTTCACGGCGAAAGCTCAGGCAGCCTACGCCGCCCGCACCGGATTTAATATATGTTTTGCATTGATCAAGAAACTTCATGATGCATTCTAATCTTTTTTTGTTAACGTTGTTGACTATAGTTTAATACATTATTTTTGAACGTAAAAAAAGGAGAGTGATAGATCAATCTCCTTTTTCAAATCTCTTATGGCGTTAAATTTTATTCTTAGGCGTCGTTTTCGACGGTAACAAAGTTACGCTTCAGTCTGCCTTTGTAAAATTTAATTTTGCCTTCCGTAAGAGCGAAAAGTGTATGATCTTTACCCATTCCCACATTGTCTCCCGGGTAAAACTTTGTGCCACGTTGGCGAACAATGATGTTTCCTGGGATAACGGCTTCACCGCCATATTTTTTAACACCAAGGCGGCGACCTGCTGAATCGCGACCGTTCCGTGAACTACCACCAGCTTTCTTATGTGCCATTCTTATTTCTCCTTAGTTTTAGTTGCGGTTTTCTTGGCGGCTGGCTTTTTGGCCGCTGCCTTCTTTGGAGCCGCTTTTTTTGCAGGTGCTTTTTTCTCAGCGGCTTTCTTAGGAGCTGCTTTCTTTGCTTCTGCTTTTGGCTCTTCCGTTTTTACGGTTGCTTTCTTAGGTGCAGCTTTTTTCGCAGCAGCTTTACCGATCTCGGTAATTCTTAGGACAGTTTGTTCCTGCCTATGCCCTGCTTTACGGCGATAATTCTGACGACGTTTTTTCTTGAAAACGATAATTTTGGCCGCACGGGCCTGTTCAAGAATTTCGGCGGTTACAGATGTACCTGATATCGTTGGAGTACCAACTTTTACGCCTTTGTCGTCGCCGACCATAAGTATGTTATCTAGTGAAACCTTGTCGCCAGCGGCGCCGTCTAGTTTCTCTACTTTAATTACGTCGCCAACTGCAACTTTATATTGCTTGGCGCCAGTTTTGATGACTGCAAACATAATTTGTTCCTATTTTATCTTCTGGTCATAGCCGGTAACGAACAATGGTTCATATTTTGAGACCGGTTTATGACGAATGTCATCTTTAAATATGAGAATCTAGTCCCACTATTAAAAGTGGGCGAAATATAGCGCGCAAACCGCTAGTGTCAAGGGATTTCGTGATTAATTTATGCGCCGGATGCGATTAATTCAAGTTGGCGATTATCGAGTATCTTCACATTCGGGTTTTCATCAAGAGAAATAACATTGTCTTTAACCAATATGGTGAATTGCCGACTGACAGTTTCAATGGTGAGGCCAAGGTAATCTGCAATATCAGAACGTGACATGGGCAGGAAAATCTGATCCTCTGGAATGTTACTGCTTTGTAAGGATTTGTTGTTCATTGACAGTAAAAACGTGCCGAGTTTTTCTTTGGCTTTTTTTCTGCCGAGAAGTAACATCTGTTCTGATGCTGCATGAAGCTCTGTTTGGGTTATATCAATTATTTTTTGCCCAAGAGCAGGGATGTCATTAAATTTTTCAAGTATATTTTCACGTGACATCTTGCATAAATCTACATCTGTAATCGCTTCAGCCGTATAACTATAGCCATCAGCACAGCTCAATCCAAAGAAGTCACCAGCAAACAGGAAGCCAATTATTTGCCTTCTGCCGTCGGGGAGCATTTTAGAAATTCGTACGCATCCTTCGCGAATATTATATAGATAGTCGGCTTTTTCGCCTTCTTCGCATATATATTGTTTTGAAGTTTTAGAGAGCTTTTGGGATATTTCAGATAATTGGTGAATTTCGTTATCTTTTAAGGCACTGCACATTGATACATGGCGAGAAATACAGTCATCGCAAGAAGGCACGCATACTTCAAGCAGTATATCGTCATTTACACCGTTTGGCACACGTAATATTTTATCTAATGCAGCCATACTTAACCCTGATTTTTTTATATCATAAAACTTTATGTGTTAAATTTATGTTAAAACGCTGATTACGCCATGAAATATATATTTTTTGGTGAACTTAAGAGTATTCTTAATTATAAAAAATTTATTAGCAACAATCAAAACAAATTGTTGCTATGTTAAAATCCATAATCCAGGGAAAGTTTAAAATTCCTTCCGGGCATAGGGACGAGATCTTTTAAAAACGAAGTATGTTGCCGGCGTTCTGTGTTGGTAATATTCAATGCTTGTAGCCTAACATCCAGATCACTGCCAAAGCCTAGTGGTCGCCAGGTAAGTGACAAATCGAACGATGTATAATCATCTGTTGGCAATATACCAGCGGCAGTTTTTGTTTTACTGCCAACAAAGCGGACTTTGCCGGATATATTAAAAGGATCACTTTGATATTCAAGCTTTAGAGTGGCGCTTGTTGCCGGAATTCGCGGAATGATTGCCCCATCGGTAAAGCGTGCATGGGTAAAATCACCAGAAGCACCAAGAAGGATTGAATAGTTTTCCTGTTCAGTAATGGTATAATCTATTTCCAGTTCAGCACCATAAAATTTGGCATCTTTTGCTCTAAACTCAAGAAGGCTCAGGCCTTCCATTTCCAATCCGGTCTCATGTTCATAAATAAAATCCTGATACCAGGTATGATATAAATTAAAACTTCCACTGAACGGGCCTTGGTCTCTTTTTAAGGTAAGTTCGGCACTAAGGGCTTTTTCAGTTCCAAGATTTAAGTTGCCCCTTTCATAAGCATTGGTGGCCAGATGGGGACCATTTGAAAATAATTCTTCCGGCGTAGGGCTTCGTTCTGAACGACTTACACTAATGCCGACTAGATCTGTTTCATCAATATGGATCGCCGCACCACCTGAAAAGCTGAAATTATGAAAGGATTTTTCCATATTATGCACTGTGCTTATTGTGTTCTGGTGATCATACCTTGCACCAAATTCAAAAGTAACTGGCTCAACTTCAATTTCTTCTACAGCAAAAATGCCCCATTGAAAGGTATCATTTGGTGGAACAAAGGCTTCTTCGCCTATTGCGGAAAACTCACGGTCACGCAATTGAATGCCCATTGATCCGTGAACATCACCGATCATTTTCTGGATCAACTCAAAACGCCCTTCCCAGCCTTTATTATTAAAGCTGGTTCCCTGTTCAGCACCTTCAAGTTCAATATGTTTATAATCAGCGTAGCCAAAGCGAAGGCGAGCTTCTTCAAAAACAAGAAAGTTCTGATAAAGATTGCCTTTTAAATCGAACCGCTTTTGATCCAGGTTTATTCTTACGGCTTCTTCTGCGCCTTCCACTTCTTCTTCACCATGGGCACCGTGTCCCGGCACGCCGTAGTCACTGTCATTTATATTAAAAGATACGCCAAAGTTGGCATTTTCACCGATCCAGCCAGCACCAAAGGTACCGCCCTTGTTATCTACGTCAGAATTTTCAACGCTGCCGAACTGTTCTTCATGTTCGCCCTCTTCTTCCAAGGCTCTTAATGCCGCGCTTTCAGAAAATCCGGGAATGCTATAATTTCCCGTTCTTCTATAGTATCCATCAACATGCAAAACGACATTTTCACTAAGCGCAACGTTTACCGCGCCGCCACCTGAGCGGTCATTGCTGACCGTATCAATGGAAAGCCGTGTTTTACCGGTAGCGCCCATGTCGGGAACAATTATTGGGATGCGATTATCAATAATATTGACGACACCACCAACAGCATTGCTGCCGTATAAAAGTGTACTTGCTCCGCGCATTATTTCAATTCTTTCAGCGGTGAGCGGATCACCAGCTACCGCATGATCAGGACTTGTACTGGCCGCATCGATACTGCCGATACCGTTTATCAGTACGCGAATACGGTCACCACCCAAGCCGCGAATGATCGGACGGCTGGCACCGGGGCCAAAAAATGTCGATGATACACCTGGCAAGCCTGAAAGGGTTTCCCCAATAGAACCGGCAATGCTTTCATCAAGTTCATCACCCGATAAAATATTGCTTCCCTGCAGGACGTCAAAGCGACTTTTTTGATGAGGGG
This sequence comes from Kordiimonadaceae bacterium, assembly GCA_018660225.1. Taxonomy (GTDB): domain Bacteria; phylum Pseudomonadota; class Alphaproteobacteria; order Sphingomonadales; family Emcibacteraceae; genus Pseudemcibacter. The sequence goes on from JABJKT010000061.1 coordinate 25,371, forward strand.
ATGCGGTGGCAAAAACCACATCAATATCATGACCGTGATCATGAATTTCCGGCGGCTCTGCTTCTTGTGCAGACGCATTAATGCTTACTCCCGATATCATCGAAAGCAGAACCAGACTTGACCCAGACATTAGTTTATTCATAATTTTTTTCTTGTTATTATTAAACAATACTAGTCTATGTTACAATATAACATTTAAGTCAAGTCTTTTCGTCTAAGGATAATGTAATTTATTAATGCTTTTGCATCGCCCGAATTCCATTCGGCTGGGCCGATTAATTTTCCTATTTCAAAACCTTCTGCGTTAATAATAAAGCTGGTCGGAAGGGCATTTGCTTTTAAAGTTCGGGCTACATTCCTATTGGTATCGATATAGGTCTTTAAATTAGTGATATTATTGTCTTTTAAAAACTGTAGAGAGCTTTCAATGCCATCGAGATTTTCGGATATTAGAACAACTTCAAAATTTTCACCGCCGAGGGACTTTTGTAATTCATTCAGATCAGGCATTTCTTTTATGCACGGCGCGCACCAAGTGGCCCAAAAATTAACAAGTACTACCTTGCCTTTAAAGTCAGAAAAGGAAATTTCAGTACCGTCCTGATCGTGAAATATCGCAGTCGTTGCAGGGGTCTGCTGGTCATGAAAAGAAAATCTTTTCATAGCCCCTGCGGTAAGGCCTTGCGGTATATCGTTATTTGGCGTATTCCCTAGGTTATAGATAGAAAAAACACCAATGCACAGGGCAATGAAGGATAGGATATAAATTGATATATTTTTCATTTTTCCCTCTAGCATAAGAATTAAAGAATTGAATTATGACTGATAATAAACAAAAAGCAAAAGCAAATACCCTTTGGGGTGGTCGTTTTGAAGGCGGTGTATCCGATATAATGGAAAAGATCAACGCTTCAATTGATTTTGATAAGATCTTATACAGGCAAGATATTGAAGGATCAATTGAACATTGTAAAATGTTGGCCTCAAAGGCGATTATTTCAGGCGAGGACGCAAAAGCCATTCAGGACGGACTGAGGCAGATTGAAGCTGAAATTGAAGCGGGGGATTTTAATTTTTCAGCGGCCCTAGAAGATATTCACATGAATATTGAAGCGCGGCTGACAGAAATTATCGGCGCCACTGCGGGTAGGCTCCATACAGCAAGGTCAAGAAATGATCAGGTGGCAACGGACTTTAAATTATGGGTGCGTGACGCCTGTGATCAGGCCGATGAAGCGCTAAAGGCGCTGCAAATTGCTCTTATCGAAAAAGCAGAACAACATGCGGATACTATTATACCCGGCTTTACCCACCTTCAAAGTGCGCAGCCGGTTACATTTGGTCATCATATGCTGGCTTATTTTGAAATGTTTAGCCGTGACCGGGCAAGGTTTGCAGATGCACGAAAAAGACTGAATGAATGCCCGCTCGGGGCGGCGGCACTGGCCGGTACGTCATTTCCCATAGACCGTCACCAAACGGCAGAGGCGCTCGGTTTTGATCGCCCTACGGCCAATTCCATGGATAGTGTATCGGACCGCGATTTTGCACTTGAATTTATGGCGGCGGCGTCAATTAGCGCGGTTCATGTTTCACGGCTGGCAGAAGAAATGGTTACCTGGTCATGCGCACAATTTAAATTTATTGAAATGTCCGATAGCTTCACCACCGGATCATCGATAATGCCGCAAAAGCGAAATCCTGATGCGGCAGAACTTTGCCGCGGCAAAGCCGGCCGTATCATTGGCTCTTTAAACAGCCTACTGATCACTATGAAGGGGCTGGCACTAACATTTTCAAAAGATATGCAGGAAGATAAAGAAGCAACTTTTGATGCGGTGGATACATATTCACTTATCATCGCTGCCATGACAGGCATGGTCGAAGACATGACCGTGAATAAAGATAAAATGCTTGAAGCCACTGAAGTAGGTTTTATCACAGCGACCGATCTTGCGGACTGGGTGGTTCGTGTGATTGGGCTTCCCTTTAGGAATGCTCACCATATAACCGGCTCACTCGTTTCACTGGCTGAAAAAAAAGGCTGTGATCTGGATGGTCTGACTTTAGCGGAAATGCAAACAATTGAACCGCTAATTACGAAAGATATATTTAGCGTGCTAAGTGTTGAAAATTCGGTTGCCAGCAGGGTAAGCTACGGCGGAACCGCCCCGTCTGAAGTTATGAAACAGGCGGCGCTTGCTAAAGAAAGAATTGGATAATGATGAAGCTAATTTTTAATATCCTGATGGTCAGCTTATTTTGTTTCGGGATAAATTCCTGTGGTAAGCGAGGTGATTTATTGCCACCGGAAGGCTATCAAGCCCCTAATGAAAATTAACAGCACGGAACTATCATGAATTATTTTGAGTATCGCGACGGCGAAATGCATGTTGAGAATATAAAAGTGGCCACTATTGCTGATGAAGTAGGAACGCCATTTTATCTATATTCCAGCGCATCACTTATTTATCAGTTTAACCAGTTTAAAGAGGCTTTCGGGGATCTTGATCTGCTTATTTGTTATGCGGTTAAAGCCAATACCAATCAGGCAGTTATTAAAACGCTTGCAAATATTGGCGCGGGTGCTGATGTGGTCTCCGAAGGTGAAATGAGAAGAGCTCTTGAAGCCGGAGTGCCACCATCAAAAATAGTATATTCAGGCGTGGCTAAATCAAGCACCGAGATGAAATTTGCCCTCAATCAGGGTATTTACCAGTTTAATGTGGAAAGTGAACCCGAGCTATTTCAACTTAGCAAAATCGCGGATGATTTAAACAAAACTGCGGATATTACATTTCGCGTCAACCCGGATGTAGATGCGAAAACCCACGCAAAAATTTCAACCGGTAAATCGGAAAATAAATTTGGTGTGCCGTGGACGAGTGTGCAGGATATTTGTTCAAAGGCGGCTAAACTTCCCGGTATAAAACTTGTTGGGCTTGACCTTCATATTGGCTCGCAAATAACCGAACTTGATCCTTTTGAAGAAGCGTTCACCAAAATAAGTGAACTTGTTGAATTATTAAAGAAAGATGGCCATGACATTACCCGCCTTGATTTAGGGGGTGGTTTGGGTATTCCTTATGAGGGGGATGACTTTCCGCCCTTACCCCGTGAATATGCCGATATGGTCAAAAAAGTTGTCAGTCATCTAGGCTGTCAGATAATCATTGAACCGGGTCGGTTCCTAGTTGGAAATGCAGGAATACTTGTTTCAAAAGTGGTTTATGTCAAAAAAGGCGAGGAAAGAGAATTTCTTATTATTGATGCGGCGATGAATGATCTTGTACGTCCAAGTATGTATGATGCGTATCACGGTATTGTTTCCATTACGCAGAGCGATGAAGATAGTAAATTATATGATGTTGTCGGGCCGGTCTGTGAAACGGGGGATACTTTTGCCACGAACCGTTTGGTAAGTCCGATGGAGAGCGGTGATTTGCTTGCGATTCGCTCCGTTGGCGCTTACGGAGCAGTAATGTCATCCACATATAATACAAGACGACTGATACCAGAAGTCCTTGTAAATAAAGATGAATTTGCCATTGTAAGGCCCCGTCCGAGTTACACCGAAATGATAGCACTTGATAAACTCCCCAAATGGCTGTCAAAATAAGCTTTCTAATCGCAATTAAAAGGGTTTGTTCTGTCACAGGAAAAGAGTAAAGCTTCACAAGAAAAACCGCAGAATAATACCAAGGTATCTATTCTGATTTCTTCGGCTGTGCCGATTTTGATATTATGGCTCACATACTATTCTATCTCACTACTGGATATGTGGTCTAGCGGACCAGACCAAATGCAGATTATTATATATTTTCTGATTATGGCCACCAGCATCCTTTATGTGGTGATGGGACTTAAAGGAAAAACAGAAACCTCACCAAAAAAACTGATCTCAAGGCTGGGACTATTTACCAGCGTTACCGTTATTATAGCTTTGATGAGCGGTGATAGTTTTTCTCGCCTTTCAACGCTGGCCTTTAAGCCGCGTGCTTTATTTGATTACCCGGTGCCGGAAATTACCGCGACGCTCAGCCCGCCGCTTTATCTGAACCAGGAAACTAGTCATAAAATCATCAAGATCAGCAACGCAGAAGATGCTGATATAAATCCAATTTATGAAGGCAGTATATTAGATGTTCATGTCAAAGGCTTAAAATGGCAGCCGACGGTAAGATTATCAGACGGTAAGGAAGTGCCTTTTGAAGTGACCGAAGAAGGTAGTTTTAAGGCAAGCGTTAAAATTGATCAGCAAATTTCCTGGTCTCTTAATCAAGGCTCCCATGTCATAGGCTCGTGGCCCATTATTCTTATTGACGATGAGAAACCTGTCATTTCCAGCTTTACACTTGAGGATCATGAAAACGAAAAAGGATATATCGCCTTAAAGATAGCCCTGAAAGACGACCGTAAAATAATGAAGACGTCTATTGAAGTTGGCAATGAGAGCAGAGGCTCAATGAATTTTCAAGATTTGTCAATCCGCGACGTCAGCTCTTATAACAATATCTTTTATCTGGATTTTACGGGCTCGCAATATGCTGGCTTAAAGGCTGATTTAAAAATACTTGTTGAAGACGAAGCTGGTCAGGTTTCGACGGCAGAATTAAAAGACATAGAACTTCCAGAAAAAACATATTCCCAACCCATTGCCCATAAATTAATTTCACTGAGAAATGAGTTAAGCGAGCCTGATTATGACTTAAGGGCTCTTTCACGGCAGATGAAGGCGTTAGGACTGCTCTCTGATCAGGAAGGTTTGCCGCCGATTTATTATATGGCACTACGTTCAGCCTATTGGCGTTTGGTTGACCCTAGCCAAACAACTGACCGGCAAGTGGCAAGGGACTTACTGTGGGATATTGCACAGAAAATTGAAGATAGCGAACTTGGCCCCATCGAAAATGAGCTTATTATATCACTCGATGAACTCACTCTTAGTATAAATCAGAAAAAAACACTTGGCGAAATTCGCGATAAACTGAGAGTTTCCAATGATCTATTTCGAAATTACATAAATGCTTCACGGACAAATGTTTCTGGCCGTTACACGCTCGATGTTGATATGGCTGCGCTTCGCAAACTATATAGTTACATATTGGCGTTCAGCGATCAGGATAAATACCGAAATGCCGTGATGATTGTTGATTTTATGAAAAAAGGCCTTGTTCAAAATGATGAACTTATTTTAAGCAAAGGAGGTCTTGGAAATTATTTTGCCCTTTCGGAAAGCCGCCAGATAATTGATAATTTAATAACAATTCAAAAAACCTTACTTGCCAGTTCATATAATGAACAAATGCAGGGAAAACTTGTTGAAAGTTCAATAGTAAGACCTAAAAATAATAAAAAACCTAAAGATAAAAATAAGCAGATCTTACTGCAATCAAAAGTGGGTGATGCGGTAAAATTGCTTGGCGAGAAAATATCTTTTGCCGGTGATAATTCAGGCTTTCTTATCCAGAACGCTTCTGAGCTGGTTAATGATATCATAGCGAATATGAAAAGAAGTGAAACCCATCTGGTAACCCAGTCTCAATCTGAACTTATAGCGGTAATGAGTAACCTGAAAAGAGTGCTTAATAAACCGATATCTAGTTCATTCGAACTTCAGAATATCCTTAAAGAAATAAGCTCAAAACCGGTATCTTAGGGTCAGGGCCTATTAATGAACAAGATGATTGTGGGTAAGCACTTCATCAACGGCATGACATATTTCATCGAGTGAAAATGGCTTGCTGATAACATTATGGATCAAACTACCCATATTGTGGGCCCGCTGTTTTTCATGAACAAAGCCTGTCATCATTAAAATCGGCATTGTCGGATATTCAGCTGTTACTTTCAGTGCAAGTGAAATACCGTCCATTACCGGCATAATAATATCTGTCAGTAATAGGTCATAGTCACTATTTTCCAGCTCAACAATAGCGGCGCCACCATCGGCAACACCGAAGGTCTCATGTCCGCGAAGTTTCAATGCACGACATATAAATGTACGTACGGCGACTTCGTCCTCTGCTACTAAAATTCGTGCCATATTGTGTCCAACTTTGTTTCGACATAAAACCAATACACTGAAATTCTTTATAATTTGTTATTTTTTCTTAATTGTTTGTCGTAAATATGACGCTAATGTCTCTTGCTTCTGGTGGCGGAGACGGTAAAGCGGTTTCAAAATCTACCTTCTCGCCGGGATTTACAGTATTTGTCTCAGGGCTAAAACTCCATTCACGGACCACATTCCTGCTTTCGTCGAGCAGTCTTACTCTAAGCTCGGGAATAGTTTGAATTTCATCTGAAATATTTTCTACAGTTCCGGCGATTACTAAGTTTGAGATATTATTTATGGTTTCCCGTCTAGGGGATAGCCCACCAATTACCAATCGTTCCTCTATGGGGTCGAGTTCCGGTTCTGTTTGAACGTCTACCGCGTCGCTTCCATCAAGTCCGATAGCATAATATAATTTTTTCGAGGCGGGCCAACTATGGGTTATTGTGTCCTGCATTATCAGAAAGGCGCTGACCATACCAGTTACGAAGATCAGTAATGATATCCAGCCAAGTTTATTAGAGCCGTATTTTTGATTTTGTAGTGCGGGAAGATTAGATCCTTTAGGAACAGGCCTGCGTCTTTTCTTAGGCGTACTGATGGGAAAATCAAAATCTTCACTACTTTCTTCAGATTTTTTGGACTCTTTATTTTCTTTTTCTTTTTCAGTCGATTTATATTTATCAACAATATTGTCCTTTGGCTCAGCGGCCTCACTATTTTCTTCAGCGACATCCTCTTGCGGGGGGACGACTTCCACGTCATCTTCGGGTTTTTTTTCAAACCAGTTGTGGCTACATTTTGCACAGCGAACGGTACGTCCGCTCGGCATAAGGGCGGATGGATTTACGACATATCTGGATTTACATTCAGGACAAGTTAAAATCATTGATTAAAAATACGTCTCGCCATAGTAAGTTAAGCTTTAAAACACGTTATAGTATGCATTTAAATGATTATCAATAAGATAACAAATAAGGGGTTTAGTATTATTTTTAGAATATAATCAACTAATTGCAAAAGAAGTCTTAATAAAACCCTTTAAAATGCAAAAAATATTATCTCAAAAGGGTCATTTTATATTTGCCACATTATAAACCAATTGGAATTGCATTATTATAATTACTATGATCTAAACAATAAAATTAAAATTCGCTTTAAAGGGTGCTTAATTGGTTGAATTCAGAAATGTCAGTATGAGCTACAATAAAGGCTTTGATGTCCTAAATGACATTTCCTTTAAGCTAGAGACTGGCTCAATGCATTTTCTGACAGGGCCAAGCGGGGCCGGCAAAACATCTCTTCTTAAATTAATGTATTTGGCAAATCGCCCAAATAGCGGCGAAATAATTATGTTCTGCCGTGATGTGGCTAAAGCGGCACGCGAAGACCTTCCTAAATTACGCCGCCGTATCGGGGTTGTTTTTCAGGACTTCAGACTACTTGATCATATGTCAGCTGTGGATAATGTTGCGCTTCCTTTAAGAATTGCCGGTGGTAGTGGCCCACAAATAGTCGAACATGTGGAAGAACTATTAAGCTGGGTTGGACTTGATGACCGCATGCTTGCTAATCCATCAACCTTATCGGGCGGTGAAAAGCAGCGCGTTGCCATTGCAAGGGCAGTTATCCGTCGCCCTGATATACTGCTTGCTGATGAGCCGACGGGAAATGTTGACCCTGAAATGTCGGAAAGATTAATGTATCTTTTCGTTGAACTTAACAAGCTCGGCACGACGATCGTCATTGCTACTCATGATAATAACCTAGTCGAAAAAATTGGTGCGCCGCGCCTTCATCTGGAAGGTGGTAAGCTGCTTCACCTTGAAGGCACAAAAAAGAATATTGGTCTAAATTTAGATAAAGATGCGGGTCAGTCATGAGCGCTTCATTTGATTTTCTTCCAAAAGTTAAAAACCGTGAAGCAACCAAATTGCTGCCGTGGGTCATGGCTATTATGGTTTATTTAAGTGCGCTCGCAGCAACAGGAAGTTTGCTTTTACATTCTGGTTTTGACGACTGGGCCAGCTCTCTTCAAGGGCGCATCACCGTGCAAATAACGGGCGAAGACCGTGATGAAATCATTGTCCAATCACTTGAAATTCAACAGCTTCTAAGAACCACACCGGGTATTTTAACGGTTAGAATATTATCCGATCAAGAAATATCTGAGCTGCTCGAGCCGTGGTTAGGGGCCGGAAATGTTACCGATGATCTACCCATTCCCGTAATGATTGACCTGGAAACAGCAGAGGATGCTTATGTAAATCTTGATGCGCTTGAAAGTAAAATCAAAGGAATCAGTGAAAATGTTTATGTTGATGATCATGCTCGTTGGCTTGGTCATTTTTATAATCTTGCTTATACGGTTGAATATACCGCGCTCGGTATTTTGGTGATGATATTGCTGGCCTCAGTTTCTATTGTAATTTTTGGCACGAAATCGAGCATGTCAGAACATAAAAATACGATCGAGATTATGCATTTGATGGGGGCCCAAGACCAAATGATAGCAAAAGCTTACCAGAATAGATTTATGTATTATGGGCTTAAAGGGGGGATTGCCGGGCTTGTTTTCTCGTTCCTTACGGTGTTTGGATTATTAAGCCTAATTCAAAATTTGGCATCTGGCCTCGTTGAAATGCCCACTCTTCCTTATTTAAAGCTGGCTTCGCTGCTTTTATTTCCGATCTTTTTTGCCTTACTAACGATGCTCACGGCAAGAATAACTGTTATACGAGCGCTGGGGAGGATGGTATAATATTCTCATGCGTACATTTTTCACGATCATAGTATGTCTTTTGTTAATCTGGCTTGGCGGCTATTTTTGGTATATGAGTGAGCTCGCCTCCAAACAAAACACCAATGTTGAAAAAACGGATGCAATTGTTGTCCTTACTGGCGGCCAGAATAGATTAAATGTTGCCGTAAAACTGCTCGAAGAACAATTTGCAGAAAAACTTTATATTTCAGGCGTCGATGAAAAAGTGACAAGGGGCGAGCTTTTAAATTTATTAGGCAGTAGCGAAGACTTGGCCTATTGCTGTATTGAAAGTGGTAATGAGGCGGCCGATACGGTTGGCAATGCCATTGAAACTATGCAATGGGTCGCTAAGAATAATATTGAAAGCTTGCGCGTGGTTACATCGCTTGATCATATGCCGCGGGCGATGGTTGAATTTAGAAGATATATGCCGGAAATTTCTTTTATCGAACACCCGGTTGGTAATTGGCGCACCCAGTCCTATAATTATTTCAACTTGTCACAGGAATATAGCAAATATATTATCAGTTTGCTTCGGGCGCGGACGTCGGATCAATTTTACAATGATGTTTAATAAAGAATGAAAAGCAAAAGAGGATATGAGTAACGCATGGTGCGATCTAGTTTATTTAAGGCAGTTTTTTATATTTGGACAACGCTTTTTTGTGTTCTGTATTTGCCGCTTATGTGGATGCCCCGTAATGGCCTGATTGCTTTTCAGCGGCTATGGTCACATGGTGTACGCTTCCTGCTTCGCCTCATTATTAATATTCGCCTTGACGTCAGAGGAGTGGAAAATATCCCCTCCGGTGGTGCGCTCATTGCCATGAAACATCAGTCATCATTTGATACATTCGTTATGCATACGGTTGTGAGCCATCCAGCATTTGTGATGAAAAGAGAACTGCTTAAAATTCCGCTATATGGTAGTTTTTGTGTAAATACTGGTATGATCCCTGTTGACCGTGATGGCGGCTTAAAAGCGCTGAAGAGCCTTATGAAGCAATCAGCCGAGGCCATAAACGATGATCGCCAACTGATTATTTTTCCGGAAGGCTCAAGAACCATACCTGGTGATCACGTGGAATATCAATCCGGTATCTTTGGCATTTATAAATATACCAAAAGGCCCGTGGTGCCAGTAGCGCTTAACTCGGGTGTTTATTGGCCCAAAAAAGGACATTTGGTCGCTGGCGGTGTTATTACTTTTGATTTTCTCGAGCCGATAGAAGCGGGAAAGGCCAAAGCAGAATTTATGGTACTCCTTGAAAAGAATATTGAACAGGCAAGCATTAATTTACTTGAAAATTAAACCGCGGCTTTTAAGAAAGTAGAAAAGTTTTATGCGCATAAAGATAATTATAGCTTCGGTTTTATTACTGATAGGGGCCTATAGTGTTTTCTGGTTTCAATTGGCTGGGGAGGTCGAAGAAACAGTATTAAGCTGGATTGAGGAAAGTGAAGAACGGCGGGGCGGTATAAAAGTTTTCGCCGGTGATGTTTCAGTTTCGGGCTTTCCGTATAGAATTGTTGTTGAGGCATCATCTTTAAACGCCATTTTACCCGCGGGGATGATCGGCACCGAGCCGGCTTCGGTTATGGTGCCTGAGGTAGCGGTGGTTTTTCAGCCCTGGAAACCTAATCACGCGATCATTGTTACGGATTATTTTGATGCTGTTTTAGGTGAGCTTGCTGACCCTGTCGCGAACGTTGCCTTTGATAAAGTTAAATCATCAGTAATCTTTGATATTGAGACCAGAGAGCTTATTAATTTATCCTTCATTGCGGATAAAGTGAGCTGGAATCGTCCCGGACCACAAAATAGTGCTGAAAATTCAGAACTGGAAAAGGCAGAATTTCATTTACGTAGGCAGGTTGGCGAAGCGCAGGAACAGGTCAGTTTCGACCTTCCTATTAACCGCGCAATATTTTTTAAAGCGCAAAACGCCACTATTAAGGAATTTGCATCAACCATATTAGGGCAAAAAGCGGATCAGATTAAACTGGAAGCCTTTTTACATGCAAACGAGCAGCCGGATTATACCAAGGCGGGCCTTTCAAAATGGCGTGATGAGGGCGGTACGTTAAGCATCAGCACTTTTGAATATGGCACGGCACAAGCAGGCATTAGTTTAAGCGGGGATGTGACACTGGATGAAAGTTTTAAACCGCTCGGCGCGTTTGATACAAAAGTTTCCGGCTTTGAAAATTTACTAAAAGAATATTCAGAAAATGAAAACTTATCAGGCACCACCAGAATGCTTCTGCGAAGCATTGCGCAGGGAAATAATACGCCGGGGGAAATAGAGCTTCCCATAAGTATGCAGAACGGTCAGCTTTATCTCGGGCCGATTATGCTTATGGAACTCGGTCCGATTATTGAATAAAATTATTCATCTTGGTGTCTGCCGAAATCGGCGACATCTTCTTCCTGACCGGCATCAATAATCTGCTGCCTGATGCGGCGTGTTTTTTCAAATATGTCATAAAGCGCATCGCCGTCTTCCCAGCGAATTGCCCGTTGTAGTGCGGTAAGGTCTTCACTAAAGCGCCCAAGCATTTCAAGCACGGCTTCTTTATTATTAAGAAATACATCGCGCCACATGGTCGGGTTTGATGCGGCTATTCTGGTAAAATCCCGAAAACCACCGGCGGAAAATTTAATCACTTCTGATTTTGTTACTTCTTCAAGATCCCTTGCCGTGCCAACAATGTTATAGGCAATCAGATGGGGAACATGGCTGGTAATGGCCAGCACTTTATCATGATGCTTTGGTTCCATAATTTCAACATTGCTGCCGACGGCCTGCCAAAATTTGGATAATTTATCTATCGTCCCCTGATCCGCGCCCTCGGGCGGGGTAAGGATGGCCCAACGATCATGAAACAGGCTCGAAAACCCAGCCTTTGGTCCGGACTGTTCCGTTCCGGCAACAGGATGAGCGGGAATTAAATGGACGTCGCTCGAGATATGCGGATTGATCATATCAAAAACAGCTGCTTTAATACTGCCTACATCTGAAAGTGTGGCACCGGCTTTAAGATGATCACCAATTATTTCAGCGATACTACTATAAGCGCCGACCGGTGTTGCCAGAATAACCAGATCAGCATCTTTCACGGCGGATACGAGATCCGCGGCGATCAGGTCCACCAGCGCCAAGTCATTCACCACTTTGTTATGATCGGGATTTTCATCAAAGCCGATCAGTGCGCCGGCGATATTATTTTCTTTTATAGCGCGCGCTAATGATGAGCCAATCAGCCCAAGCCCGATAATGGAAATTTTTTCATAAAGAGGCATTTTATTTTCCAAGAAATTCTTTTAGCAGTTCTACCACTGCTTTATTTTCATCTTTCGTGCCGACCGTTAAGCGAAGGAAATCGTCAAGGTCCATATTTTTAAAATATCTTAAAATATAACCGCGGCTCAGTAAAAACTCATTGGCGTCTATGGCGGATTTTTGCTCATCTTCAAATTTAATCATGATAAAATTTGTTGTGCTCGCGATAACTCTTAACCCAAGCGCCGATACTTCATCAGTTAACCAGCTAAGCCACTTTTCATTAAAAGCAAGCGCGCGTTTTTCAAATTCAACATCCTTAAGGGCCGCAACAGCGGCAGCCTGCGAACTGCTTGGAACGTTAAACGGATCACGGGTTTTATCCATGGTATCGGCTATTTCTTTGCAGGCATAACCCCAGCCCAAGCGAAGTGAGGCAAGACCGTAAAGTTTTGAAAAAGTTCTGGTCATCATTACATTATTTGATTTTTCAACCAGTTCGATGCCAGCTTCATAATCATCATGGCTGACAAATTCGGCGTAAGCGCTATCCAGAATAAGCAATATATGATCCGGAATATTTTTCCATAACCGCTCAATTTCACTATTCGCGATGTAAGTGCCGGTTGGATTATTGGGGTTGGCGACAAATATGATACGCGTTTTATCGGTGACGGCACTGATTATGTTATCCACATTAGTGGTATAATCTTCGTCATCGACCATAACCGGTACACCGCCGACACTTTTAATGGCGATCGGGTACATAAGAAAGCTATGATCAACATAAATAGCTTCATCGCCTGGGCTCAAATAAGCCCGGCAGGCTACTTTTAAAAGATCATCGGAACCAACACCGCAAAAAATACGTCCGCCTTCAATGCCATATTTTTCAGCAAGAGCTATTCTTAATTCTGTATAAACCGGATCTGGATAGCGGTGTAGTTTTGTTACGGCCTGCTTATACGCTTCCACAGCCATAGGGCTTGAGCCAATAGCACTTTCATTGGCCGACAGCTTAACTGGTTTTATATCACCTTTTGCTTTGGCTTTACCCGCCGCATAAACGTTTAAATCTTCAATCCAGCTATGTGTTTTTGGGCCGCTCATGATGTAACTTTCATTGGTTTTTTTAACTATTCGAGTTTTGATTTACACGGATATAGCATGATTAACCACAAAAAAATGCAAGTTTCCCCTCATTTTAACCTGTTTTTTAGCTCGCTTGATAAAGAACGGTTGACTTACCACTATGCTAGAGTAGAAAACTAACAGGATTAAATATATCAATTTAAAGAATAATAATGACTGACGGCGTAAATAATATTGATGAAGATGATGGCTTTTCCGAAGTAGTGACTTTGGGAAATGACGATCCTTTACGTCTTTCTTCCGGTGAAATTTTGTCACCTTTTAAGGTTGCCTATAAATGCTGGGGAACATTAAATGAGGATAAAAGCAACGCCATTCTCATCTGTCATGCCCTTACGGGCGATCAATATGCCCGCGGTAAAAATCCCTTAACCGGCAAAGAAGGCTGGTGGCCAAAGCTGATCGGCCCGGGGCTTCCTATTGATACCAATAAATATTTCGTAATTTGTCCCAATGTGCTTGGCTCCTGTAGCGGAAGTAGCGGCCCTAAAGAAGATGACCCGGAAACGGGTGAGCCATACGGCCTTGATTTTCCGGTTATTACCATTGCTGATATGGTAGCGGCGCAGGTCAGACTTATTGATCATCTGAAAATTGATAAACTATTTTCTGTAATTGGCGGCTCTATGGGAGGAATGCAGGTACTTCACTGGGCCGTAAATCATGAAACCCGTGTCAGAACGGCGATACCGATAGCCTCCACTTGGCGTCATTCAGCGCAGAATATTGCTTTTCATGAAGTGGGCCGTCAGGCGATTATGGCTGATCCAAACTGGCGAAATGGCCGTTATTTTGAAACGGATATCCGCCCTCACGCCGGGCTTTCAGTGGCGCGGATGGCAGCTCATATTACCTATATGTCAGAAAAAAGTCTGACATCAAAATTTGGCCGTGCTCTTCAGGACCGTGAAAAACTGACCTTTGGTTTTGATGCGGATTTCCAGGTGGAAAGTTATCTACGCTACCAGGGGATTTCATTTGTCGACCGCTTTGATGCAAATAGTTATCTCTATATTACGCGGGCGATGGATTATTATGATATTTCGACTAACTATGGTGGCAGCCTGACGGCTGCTTTTGAAAACACACCGGTTAAGTTTTGCATTATGTCATTTACTTCGGACTGGCTTTATACCACTGAAGAAAGCCGTGAAATGGTCCGTGCGCTCAATGCTGTCGGTGCAAAAGTCAGCTTTGTTGAAATTGATATGGATAAAGGCCATGACAGTTTCTTACTGGATTGCCCGGAAATGTTTAATATTATTTCAGGCTTCCTAGCGGCTGAAGCAAGCTTTAGCGGGATAAAATTAAATGAATAGAGATCATAATATTCACCGCGCCTCAGATATTCGGGTTGATCTGCTGCTGATCGCGGACATGATCCCGCACGGGGCACGTGTGCTTGATGTGGGGTGCGGTAACGGCGAGCTTTTGGAATATCTTCGTCTTAATAAGAACGTTGATGGTCGCGGCATTGAACTTAGCCCTGAAGGGGTAAATGAAAGTGTTGCAAAGGGGCTTTCTGTCATTCAGGGAAATGCCGAAGAAGAGATTAGCCATTTTCCGGACAACAGTTTTGATTTTGTCATATTAAGTCAAACGCTGCAGGCGATGGGCCGGCCGGATAGAATATTGCAGGAACTTCTTCGGGTCAGCAAAAGGGCGATTGTTTCCTTCCCAAATTTTGGTAATTGGCGGGTGCGACTTCATTTGATGCTCCATGGCCGGATGCCTGTGACCAAATCGCTGGATTATCCGTGGTATAGTACCCCAAACATTCATTTTTGCACTATGCGCGATTTCGTTGACCTGTGTGATGAGCTCGAAATTAAGATTGAGAAGAAAATGGCGGTAAACAGTAGCGGCAGCAAAATGTTCTTTAATTCACTACTGCTATCAAACCTGCTTGGTACTCAAGGCCTTTATGTGCTGACGCGCGAATAAAATGGCATTTATTCTTCGCTCTGTGTCATTTGACTGCCAACAATAACGGGCTTTGTCACGAGCTTCTTTTTTGCCTCTGGCTTATTTGCGGCGTAAATCTGTTTTTCAGCTTCAATAATTAGCACACCAGCAAACTGGCTCCACCATCTTTGACCGGTTGATTCTAACGTGGCAAGGGCGGACCGCATTGTTCGGCCTTTAAAGGGCGGCAGAAAAAGAGCTGATGTTGATCTTGTCGGGCTGAGCATATTTTTTGATAATATCTTTTTGATCTGGTTTGTTGAAAATGGCTTGCCATGTCCAAACGGTGTTGCTTCCGATCTGCACCACGGGCCAAGTCGGCTTGGTACGATGATCAGCACCCTACCGCCTGGTGACAAAGTGCGCCACACTTCGCGGAGCATGTGTTTGCTGTGGTCAGTATGCTCGAGGCAGTGAACCAAAATAACACGGTCCATGCTGGCTTCTTTTATGGGAAGGTCGGTTTCACGGGCAAGGGTGGAAAGATTTCCCTTATAACGTCCGTAATTATTCTTTTCATTATCTTTAAAGCGTGGCCAACGCATGACACCCTGCAATGAAGGCATAATGGCGACGCTGTGGTTGGCTTCTTCGCGGAACGTTTCAAGATAAGGCGGGGCATAACCGAGGCCAAGCAGGTCCATACCCTTCACGCTAGGCCAGAGACTGCGGATTTGTTTGCGGATGAGCCGCGTGGTTATTTTGCCAAGCGGTGAGGCATAAAAATCGCTAAGGTCAACCACATCCTGAAACATAGATAATTTCCAATAAATTTAACTAAGGGAAATTATATCCTAAAAAAGATTAAAGCCAACATATCATCTAGAAAAAATTCGGCCCACTTTGTTAAAAGAGGGCCGAAAAGAGAGGGGGAAGTTATTATCGTCTCTGAAAACACAATCTTAATAAGAGACGATATAATATAACATTACATATTCATAAATGCAACTATTTTCTTGATAAAGGTTTTTATGATCTCACTTTGAGAGAAATTTTCTTGTGAAATGCCGAAAAATCATACAGACTTGCGCCCATTAATTAAAGGGTAGGGAAACCCGTAAAAGGTATAATAATGACGATGAAAAAATTTATATATATAGCAGTTATCTCAAGCTTCCTCGCGGCCTGTGATAGTGCAGACGCACCGGACCAGGAACTTCAGATGATTGGATCTGATGAAATATCCGGCATTAATTTTGACGATATGAATACGTCCGTTCATCCAGGTGATGACTTTAATCTTTATGTGAACGGTGGCTGGTTAGACCGAACGGAAATCCCTGGCGATAAAAGAAGGTATGGTTCTTTTGATAAACTAAGAGACGCCGCAGATAGAGATGTACGGGCTATTATTGAGGAAACTTCCGCTTCCGCTGCGATGAAAGGCACTAACGAGCAAAAAGTCGGTGATCTTTATAAATCCTATATGGATATGGAAACCCGTAATGCTAAGGGTGTAAAGCCGCTTGAACAGAGACTAGCGATGATTGACGGCATTTCTGATTTAAAGGGTATGTCAGAATATTTTGCTGATGCGGGCAAATATGGATTAAATGCGCCGATCGCTCTTTTCATCGGCGTGGACGCAAAAATCCCGACTGAATATGCACTACATACTTATCAATATGGTCTTGGTCTTCCGGACCGGGAATATTACTTCACTGAAGATGAAAGATCCGTTGAAATAAGAACAAAATATGTTGAACATATTGGAAAAATGATGGCACTGGCCGGCATTGAATTTAATGAGAGCGATGCAGAAACGGTTATGGACTTGGAAACAAAGATAGCGGGGCATCACTGGAAAAAAGAAGAGAACCGTGACGGAAATAAAAGGTATAACAAATATACCAATGCTGAGTTTAAAACACTGATGTCCAATATGGATATTGATGCTTACCTTGAAGTTACAGAGACAGCGGATATTGCAGAAATCATTGTGAGCCAGCCAAGTTATCTTGAAGGCTTGAACGGGCTTCTCACGTCCGTTGATATGGCGTCATGGAAATCTTATCTAAAATGGTCCTATGTTAATGATATGGCGAGCAGACTTAATGAGGAAATGGATAATCAAAACTTTGATTTTTATTCTAAAACGTTAAGTGGCGTTGAACAGCAGCGCCCCATGTGGCAACGGGCAACGTCGACAGTAAGCGGAAATCTTGGCGAAGTTGTTGGCGAGGTTTATGTTTCAAAACATTTTAAACCAGACGCCAAGGCAAGAATGGTAGGTCTGGTTCAGAACCTGATTGATGCATACGCGGAAAGCATTAAAGAGCTTGACTGGATGGGGGCCGAAACCAAACAAAAAGCCCTTGCCAAGCTGGCTAAATTTACCCCTAAAATCGGTTATCCTGATCAATGGAAAGATTATTCGGAGCTTGAAATAAGTGCGGATGACCTTTCAGGAAATATTGAACGTTCGGCCCTGACCGTTCATCGGCGCGAGCTTGCCAAACTTGGTGGGCCCATTGATCGGACGGAATGGGGTATGTTCCCGCAAACGGTAAATGCTTACTATAATCCGACCATGAATGAAATTGTCTTTCCGGCTGCAATTCTTCAACCACCATTTTTTAATATGCCGGCGGACGACGCAATAAATTATGGCGGTATCGGCGGTGTAATCGGTCATGAAGTGGGCCATGGTTTTGATGATAGCGGTAGCCGTTATAATGGTGACGGTGCGCTTGAAAACTGGTGGACTGATGATGATATAGCGAAGTTTAAAGAAAGAACGGATACCCTCGTCGCTCAATATGATGCTTATGAGCCAGTAGCGGGTACACATGTAAACGGCACCTTTACCCTTGGTGAGAATATTGGTGACCTTAGCGGTATGAGCATTGCTTATAAGGCTTACAAAAAGTCGCTTGGTGGTAAGGAAGCGCCAGTTATTGACGGCTATACAGGCGACCAGCGTTTCTTCATTGGCTGGGCGCAGGCCTTCCAATCAAAATGGCGCGATGCATCACTTGTGGAACTGATTAATACGGACCCTCACGCACCGGATCAATACCGCATAAACGGCATTGTCTTTAACGTTGACGCTTTTTATGAAGCCTTTGATGTGGGGCCAGAACACAAACTTTATATCGCGCCGGAAGACCGGGTGCGTATCTGGTAATCAAACCTGACAATTATTGGTCATTTTGTCTTTTCAGTAATTGGGGCCTAAGAAAAGCCCAATTGCTGTTGGCAAGGATCATATTTTTACCCCGCTCCAGTTGCCAATGCTCTTTATAAGCGGGCGAATAATGCAGAAAAAGCATGCCAGCCAAAACAGTATATTGTTCGGGGTCTGTGGGATTGGTGTAGCCTTCTGATATACCAACCGGGTCATAACCACCATATTGCGGCGCATAATTTTCCGGCTTTGCTGCAAAAAGGTCGCGGTTTTTAAGGGAAGAAAAATACCAAATTGAACCAGCCCAGTTAGCCTGAAATGTTTCATTGCCCAAAACGGGCTTATCTTCACTATAATAAGAAACCGTATCATAACCGTAGATGGCTATATTCTTATCGGTATCAAAAATGACGCTATCGGCTACATAATCCTGTTTTGCCAGATAAAAAGAAAAGGCGCCAAAAAATACGGCTACAAAAGCCGATACGACAAGAAGGGTTCTTGGTAAATTGTTCATTTTTAAACCTTTAGCCTAACGTGTGGGAACCGGCTCATCGCCTGAATAATCATAAAAACCACGGCCGGTTTTGCGACCAAGCCAACCGGCTTCAACATATTTTACCAGTAAAGGACATGGCCGGTATTTACTATCGGCAAGGCCTTCATAAAGCACCTGCATTATGGAAAGGCAGGTATCAAGGCCAACAAAATCCGCAAGTTTCAAGGGACCCATCGGGTGATTAGTCCCTAGCTCCATGCTAAGGTCAATATCCTTAACGGTGCCGACCCCTTCATAAAGGGTGAAGGCGGCTTCATTGATCATTGGCATCAATATACGGTTGACGATAAAGCCAGGAAAATCTTCAGAAACGGTACTGGTTTTGCCTAGTCTTTCAATAGTTTCTTCTATTATAGCGAAGGTTTCATCATCGGTTGCAATACCGCGAATAATCTCAACCAGTTCCATAATCGGGACCGGGTTCATAAAATGAACACCGATAAATTTTTCAGGGCGGTCTGTTACTGACGCCAGTCTGGTTACAGAAATTGAAGACGTGTTGGTTGCCATAAGGGCCCCCGGTTTCATAACATCACTAAGTTCTTTAAAAATAGCTTTTTTAACGTCTTCATTTTCTGTGGCGGCTTCGATGGCAAAATCCACATCGCTAAAATCTGAAAGCCCAACGGTTGTTTCAATTCTGGCAAGGGCGGCCTTACCATCTTCTTGCGTAATAATATCTTTGGAAATTTGCCTTTGGATATTTTTTTCAATGACTTTAGTCGCCTTATCAAGGGCATCTCTGCTTATGTCGCTAACAAGTACATTATATCCGGCAAGGGCAAAAACGTGGGCAATGCCGTTTCCCATTTGCCCGGCCCCAATGACGCCGACTGATTTAATCATTATGCCAGTTCCTTATCCATTATGAGAGTTCCTTATCCAGTTCGGGAAGCGCAGTGAATAGATCAGCTACAAGTCCGTAATCAGCGACTTGGAAAATCGGTGCTTCTTCATCTTTGTTGATAGCGACGATCACTTTACTATCTTTCATTCCTGCAAGATGCTGAATGGCGCCGGAAATGCCGACGGCGATGTATAAATCAGGCGCAACGATTTTACCGGTTTGCCCGACTTGATAGTCATTTGGCACATAACCCGCATCAACGGCAGCACGTGAAGCACCAATGGCGGCACCAAGTTTGTCTGCGACACTCTCAATAAGCGAGAAGTTTTCACCGCTGCCCATACCGCGCCCACCGGATATGATAATCTTGGCGCTGGTAAGTTCTGGACGTTCTGATTTTGAAAGCTCCGCACCGACAAAACTTGAAAGACCGGGGTTAGCGGCGCCTTCAATATTTTCAATGCTCGCTGAACCGCCTGTCGCGTCTGCTGCGGCAAAAGCCGTTGTTCTTACGGTGATTAGTTTTTTAGCATCCGAACTTTGCACAGTGGCAATAGCGTTGCCGGCATAAATAGGGCGCTTGAACGTATCATCGCTTTCGACGGAAATAATATCGGATATTTGCCCCATATCAAGCATTGCGGCCACACGGGGCATAAAGTTTTTACCGGTGGTTGTTGCCGCCACCAAAATCTGATCATATCCGTCCGCAAGGCCGACAATAAGCGGGGCCAAAACTTCGGCAAGTGGATGTTCAAGATCCGCGTTATCGGCCAAGAGAACTTTTGAGACACCGGAAACTTTCGATGCAGTATCAGCAACGCTGGCGCATCCAGAACCGGCGACTAAAATATCAATGTCACTGTTAAATCCAGCAGCGGCAGTTACCGCATTTAAGGTGCTTTCTTTAAGGATCCGATTATCATGATCGGCTATTACTAGTGTGCTCATTATATTACTCCCGCTTCGTCGCGCAGTTTGGAAACAAGTTCGGCTACGCTTTTCACTATTACGCCGGCGCTTCTGCCGCTTGGCTCCTCAACCTTTAATATTTTAATGCGTGGGGAAATATCAACGCCGTAATCTTCCGGTGTTTTTTCATCGAGCGTTTTACGTTTGGCTTTCATAATATTGGGAAGCGACGCGTATCTTGGCTCATTAAGGCGCAGGTCCGATGTAATAACCGCTGGAAGGCTCAGCTTCACTGTTTCCAGTCCGCCGTCCACTTCCCGCGTTACATTAACCGATCCGCCGTCCACTTTTACTTCGGATGCGAACGTTCCCTGCCCCCAACCGAGAAGAGCGGCCAGCATTTGACCGGTTTGATTGCAATCATCATCAATCGCCTGCTTGCCGAGCAATACGATCTGCGGATTTTCTTCGCCGACTATTGCTTGTAAAATCTTGGCGACAGCGAGCGGTTCAACTTCGGCGCCTGTCTTGACCAGTATCGCTCTGTCCGCACCCATGGCAAGGGCCGTGCGCAGCGTTTCCTGTGCTTGCTGCGGTCCAACGGATACGGCGATGATTTCTTCGGCGTTTCCTGCTTCTTTCAACCTGATGGCTTCTTCGACCGCAATTTCATCAAAGGGATTCATTGACATTTTAACATTGGCTAGCTCAACGCCGCTCTGATCTGATTTAACGCGTACTTTCACGTTGTAATCAATTACCCGCTTTACAGGGACTATGATTTTCATATGGATTTTCTCCAGGTTAAATTTTTTCTTATACTATAATATCATATGCACCTTATTCAACGACAATAAAGCATAAAAATCTATTTAGGTGCGCTTTGACATTCTATCAATTAAGGACTACCATCCCGCGACATAAAAAAATAAATACGGGATGATAAATGAAATTTAATTTTAACAAAATGATAGCGGTTTTACTTCTGATAGGACTATTGCCGAGCGTGGCGCTTTCAGACACATATGTCCGCTACGAGCAGGACGGTAAAACCTCATGGGGCGAACTTAAAGGGGATATGATCCACCAGCTTTCAGACGCCCCTTATCTAAACGGTGAAGCGACCGGAAAAACTGTTAAGCGCACGGCCGTTAAAATGATGGCGCCGGTTGATCCTAAAGACGTTTATATGACCGGATTTAATTATGAAAATCATATCCCGGAAGGTCAGAAAACAACGTCTTACCCCGGACTTTTCATGGTACCTGCCGGAACGCTTATCGGCCCGGAAGATGATATTATCCATCCCATTGATAGTGACATTATCGGCTATGAAGCGGAAACGGTTATTGTGATTGGCAAACGGGCTGACAATGTTTCCATAGAAGACGCTTCAGATTATATTTTCGGTGTAACCGCCGGGAATGACGTATCGGCCCGTGACTGGATCCCCGCTGATATACAGTGGTTCCGCGGCAAAGGGGCGAAGGGTTTTAATGCGGTTGGTCCGGTGCTGGAGACGGGCTTGGATTATAAAAATCTAACCCTTACTGCCCGCCTTAACGGTGAAGTCCGTCAGCGCGGCAACACATCAAAAATGATCCATAACTTTGATAAAATGGTCAGTTATATATCAAAATATTTTGTGCTTAACCCCGGCGATCTCATATGGTCTGGCACAGTAGGAACATCAGAAACACTCCATGTAGGTGATACTTTCGAAGTTGAAATCGACGGCGTTGGCATATTAAAAAATAAAATAGTTCAAGGAAATTAAATAATGAAACTTAAGTCTATACTTGTAGGGGCAACTATGGCCCTTACCATCAGCGCATCTGCGTCTGCCGCAAATTATGTGCGTTACGAGCAAAATGGCACTACCTCTTGGGGTGAGATCGTTGGCTCAACCATTCATCAGCTAAGAGCTGCTCCTTATCTCGACGGTACGCGCACGGGATCATCTGTGCAACGCGCAGACGTCACATTAAAAGCACCCGTTGATCCGAAGCTTTCCTTTATGACCGCCTTTAATTATAGCTCCCATAAAAAAGAAACCTTTGGTATTACCCAAGATACGACAAAGAAGCCGGGATTATTCACGGTTCCGGTTGGCTCAATCATTGGCCCGGAAGATGCTATGGTTCGACCAAAAGGTGCTACCAACTTTCACTATGAAGCCGAAATGGTCGTGGTGATCGGCAAGCGGGCCGAAAATGTCGCCCTTGAGGATGCATCTGATTATATCTTCGGTGTGACCATTGGTAATGATGGATCAGAGCGCGACTGGCAAGCTAACGACATTCAATGGACCCGCGCCAAGGGATCAAGAGACTTTAATCCGGTTGGGCCCCATCTGGTGACCGGCCTTGATTATACCGATCTTGATATTGAAGGGCGTCATAACGGCGTAAAATCACAAGGGGCTAATTCCTCCGGCATGATTTTTAACTTCAACTACATGGTTCATTATATTTCCCAGTATTTCACCCTAGAGCCCGGCGACGTAATCTGGTCCGGCACCATGGGAGACACCGGCCCCATGCAACCGGGCGATACCTACGAAATAACCGTAGAAGGCATAGGAAGTTTGAAGAACAGGCTTGTTCAGGAGAAGTAACCGGTCCTAATTTTAAATTGAAAAGGCTCCCGTATGGGGGCTTTTTTTTATGCCATCAGCGCTTTGGATGTCACATTGACTATAAACGCTATCAGATAAGCTAGTCCAAAAAGATATCCGGTCATGAACGCTGTCCAGCCCCAGCTGTTTGTTTCGCGTCTTGTTGTGGCCAAGGTGGCGAGGCATTGGGGGGCGTAGACGAACCATGCGAGGAACGCTAGCGCGGTGGATAGGGGCCATGCGGATTGCAGCACTGTGGCGAGGCTTGTTGCCACTTGATCTTCGTTGCCCTGCAGTGAATATACCGTGCCAAGGGCGCTGATCGCTACTTCGCGGGCGGCCATACCGGGCACGAGGGCTATTGATATTTCCCAGTTAAAGCCAAGCGGGGCAAAGATATGCTGCAGCGCGCGGCCGATCATACCGGCGAAGCTATAATAAATATCCGCTTCCGGTGCGTCTTTTGGGGCATTTGGATATAGAGTTAGCGCCCAGAGAGCGATAGCGGCATATAAAATAATGGTACCAGCGCGGCGTAGAAAGGCGCGTACCCGCTGCCAAAGGCCAAGCAGAATATGGCTCATACGCGGTAATTGATATTTTGGCAGTTCCATCAAAAACGGCTGAAGGGTTCCTTTAGTAATGGTTGCTTTCATCACGGCGGCGACAATAATCGCGCTGACAATCCCGGCCATATAAAGCGAGAAGAACACAACGCCCTGAAGGCCAAAAAAGCCCATAACGGTGATGTTGGGAATAAAGGCGGAAATCAGCAAGGTATAAACGGGAAGCCTTGCGGAGCACGTCATCAGCGGCGCAATCATAATAGTGGTGATGCGGTCACGGTGATTTGCAATGGTGCGGGTCGCCATGATGCCGGGAATAGCGCAGGCAAAACTGGAAAGAAGTGGAATAAAAGCGCGACCGTTAAGGCCGACCTTAGCCATTAATTTATCCATCAGGAAAGCCGCGCGGGCCATATAGCCGCTCGCTTCCAGTATAAGAATAAAGAAAAACAGGATGATAATCTGCGGTAAAAACACAAGTACGCTACCGACACCGGCGATCAGTCCGTCCTGAATGAAGCTTCTGAAAATACCTTCCGGTATATATGTCGCGACCAGCTCACCAAGTGCGGCAAAGGCGCTTTCAACCATATCCATCGGACCTTCGGCCCAGCTGAATACTGCCTGAAACATGAAAAACAGCATGGCAAAAAATAAAATGGGGCCAAGTACAGGATGAAGCACTATTTTATCCAGCATGCGGGTCATTTTATGTTGACCGCCTTCTGCGATTTGCACAAGCTTTGTGATGCGGCCCGCTTCTTTTTGCAGGGCGCGGGTTGATGTATCACTTAAATGGCTGGTGGATTTTGAATAAGCACTAGCGTCGCGGTCAAGAAATTCTTTGAGGCGCGAAATACCTGATTTTCTAACCGCAATGGTCGTGATGACCGGAAGGTCAAGTTCCTGGGATAGGCGAGCCGTGTCAATTTCAATACCGTCGCGGGTTGCTAGGTCATGCATGTTAAGGGCAACAATTATTGGCAGGCCGAGCGTTTTAAGCTCAAGCACAAGGCGAAGATGAACGCGAATGTTTGAAGCGTTAACGACGCAGATCAGAACTTCCGGCTGGGCTTCACTTTCATGGGACCCGGTGATAATTTCACGGCTCACTTTTTCATCAAGGCTACGGTCATTAAGGCTATAAATACCCGGTAAATCAATAAGCATCACGTCATGACCGGCTTCCGTTGTGACAATACCTGAGCGACGTTCAACGGTAACACCGGGGTAATTGGCAACCTTTTGGTGGCTACCGGTCAGGGTATTAAAGAGCGAACTTTTACCTGAATTTGGGGCGCCGATAAGTGCAGCTCTTAACGCTGTCATTGGCCGTCTCCCAAAATAATTGCTGCGGCTTCCATTTTGCGCAGTGCAACGGTCATGGTGCCGATTTTTACAGCGATCGGATCACCGCCAATAGGCCCCTGATGGAGAATTTCAACATCAAGCCCTTCTTCAAAACCAATTTCCAGCAGGCGGTCTTCCAGGTCAGTGGCAAATTCCTGATCGTCAACGCGTGAGGTGTCAAAACCCAGAACGGTACTGGTTTCACCAATTTTCAAATCACTTAAATATTTCGTCATATAAACATGCTTATTAATTATCATTCTTAATATCAATTAGGTTTAACGGATATTACAGGCGATTGAAACAAAATAATATGATATAGATCATGAAAATTACCGGAGAGAAGAGATGACAATTAATCTAACAGGCCAAGTCGCCATCGTTACTGGTGCGGGTGCAGGATTAGGACGGGCTTATGCGATGGCTCTAGCTGAACGTGGGGCTTCAGTGATCGTTAATGATTTGTCAGGTGCTGAAACTGTTGTTCAGCAGATAATAGAGAGCGGCGGTACAGCCATCGCCAATGATGGCAACGTGACCTCCCCAGAAGATATGATGAGAATGGCAGATCAGGCTATGGAGGAATATGGCCGTATTGATATACTGGTGAGTAACGCTGGTATACTCAGGGATAAAACTTTCGCAAAGCTGGCGCTGGATGATTTTAAGGCGGTGATAGACGTTCATTTAATGGGAAGCATTAATGCGACCAAGGCGGTACTGCCGGCTATGCAGCAGGCAAATTATGGCCGGATCATTATGGTATCTTCTTCTAGTGGTGTTTATGGCAATTTCGGCCAAAGTAATTACGGCGCTGCCAAGATGGGAATTGTTGGCCTGATGAATACATTAAAGCTGGAGCTATCAAAAAATAATATCCACGTAAACACATTGGTACCCATTGCCGCGACACAAATGACGGAAGATCTGATGCCAGCGGAGGCGCTTGCGACGTTAAAGCCGGAACTAGTCTCACCCGCAGTAATTTTTATGAGCGCAAATGATGCGCCAAACGGGGAGATTATATCAGCAGGGGCTGGGTCATTTTCAAGAATACGTGTGGTTGAAAGCGAAGGCGTATATCTGGGGGAAAATGCATCGGCAGAAATGATTACAGAAAATTGGTCAGAAATAACAAATCCGCTTGGTGAGCGATCACTCACCAGCGGACCTGAACATAGTTTAAAATTTGTCTCTAAGGCTATAACGCCTCAGTAAGCTAATTATTCAGTATCAAACTTGATACCCTGAGCCAGCGGAAGCTCAGTTGAATAGTTTACGGTGCTTGTCATGCGGCGCATGTATCCGCGCCAGGCGTCTGAACCACTTTCGCGGCCTCCACCGGTTTCTTTTTCGCCGCCAAACGCACCGCCGATTTCAGCACCACTTGTGCCGATATTGACGTTTGCGATACCGCAGTCACTACCCGTTTCAGAAGTGAATGTTTCAGCTTCAAGAATGTTTGTTGTGAAGATCGCAGAAGAAAGGCCCTGCGGCACATCATTCTGACGGTGGATAGCATCATCAAGATCAGTATATTTGAAGACATAAAGAATAGGGGCGAATGTTTCAGTTTTGATATTATTCATTTCGCCTTTCATTTCTACTAGGGCAGCATTGACATAATAAGCGTTTGGATATTCATCCGCTAGCGTACGTCCGCCGCCGGTCACTTCGCCGCCGTTGCTTTTCGCTACTTCAAGGGCATTTTGCATATTGTTAAAGCTGTCTTCGTCAATAAGCGGACCCATCAGAGTGTTTTCATCAAGCGGGTTACCAATAGATACACCGGCGAATGCAGATTTAATACGCGGAATAAGATCATCATAAACGTCTTCGTGAACGAACAGACGACGCGTTGTTGTACAGCGCTGACCGCAAGTGCCCACTGTACCAAACACGATGCCTTGAAAAGCAAGGTCAAGATCGGCATGTGCCGTAACCGTAATAGCGTTGTTACCGCCAAGCTCTAATATTGATTTACCAAAACGTCCTGCTACTTTGGCACCAACGATGCGGCCCATGGCGCAGCTTCCTGTTGCGCTGATGAGCGGAACGCTTTCACTAGCAACCATTGTTTCACCAATATCACGGTCACCGGTAAGAACCTGCGAAAGACCAGCTGGCGC
>JABJKT010000062.1 GCA_018660225.1 Kordiimonadaceae bacterium
ATCGCCGTTGGTCACGGCAAAAAAGCCGCCCGTTTCATTGATGGTTATCTACGTGATGACGCCTATGATCCGGCTGAAAAACACCCAGTGGTCGGTTATGAAAGACTACGAATGTGGTACCGCACACAAGCAGCGCAAAAATCACAGAAACAGCTTCCTGTTGCCGAACGGGCAAACTTTGATGAAATTACAGGGGGGCTGCCAGAGCCCGACGCGCTTTTTGAAGCCAGCCGCTGCCTTTCCTGCGGAAACTGTTTTGAATGTGATGGCTGCTATGGCTCCTGTCCGGAAGACGCAATTATAAAGCTCGGTCCCGGAAAGAAATATGAATATGATTATAATAAATGTACCGGATGCGCAGTTTGTTATGAGCAATGCCCCTGCCATGCCATTGAAATGGAAATGGAAAGTGAAAGTGAAAGTGTTTTAGAAGGGGCAAGTGTATGAGCAACCAGCCAAAAATAGTCGCCATAGACGGTAATGAGGCCGCGGTCCATATTGCTTACCGTGTCGTTGATCTTTGTTCGATCTTTCCCATCACCCCATCATCCGCCATGGCAGAAGAAGCCGATGTTTGGTCAAATGCTAAGGTGAAGAATATCTGGGGGCAGGTGCCTGATGTTATAGAAATGCAAAGCGAGGGTGGCGCCGCTGGTATGGCCCACGGTGCGCTTCAAACCGGATCACTTGCCACCACATTTACATCATCGCAAGGGCTGCTCTTGATGCTGCCCAATATGTATAAAATTGCCGGTGAACTTACAGCAACAGTGTTTCATGTGGCGGCAAGGTCGCTCGCGACACAGGGACTGTCTATTTTTGGTGATCATCAGGATGTGATGTCGGCCCGCATGACCGGCTTTGCCATGTTAAACGCTGCTTGCGTTCAGGAATGCCATGATATGGCGCTTATCACCCATGCGGTTACTTTAAGATCACGTGTGCCATTTATGCATTTCTTCGATGGCTTTAGAACATCTCATGAAATTGGTAAAATCAGCATCGTGCCGGACAGTGTCATTCGTGAAATGATCGATGAAGAACTGGTTCATGCTCATAGAAACCGTGGCCTTAACCCGGATAATCCGTTTATTCGCGGAACGGCGCAAAATCCGGATGTATATTTTCAGGGACGCGAAAGCGCCAACCAGTTTTACGATAAGGTTCCTGACATGGTTCAGGAAACAATGGACCAGTTCGCGCAGCTTACCGGCCGTCAATATCAACTGTTTGACTATTACGGCGCAAAAGATGCGGAGCGTGTGATTGTTATAATTGGTTCCGGTGCCGAAACGGTTAGTGAAACCGTTAAGGAGCTTCGTGCTTCTGACGAATCCGTTGGACTATTGCAAGTGCGTCTTTACCGGCCGTTTTCCGTTGATCATATTGCCAAGGTACTACCGAAAACCGTTAAATCAATTGCCGTTCTTGATCGGACAAAAGAAATTGGTGCGCGCGGCGAGCCGCTTTATCTTGATATGGTTGAAGCATTGATGTCGCTTTATAATAAAGGCGACCTTCCCAATATGCCGAAGGTAATTGGTGGTCGCTACGGATTATCATCAAAAGAATTTACCCCGGCGATGGTAAAGGCTGTTTTTGATGAGCTTAAAAAACCTAAGCCAAAAAATCATTTCACGCTCGGTATTAATGATGACGTTACCCATACCAGCCTTGACTATGATCCAAGCTGGGATATTGAAAAAGAGGATGTGACACGGGCAATATTTTATGGCCTTGGGTCTGACGGAACGGTTGGTGCTAATAAAAACACCATTAAAATCATCGGTGAAAATACCGACCTCTATGCCCAGGGCTATTTTGTCTATGACAGTAATAAATCTGGCTCGCAGACTATTTCTCATCTTCGGTTTGGTCCCAATCCCATTAAAGCGCCTTATCTGATCAGCTCGGCCAATTTTGTAGCCTGCCATAAAACAACATTTGTTGAAAAAATGGATGTGCTTAGATTTGCCACTGATAATGCAACATTCCTGCTTAATACTGAAACCCCGGCGGATGAGGTTTGGGACGGCCTGCCTGAGCCGATCCAGCAGCAGATTATTGATAAAAATATCACCCTTCATGTGATTGATGCCTCCAAAGTTGCCCGTGAAGTGGGTATGGGACGGCGCATTAATACAATTATGCAAACCTGTTTCTTTGCCCTTAGCGGTGTGCTTCCACGCGACGCTGCTATATCGCAAATTAAAAGCGCCATTGAAAAATCCTATTCTAAAAAGGGTGAAGCGGTGGTTGCTAAAAACTTTGAAGCGGTTGATGCAGCCCTTGATCACCTTCATGAAGTTGAAATACCTGAAGCGGCCTCAAGCGGTGTTGAATTCTTACCAGTGGTTAACATAAAAGCGCCTGATTTTGTTAAGCAGGTAACCGCGCCAATGATGAATGGTGACGGTGATGATCTTCCGGTCAGTATGCTCCCCGTAGATGGAACTTACCCAACCGGTACGGCCGCATGGGGCAAACGCAATGTCACAGACGAAATTCCGATCTGGGAAGAAGATGTCTGTATCCAGTGCGGAAATTGCGTTTTTGTCTGTCCCCATAGTGCAATCAGATCGAAATTTTATCACCAGTCTTATTTAGACGACGCGCCCGAAACCTTTAAATCGGCAAAAGTAAGCGCCCGCGGTTTTCCCGAAGCGAAATATACCATTCAGGTCTATGCCGAGGACTGCACCGGCTGTCATATGTGTGTTGAGGCTTGCCCCGCTTTCAAATGGCCGGAAAAAATTACAAAAGCGATCAATATGCTCCCTAAAGGCCCGGTTTTTGAGGACGAAAAAGTAAATCTGGACTTTTTTGATGGGCTTCCCATCAACGACCGCGCGGAAATTGATTATTCTTCCGTGCGCGGCGCACAGTTCCTTGAACCGCTGTTTGAATTTTCCGGTGCCTGTCCGGGCTGCGGTGAAACGCCTTATGTGAAACTTCTTTCCCAATTATTCGGGCCACGGTTACTGGTCGCAAACGCCACCGGCTGCTCGTCCATTTATAGCGGGAACCTGCCGACTACGCCGTGGACTAAAAACGCCGAAGGGCGCGGTCCGGCCTGGTCAAATTCACTGTTTGAAGATAACGCAGAATTTGGCCTTGGTATGCGGGTCAGCGCCGATAAACATCTGGAAATTGCCAAAGATCTTCTTGATGATATGCGCGGTGATATTGATAATGAACTTGTCGATGATGTGATTAACTGCGAACAGCAAATTGGCGCAGAAATTGAAGCCCAGCTTGACCGAGTACACACATTAAAAGAGAGGCTTGGTACATTACTTACACCTAAAGCTAAAGACCTGCTGACGGTTGTTGATCATCTGGTTCGCCGTAGCGTGTGGTTGGTTGGTGGTGATGGCTGGGCTTATGATATTGGCTCAGCGGGGCTTGATCATGTGCTGGCGAGTGGGCGCAATGTTAATGTGCTGGTGATGGATACGGAAGTTTATTCAAATACTGGCGGGCAAATGTCCAAAGCGACGCCAATGGCGGCAACGGCGAAATTCGCCGCTGGCGGTAAAACGGTCGGTAAAAAAGACATCGCCCTGCAGGCTTTATCTTACGGTAACGTTTATGTGGCGCGAATTGCCATGGGCGCAAACCCGCAGCAGACCTTGCAGGCTTTCCGGGAAGCCGAACAGCATAAAGGACCGTCATTGATCCTCGCTTATTCCCACTGTATTGCTCACGGTTATGATATGCGCGACGGGCTTACTCAACAGGACCTTGCTGTGGCCAGTGGTTATTGGCCGCTGATACGCTTTAATCCTGAACTGCGTCAGGTTGGCATCAACCCGTTTGTGCTTGATAGCCCACGACCGAAGATTGATTTTAAGGAATATGCCTATAACGAAATGCGCTATAAAAACCTTGAAAAATCCAATCCGAAAGTTGCCGCAGAACTTATGAGTATGGCCCAGCAATCGCTTAATTTAAAATGGGATACCTACGAAAAACTAGCCATGCAGCCTGCATCGCAGTTTGAACCGATTTTTTAGGTAGGGGATTTAAACAAAGCGTTCCGGGCGGTAAGGGGTTAGAACTCCTTCGCGGCTATCTCCGATTATTTCCTTTGCCACCAACTGCCCGACGATCGGGGCTAGGGTTATGCCTGAATGCATGACGGCGCTGTAGATGCTTGATGATCCAGGGATATAGCCGATGATCGGCATGCCGTCTACGGGTTTTGGTCTAAAACCCAGTGTCAGCCGGTTTGGTGTTGCGTCTTTGGCGGCGGGGAATTTAGTGGCGATGACATCTATAATGCGCTGCGTATGCATATCTTCAATGGCTTTTGAGGGAAAGTTTATCGCCTTTTCCTTGATCAGTTTATGAGAAAGAGTTTCCGGGGGCTCTTCACTATCGGCACCAACAATGCGGCCATCGGCGAACTGTTTAAAATGCGCGCCCGGTGAATAAACGACTTTTTTTGTTGTAAATTTAACAGGCGATGTATGGGCCAATATTCCCGGCGCATGAATGAGTTTTGTCTCATAACCAACCTTTGATGTTAAGTCCGGTGTATCAACACCAGCAGCAATCACCAGCCTGTCCAGCGCCACATCACCTGTGTTGGTTTTAACACCCTTCAATTGATCACCGTTCATGATCAGGCCTTCTACTGAGCACGGCATCTTGAGCTCGCTGCCAAGCGCCTTTGCCCGGGCGATTAATTTATGGGTGACAGAAACCGGGTCAAGATGTCCGTCAAGGTCTGAAAAGGCGGCGACGCCAATATTTTCCGGGCTAAATTCGCCAGCAATAGCGCCAAATTCTTGGCGGGAAAGGTTTTTCAAGGGATAGCCGGTGTCTTTAAGGATATCGACGCTTCTTTGCAATCGATCGGCAGCCGGGCCGTCAGGTTGCCATCTTAAAGCACCGCCCCATAATATGCCAAGGCCAAGTTCACGGTCCAGCTCGCGCCATCCTGCCATGCTGGAAAGGCGAATTTTGCGGTAATGCTCATCTAAGCTTGATGCATTTATCCATGCGAAACTATTCATAGTCGCACCGGCAGCAATGGCTGTTTTTTCGAACAAGGTTACTTTGGCACCTGCTGCGGACAGATGCATTGCAATCGACGCACCGACTATGCCGCCGCCGACCACGCCAACGTGCAGTTTTGATTGGCCAAACGCGAAAACAGACGATGCTGCAAGGCTTCCAAGTCCTGCGACTACGGTACGTCTTTTGACATTATTCATAATTTTATATCTTCCAGTGAACACTGATTTTCATAACCGTCCCGCTTGACAAAACGTCCTGAGAAATTACCGGTATGCTCACCGTTTTTAAGGGCCTGTACACCGTTAACGAAGACATGCTTCATTCCCACAGCATATTGGTGCGGCTCTTCGAACGTCGCCACATCGGCAATTTCGCTCGCATCAAAAATAGCAAGATCTGCATAATATCCCGTCGCGATAACACCGCGGTCTTTCAGTTTTAAGTTGCTCGCCGGCAGTGAAGACATACGGCGGACCGCATCGCTTAAGGTCAGCACCTTTTCATCACGGACATATTTGCCAAGCACACGGGAAAAATTTCCGTAGGCACGCGGGTGAGTGCTGGTGTTTAAGAATAGACCCTCAGGAGCCTGTGCGCCTGCGTCCGATCCAAAACTGACCCATGGAAGGGCAAGTTTTTTCTTGATGTTTTCCTCACTCATCATGAAATATATTGTGCCGACCCTGCTGTTATCTTCAATCACTAAATCCATAGCGGTATCTTCCGGTGAAGTGCCGCGCATTTCAGAAATTTCCAAAAGTGTCTTGCCGATAAGATGGCGAAGTTCAGGGTTTTTAAAACCGACCGTAATGACATTTTCATAGCCTGAACCTGAGCCTAGATTTTCCCATTCGCTATTTGGATCGCGCATTTCGCCGAGCGCTTTGGCGCGAAGTTCAGGATCCTGCATATTAGCCGTCCAGCCATTGATGCCGCCTTCTTGTATCCAGGGCGGTATCATGGCATCTAGTCCGGTTGCTCCGGCGGTATAGCTATACATATCGGCAGTAATTTTAAGGCCGTCGGCTCTGGCTTGTTCAATTCTTTCAATGATCGGGTCCATTTTGTCCCAATTATCTTTGCCGGCGGCTTTAAGGTGATAAATTTCTGCCGGGATATCGGCTTCGCGGGCGATGGTGATAAGTTCGTCAATCGCTTCATCGACAAGGTTTCCTTCACTGCGCAGGTGAGAAATATAAGAACCGCCACAAACACTCGCCGCTTTATTCAGCGCAACAAGTTCATTGGTATCTGAATATGACGCCGGTGCGTATATAAGTGATGACCCAACCCCGAGCGCCCCTTCATTCATGGCATCAATCACTAGCTGCTGCATGCGAACAAGTTCTTCTTCGGTTGGCAAGCGGTTTTCATAACCTATTTCATTTATTCGTGCCGTTGTTGCACCAATGAATGAGGCTATATTGGGAGAAATTCCTTTGTCTTCCATAAAGGACAAATAATCCCCGAGGGTTGTCCAGCTAATATCAAATTTAATATCGCCTTGTTGTTCGGTTTGAGCCTGCCTCATTTGCTCATTCAAAGGGCCCATCGATGTGCCTTCACCGAATATTTCCATTGTCACGCCTTGTTTGAGTTCGCTCATGCCGCGTGGATCGTGGATCAGGTTGCGCATACTATGGCTTAACATATTGACAAAACCGGGAGAAACCACAAGCCCGCTTGCATCAATTTCTTCCGTGCCTGTTGCTGTGCCAAGATCACCAACCGCGACAATCCGGTCGCCGTTAATGGCCACATCACCAATCACACCGGCACTACCAAGTCCGTCATGAATGGTGCCGCCGCGAATGATTTTATCGTAAGAAACAGTTTCTACCGGTAGCTGTTCTTCAGAACATGCTGCGATTGAAATGATAATGAGGGCCGCAATGAATATGTTTTTCATAGTATAATTCCTCTTTTATTTTTTGTCATTTCCCATAAGGCAGATCATAAAGGCAATTGTTGTACCGATGCATAATTGCCAGGTGAAGGCTATTCCCTTTAGGAAGTCGGGAAGTCCAATAATTTCGATAATATAGCTTTGTTGGGCAAGAGTTACAAGAAATCCGATCACCAGTGCCGCAATGACCGACACTGTCGATCCGCGATTTGTAAAAATGGCAGTGAAATAAACGCCCAGCAGACCCGAATAAGCAAAGACCATCACAGAAAGAACAAAATCAAGTAGGGGAAGCCCCGAATAGCGCTGCCAATAAAAACATAAAACAGACATTGCAAAAAGACCTATGCCAACAAGGCCCATGCTTATCTGTCCGGCGAAGACAAAATGTTTTTCGCTCTTGTTTGAATTTCTCATTACCCACGGGCGGTAAAAATCTTGCACGATCACCGATGACATGGAATTTAGGCCGGAATTAATGGTCGAAACTGCGGCGGCAATCACGCCAACGGTAACTAGTCCTTTAAGTCCGGACGGTAGTTCATTTAAAATGTAATACATAAAGATGGTTATTTTTTCGCCGCTAAATTCCTGCGCGGCAAGGCCTGCCTGCCCGCCGCCCATCAAGTCGGGACGGTCATAATAAATATAAAGAAGCTCACCAATGGATATAAATAGCCAAAT
Organism: Kordiimonadaceae bacterium; assembly: GCA_018660225.1. Taxonomy (GTDB): domain Bacteria; phylum Pseudomonadota; class Alphaproteobacteria; order Sphingomonadales; family Emcibacteraceae; genus Pseudemcibacter. The sequence continues at coordinate 7,616 of JABJKT010000062.1, forward strand.
TAGGGGAATGCCGATTAATGTCGCTAGGATAATCGCCTTCGCACCTTGCTCATCACCTTTACAGGTCAGTAGACGCTGCGTGATATCCTGATCAAGGCCGAAGCTCGCTATATAAAGCAGGATCATACCGCTGAATATTGAAATCATCGCGTAGGGGTCATAAAAATTCATATCAAAATTAAACAGCAAAAGTTTATTTTGCCCGTCCGGGGTCTCTGCCAGCTCTGATAAGGTCTCGCTTAAAGTGAGCGGGATTGCGTCTATCAGGAAATAGAGTACGACAATGGCCGAAAATGTGTAAATAATAAACTGCATCAAATCGCTCCATAATATGGAACGGATGCCACCAAGAAAGGTCACTGAAAAACCAAGTATAACGAGAATTATCGCCGCTGAGATAATATTGCCAGCTTCAATGTTGGAATATAAAATCATCGATACGGCTATCGCGGCCAAATAAAGTCGCGATCCACCGGCAAAAAATCTTCCGATAACATACATTGCCCCAGCCGCGCGCATTGCTCCGCTTCCGTAACGATTTCCCAATAACTCATAAACAGTTGTCGCCCTCAGGGCGTAATATCTGGGCACAAGAATTTTTGCGACAAATAATGATCCAAGAAGGGCACCAATATTAACCGCTAAATAGGTGAAGTCGCCGCGGTAGCCCTGATCCGGCCCGCCAAGAAACGTAGCAGCAGACTGGGTTGTGGCAATAACTGATATGGCGACCACAAAATAAGGCATGCTATTGCCACCAAGGAAATAATCCTTGGCATTCGCAGATTTGCGCATAGCAAAGAACCAACCCATACCAAACAGCATCAGTAGATATCCTGCAACGATTACCCAGTCTAAAGTTGAAAATGCTCCCGCCATTAAGTGGCCCTTATTATTATAGTTTTTAATTATTATAATAATTTATACGCATAAAGTTAGCCCATGACAATGAGCGATAAATATTGATGTCTCTATGGTTCGGTGAAGGGCTTACTTACTTGGTGAAATGGATATAGTATCCGTTTCCAATTATTTTGGAATCAAGTTAAAAGCTACAATTGTTCGTGGCACTTGAGTGTCACTCGGCGTAACTTGATGCAGTAACCAAGAGGGGAATATGATAATGTTACCCTCTTCTACCTCGGGTGTCGTGACGGACCCAGAATTGGATAGGTCATTCGGGTCAAGGTAAGGGCGAAACATTGTCGTGCCCCAATGAACTTCTGGGTCGAACTCTGCATATAACACACAGCTAAAGCCGACAGTCTGATGTTGGTGGGCGGTAAAGCCGGCTTGATTGATATATTGCTGGGCCCATATATCCTGAAGCTTGGTATGGGTATCTTTAAGGAGAGGTCTGATATTAGGCTCTATAAACTCATCCCAAATAGTCTCACGCCAGGGCTGAGCTTGCCCATAATCGGTATAGAAACCATCTCTGGGCCGATATGCCGGGTCTTTCGTATTCTTTATTGTCTCTAAGAGGTAGTTCTTATACTTACCCCATTCATCGGTTTTTATAATATACACAACGGTCGGAAAAAGTTTTAGGGCGATAGCTTCCATTTTATTCACTCAAGATATTTTTGTGTTATAGAGATTTTTAAAGTGTTTTATTTTCTAAAAAGTTCATCAATCAAAAGTAAATATAGATAGATTAAACCTGCTGTCAAGATTACTTGGTTTGCCGCTGTAAAAGGCGTGATGAAACGAGTTCAGAATATTGAGACGCTCGAGATTCATTGCTAGAAGGCGAATCAAAATAAGATTAAGTAAAACTATACGGCCACACTGCGGTTTTGCATGGAACGTATTTACACTGTTTGTAAGGGAGCTGTAATTGGAAAAGTGGTGCCCCCACACAGACTCGAACTGCGGACCTATTGATTACAAATCAATTGCTCTACCAACTGAGCTATAGGGGCATCTTAGAAGTGCTATCACCAACGTCTAGTGAAAGTAGGCGCAAACTAGTGTTGTTTTATTTCAAAATCAAGCGTTATTTTCGGCAAAATTGCTTTTATTAAAATTATGTTGAGAAAACATATAATGCCACGGCGGCGGCGTTTGATACATTTAAGCTTTCTACCGTGCGGCTGATAGGGAGTTTAACAAGGCCGTCGCAGTGATCTGCTGTGCCTTTTCTAATGCCTTTTCCCTCTGCACCAAGCACAAGGGCAATATTATCGCCGTAATCAGCTTCGCTGATATCCGTTTTGGCATATCCATCAAGCCCAACACGCCAGAAACCCATCTCGGCAAGTTGGTCGAGTGCGCGGCTCAGGTTGGTGACGCGAACCCAGGGGAGTGCTTCCAGAGCGCCGGACGCTGATTTGGCTAAGGCGCCTGATTCTGGCGGCGCATGTCTATCAGTAGAGACGATTGCTTTTGCACCAAAGGCTGCAGCACTTCTAATAATCGCTCCTACATTATGAGGGTCTGTTACCTGATCCAAAATAAGAACGAGATTTTTTTGATCTGGCAAAATAACACAGACGTCATCGAGATGTTCATCGGGTAGTGGGGCCGTAAGAAGGGCGATGCCCTGATGAACAGAATCGTTAGGAAGATTTTTTTCAAATATTTCAATAGCGACAATTTCAGGGTTTAATGCACGGTGCTGAAGATGAATTTCAGTGAGTGCAGCCTGATATTGATCATGGCTTCTTTTGGTAACCATCAGGCGTTTAATCTTGCGCATGGGGTTTTCAAGCGCGGCGAGTACGGCATGTTTTCCGTAAAGCCATAACTCATTACTGGATGCTTTACTTTGTTCCTTGAATGCGGGTTTTTGTCCGGCATTGTTAGACGGTTTTTTTGGCCTGTTTTTTTGGGCCGATTTTCTGTTTTTATTTTTGCTCATATTCAGTGCTATAAGCTACTCTTGTCTTACGCGCAACCGCTTTAATTCGTTATGTTTTTATGGTTTTTTTATAACTTTATTTAAATGGATGCAATTTTAGTGAAAAATTCCATTGACATCGTGTGATAAATGTCCATATTGCGGCTTCAAGTTACCAACGTATGTTGGCGACTTAAGCCCTGTTTTGGAGGGGTGGCCGAGTGGTTAAAGGCATCAGACTGTAAATCTGACCGCATAGCGTACACAGGTTCGAATCCTGTCCCCTCCACCATTTTTCTAGACTTTGATAATATGCAAAGTCAGAAATGGATTTATAAACAGGCTGGAGTGGAGCTCTGTGCGGGCGTAGCATAATGGTAATGCAGCAGCCTTCCAAGCTGAATACGAGGGTTCGATTCCCTTCGCCCGCTCCAAAATTTTAATGCGGTGGATGTGCGATGATGCCATACACTGATGTGTTTAATTAAGGGTATATAGATTTAAAATCCCTTTAATAGAAGAACTTAGGTAGAAGAAAATGGCTAAAGAAAAATTTGAACGCAATAAGCCGCATTGTAACGTAGGAACAATCGGCCACGTTGACCATGGTAAGACTACTC
>JABJKT010000009.1 GCA_018660225.1 Kordiimonadaceae bacterium
CGCGCAATATCAACGCCTGAATTTGCCTTTTCAGTGACAACACCTATTAGCGAGCGGATTTCTTCGTTTGGAAGCAGCTGGGAAAGCTGATCAACGGTCGCTTTATCTTTACCGAGTTCTATTTTCAGCTGATCATTTTCGGCCACTTGTGCTTCGTGGCGTGATTTCCACAGCAGGACTTCTTCCTGGGCAACAGATATACCGATTTCATAGGCATAGTAGCCAACACCGCCACCAATGCCGCAGACGAAGATAATTTTCATCAGCCCCCAAAGTCTTCTATTGCGACGTTTTTGTAATTCTTTTCTGTAGACCATTCCGAGGGACATTTATTTTCTCATTCCGTTGTCTAATAATTAGTCTCTATATTATGTATAAATATCTAAAGTTAAAGTTAAAATATTTTTTGTTATATTTATGGCAGATTTTTCACTATGGTTTGTGGTGGGAATAATAAAAAAATATATAAAATATAGGGAAATTAATGAGTAATGAAATTAATATTGAGGAAAATGAAGCTAAACTAAAACGTGATATAGGATTATTTGCTGCCGGCTTTCTGGTCTTAAACGGCGTGATCGGGGCTGGCATATTCGGACTTCCCGGGAAACTCGTGGAACAGGCCGGCATGTTCGGTCCGTGGCTTATTATCATTTTCGGCGCTTTTATCATTACTGTTGCTTGGACGTTTGCATCAATTGCCAGTTATTTTAATACCACCGGTGGCCCCGTGGCTTATGCTAACCGTGCCTTTGGACCGCTGATAGGGTTTCAAACGGGCTGGCTGCTTTATATTGGCCGTGTATCGGCAATTGCGGCAAATATCAATGTGCTGTTTAATTATGTCGCCTTTTTATGGGACGGCGCATCTGGTGAGCTGACCAGAGGCGTGATGTTCTTTATCATCATTGGCGGGCTTACAGCCATTAATGTTATGGGCGTTAAAAAGACCGTAAAGGCACTAAACGTCATCACGCTTATTAAAATTCTGCCGGTTTTTTTATTAATACTGCTTTCTATTCCCCATTTAACGCCTGAAGGTATTTTGCCGGGTAATTTACCCAGCTTTGATGATATGAGCGGTCTTGTTCTTCTTATCCTTTATGCATTCGTCGGTTTTGAAGGCGCGCTTGTTACAGCGGGCGAGACGAAAGACCCAAAGAAAACTATCCCGCGCGCTTTGATTAGCGGCGTACTTGTTATTACGGCAATTTATTTTGCCATCTCACTGACCTATGCAAATGTTGTTCAGGATGGGGGAGGCGATACGCCATTGATTGATATGGCCGATATTTTGATCGGCCCGGTTGGTGTCACAATGATCATTATTGCAGCCATTTTTTCAATTCTTGGAAATGCCACGGCCATTGTGGTCGCTGCTCCGCGCATGACTTTTGCTATGGCAGAAGAGGGAACCCTCCCAGGATGGTTCGGTAAAGTTCATGAAGAATACCACACACCGGCAAATTCAATAATATTCCTTGGCGTGCTTTCATTCTTTTTAGCCATATCGGGAACGTTTGTATATTTGGCTATCGCGAGCACTCTTGCGCGTATGATTGCCTATGCGATTTGTATGGTGTCGCTACCAAATATCCGTAAAAAAGCTGATGCAGAGACACTCGAAAATGCAACAAAACTTCCGGGTGGTTATATAATCCCGGGCATTGCATTTGTTGTTTGTCTTTTTGCGATAAGTCAGTCCACGCAGCAATCCTGGATGTACATGGCCGGATTTGTCGTTCTTGGTAGTGCGCTTTATTTTGCCAATAGATTATTATCAAAAAACAATTAATTCATTTTATTTATCGGAAGAAAACGTGACTACAGAAAATAGTGATGCAAGATTAAAACGTGAAATTGGAACGCTGGCCGCGGGCTTTCTGGTTCTTAACGGGATTATTGGTGCCGGTATATTTGGTCTGCCCGGCAGGCTTGCGGAAGTTGCCGGTGACTTTAGCCCTTGGCTGTTTATAATTTTTGGCATTTTAATCATTACTGTTGTTTGGTCATTTGCCGCTATTTCCAGTTATTTTAGCTCCACCGGCGGTCCCATTGTCTATGTTACAAATGCATTTGGGCCACTGATTGGCTTTCAAACCGGCTGGCTATTTTATGTTGGCCGTCTGGCGGCATTTGCCGCTAATGTTAATCTTTTATTTGATTATGCTTCCTATATTTGGGACGGAGCATCTGTCTGGGCTATTCGCAGTGTGATGATCTTTATTGTTGTTGGCGGCCTTACAATAATTAATATACTCGGTATTAAAAAAGCCGTTCAGGCAATTAATGTACTGACATTTTTAAAGCTTGTTCCGATCTTTCTGGTGATCCTTCTAGGACTTCAGTATCTTGCGCCGGAAAATATGTTGCCGCCTGATCTTCCACAGTTTGATGATGCGGGCGCGGTTATATTGCTTATTTTCTTTGCTTTTACCGGGTTTGAAAGCGTGCTGGCTTCTGCGGGGGAGACAAAAAATCCTCAGAAAACTATACCGCGTGCGTTAATATCAGTGTTTATTATTGTGACAATAATTTATTTTCTGCTGCAACTAGTTTATGTGACCGTCGCACCGCCTATTGACGGTGACGCACCGCTTATTGGACTTGGCCGTAGTCTCATTGGGCCGGTTGGCGGAACTATTATTATTTTTACGGCTATCTTTTCGATACTCGGCAATGTAGCAGGGATAACTATTTTTGGTTCCCGTTCATCCTTTGCCATGGCCCATTACGGCGCGCTGCCAATGTGGTTTGGCAAGGTGCATGAAAAATATAGCACGCCTTCTAATTCACTTATTTTTCAGGCGGTGTTTGTTTATATATTGGCGGTTTCAGGCACCTTTGTTTATTTGGCGATTGCCGGGACGCTGGCAAGAATGATTGCATATTCTATCTGCATACTTGCGCTGCCAAAGGTTATGAAGAATGCTGATCAGGAAACACGCGAAAACGCGACCAAAATACCCGGCGGATTTATAATTCCGTTTATTGGTCTGCTTGTTTGCATATTTGCCATGACCCAGTCGGAACTGCTCAACTGGCAATATCTGCTTGGCTTTGTTGCTGTGGGAAGCGTGCTTTATTTTATCAATATTAATCTTAAGAAAAAACAATGAGTGCAGTTACACCAAAGCTAAAACGAGATATAGGTTATCTGGTTGCGAGCTTTCTGGTTCTTAACGGTATTATTGGGGCGGGTATTTTCGCCCTTCCCGGCGAGCTAGCGGACCAAGCAGGACTTTACGGGCCATGGCTGATATTGCTCTGTGGGGTTCTGATTATTTCGGTGGCTTGGACATTTGCAGCGATTGCCAGTTATTTTAAAACGTCTGGCGGACCAGTTACATATGCGTCTGCGGCATTTGGGCCCGCTGCCGGATTTCAAGTTGGATGGTTTCTTTATGTGGGTCGGGCGACTTCGCTGGCGGCTAATACCAATGTGCTGTTTAATTATATTGCTTATTTCTGGGACGGCGTGGATAGCGATATATCCAAAGTGGTATTATTTATTATCATTATTGGCGGGCTTACGGTTGTTAATATAATGGGCCTTAAAGGCGCGATGAAGGCAATTAGTTTATTTTCACTAATGAAGGCCATTCCGATATTGGTTTTGATTTTAATAGGCCTTCCTTATGTTTCACCGGCTGGAATTTTACCGGGGGATTTCCCTGTCATTGACGATATGGGAACGCTTGTTCTGCTAATTTTATATGCATTTGTTGGCTTTGAATGTGTTTTATTTACCAGCGGGGAAACCAAAGAGCCGAAGAAAACGTTGCCACGGGCATTGTTCACAACGGTGGTCGCCATCACTGTGGTTTATTTTTTAATTCAACTTATTTATGTAAATACCGTGACAGAGGTGAGTAAAGATACGCCGCTTATTGAACTTGGTCGCATTTTATTTGGTGAGTACGGTGCAACGATCATTATTGTTACGGCCCTATGTTCCATTATGGGAACGGCGACAAGCATTTTACTGACGGCGCCGCGTCTAACTTTTTCTATGGCCGAACAAGGTATGCTGCCAAGCTGGTTTTCAGTGGTTCATGAAAAATATAATACACCGGCAAACTCGGTACTCTTTTTAGGGGCGATCGGACTCTTTTTAGGGATAACGGGTACATTCGTTTATCTGGCGCTGGCAAGCGCGCTTGCAAGAATTATCGCCTATATCATTTGTATTTGTTCGCTGCCCGCTATTAGGCGTCAGGCGGACCCGGAAACACTGAAAGATGCCCTTAAATTACCGGGTGGATATTTAATTCCTGCACTGGGACTTTTGGTATGTGCGGTGGCCGTGGTCATTTCGCCCTTGCAATCATGGCTTTATTTATCAGGCTTTATAATTCTGGGCGGGGGCTTATATTTCATAAATAGCAGATTAAAAAAAGGGCAGTCCTAAAACCGCCCTTTATATATTATTCTTCTGGATATATTATTCTTCCGGTAAAGTTGGATAGGTTATGCCGAGCTGTTCCATATAGGTGTCATATTTACCCGCGTCATAATAAAGTTCTTTAAGCTGTGGTTTAAACTTGGCCATGATATCGACATTTTTTTCTATCGCCGGTTTTTCAGTGGCGCTGATAAAGGGCACATAGGTGGTGTCTTTTAGCTGCACTTCATTGAAATATTTTTTGGCATCACGGATCAGCTCCGGTTTCATCAATAGATCAACCATAGTGCGGGCCATAACCTTGGCACCGGCCTGTGTTCCCTTATGGGCAACTGGCGTCGCCATAGCGATGGTGTTGCGCCAGTTATGACCGCCAAGATCAGCAATATTAGCCGGATAGAGCAAAGTAATCGTTGGCACTAACCATGAAATATCACCTATATCATCGGAACCACCACTGACCGGATTTTCGGACGGTGTTTTAATCTCATTTACTTCAGTTAAAAGGCCGGTTTGTTCATTGCCGGCAAGCTTTTGAACGGCCCTCGCAAAAATCTGATCTTTCTCGTCCCAGTCAGGCATGCCGACCGCTTCAATATTAACCTGGGTCGCTTCGGCAATTGGCCTGTTATAATGGCGCGGCCATGCACCGCCGACTACACGGTGGCTAACGGTGGTGTTGGTCATAAGCGCGGCACCCTCAGCCGTTTTATTTAGCTTGTCATAATTCTCTAATATATTTTCAGCGGTCATTTCGCGGATATAATACCAGACCGATGCGGTTTGTGGCACCACATTTGGCTGATCACCACCGTCGGTGATTACATAATGGGACCTTTGCAGTGGGTGAAGATGTTCGCGCCGCGCGTTCCAGCCCGCATTCATCAGCTCAACGCCGTCAAGGGCACTTTTACCGCGCCACGGTGCACCGGCACTATGGGAGCTTTCCCCTTTAAAAGTATATTCAACGGATATCAGCCCGGTGCCATCCGTTATGCCCCAATTAACTTCAAGATTGCTAGATACGTGGGTGAAAAGGGTAACATCAACGTCATCAAAATATCCTTCGCGGGTGAGGAACGCTTTGCCGGCGACCAGCTCTTCGGCGATGCCCGGCCAGATAACGATGGTGCCGGAAATATTGTCCCGTTTCATGACTTCTTGCAAGGCAAGCGCCGCTGTGATCTGAAGCGCCATGCCGGAATTATGTCCTTCACCGTGACCCGGCGCGCCTTCTATAAGCGGATCTTTATAAGCAACGCCCGGTTTTTGTGACGATTTTGGAATACCGTCAACGTCGGTGCCAAGCGCAATTACCGGATGACCGGAACCCCATGTGGCCCACCAGCCGGACGGCAGCCCCGCCACATCTTTTTTCACATCAAAGTCATTTTTTTCCAGAATTTCACTTATATAACGCTGGGTTTCATATTCCTGAAAAGCAAGTTCGGAAAAACTAAACAGGCTATCAATAATTTCCTGTGAAAGTTTACTGTTTTGCTCAACCAGTTTACTAACCTCGTCCTTCATTGCAGAAATATTTGCATCATCCTGTGCGACCGCCGCAAACCCAACCGGGCTTAACAGCAGTAGTAATGCGATAATTATACGCATGGTCGTTTCCCCTTTTTATTCCGGTAGTGTCGGATAAGTAATGCCGAGCTGCTCAAGATAGGTGTCATATTTGTCCGCGTCATAATATAGCTCTTTAAGCTGTGGTTTAAACTTGGCCATGATATCGACATTCTTTTCGATCGCCGGTTTTTCCGTTGCACTTATGAAAGGCACGTAAGTTGTGTCAACCAGCTGAACGTCATTAAAATATTCATGGGCTTCATCCATAAGCTCAGGATTTAAGAATAAATCAACCATGGTCTGGGCTATTACTTTTGCGCCAACCAGTGAACCTTTATGGGCAACCGGTGTGGCCATGGCGATGGTGTTACGCCAGTTGTGACCGCCCAGATTTCCGACATTTGCTGGATAATTTAGTGTGATGGTCGGTACCAGCCATGAAATATCACCAATGTCGTCAGAACCGCCGCTAACCGGAAATTCAGACGGGGCTCTTACACCAGCGATTTCCGTATCAAGACCTTTTTGTTCCGTATCGGCCAGCACCTGAACGGCTTTTGCAAATACTTGGTCTTTCTCGTCCCAGTCAGGCATGCCGACAGCGTTCATATTTTCATTAACGGCTTCGGCCATTGGTTTGTTATAATGACGTGGCCATGCACCACCTACCACGCGGTGGGAAACCGTCGTATTGGTCATAAGGGCGGCACCATCAGCCGTTTTATTAAGCTTTTCGTAATTCTCTAAGATATTTTCTGCGGTCATTTCGCGGATGTAGTACCACACGGATGCGGTTTGTGGCACCACATTGGGCTGATCACCACCGTCAGAAATTATATAATGTGATCTTTGTAGTGGATGAAGATGCTCACGGCGCGCATTCCAGCCCGCATTCATCAGCTCAACACCGTCAAGAGCGCTTTTGCCGCGCCACGGTGCACCGGCACTATGGGAGCTTTCCCCTTTAAATGTATATTCAACGGAAATAAGACCAGTACCGCGGGCTTTGCCCCATGATACGGCAAGCGAGCTTCCCACATGAACAAACAGAACCGCATCGACGTCATTAAATAATCCTTCGCGGGTAAAAAAGGCTTTACCGGCCAGTAGTTCTTCGGCAATGCCGGGCCAGATAACGATGGTGCCCGGAATATTATCCCGTTCCATCACTTCCTGAAGGGCGAGCGCGGCAGTGATCAGTACCGCCATGCCGGAATTATGACCTTCGCCGTGACCGGGCGCGCCTTCGATGAGCGGGTCTTTATAAGCAACGCCGGGTTTTTGTGAGGCTTTTGGGATGCCGTCGACATCAGTACCAAGGGCGATCACCGGACCACCATTGCCCCATGTTGCCCACCAGCCGGAGGGAAGTCCTGCGACATCTTTTGTTACTTCAAAGTCATTTTTTTCAAGCAGATCGCCAACATAACGTTGGGTTTCATATTCCTGAAAGCCAAGCTCGGAAAAACTGAACAGGCTATCAACAATTTCCTGAACCATTTTTTTGTTATCGTCAACTTTTTGAGTAACTTCGGCCTTTAATGCCGCTATTTTTTCACTATCCTGCGCGGAAGCGGTAAAGCCGAAAGGCATAAGTATCAGTGTCAGTGCGATGAGAATTCGCATTTTTTCTCTCCCATATTTTTTGGTTATTTTAAATTAACGAGTTTATCTGGATCAATCCGAACGACCATATAATCTATTGCTTCTGTTATTTCACTAAAGCCGTGGGCGATGCCCGCCGGGATAATGACGATATCGCCTGTGGTTACGTGTTGGCTGTTTTCCACATCGACTATTTTGCCAAAATCACTTGGCCCTACGAGATTTTGAACCACATGGCCATCGGCGGGAAGCTCTATTACATCGATCATTTTTGATCCTATAGCAAGCGTGCCGGAACCGGTCATGATGCGGTATACTTCCGATTGATTGTGGTGGAGAA
>JABJKT010000063.1 GCA_018660225.1 Kordiimonadaceae bacterium
ATTTCCCCACACAGCCCATTTATGATCCCCGAGGGGGGAGCGCGCGAGCGCGGGGGGAGCTCAAGTAGTGAGCGAGTAGCGAACGATAGTTCCCCCCCTAAATAAAAAACTGGAAGCGCGCATTGGCTCGGGCGGCCGCTTGGCCTTGCCTTCGCCCTCATATGAGGGCGGCGGATTGGATCATAATTGGTGATGAGTTCCCCCTCGTCACTCTGAACTTGATTCAGAGTCCATCTATAAATGGATAGATTAACCGTGATGGAACATGGATGCTGAATCAAGTTCAGCATGACGAGGGGGGCGATGTTTATTGTGGGGCCTGCTCCCTGAGCCACTCCCGATACGCCGGACGCACAAACATCAACGACACCGTCGCAACCCCCGCCATCACCATACAAAGATAAAACGCGCTATCATAACTCCCCGTACTATCATACATCCGCCCCATAACATAAGGCCCAAGCGCAAACCCGCAGGATAGGATCATGGTGAGAGTCCCAATAGTCCGCGGCAATAACGCCGGACCATAAGCTTGTCTCGCCAGATAAGGCACATCAACAATCGTGCCACCATGCGAAAGTCCTCGCGCGACACAAAATGCGAGTAAAGTCTCAAACCCGCCGATCGGGAAAGCAAGCAATACGCCAATACCGATCATGATGTAGCAGATCATTACGCCTTTTATGGCGAGCTTATCGAACAGCCAGCCGAAGCCGATTTTGCCGAAAATGCTGATGGTAAAAACGAGGCTGAAGCCGTAACGCGCGAGGTCGCGCCCTAAGCCGGCTTCTTTGTCGATATATTCGACGGTATGTTGCAGCATGCCTTGGTCAACGAAGCCGATCAGGAATATACCGATGCTCATGGCGATGAATGTTTTTCCGCGCACAATCGCGGCGAAATCCATAAAGTGATCTGGCATTTCGCGTTTTATTTTGCCCGGGTCGGTGTCTATGCCGTCGGTTTTTAGGCCCATTTCTTCAGGGTGTTCGCGGGCGATCAGCATAAAGACCGGAAGGGCAATGAACCACACTCCGGCGCTGAGGATCGCCACCGCCATGCGCCAGCCATAGCCTTCAATCAGCGGTTCAAGCACGAAAGTGAGCAATGATCCTGCGGCGGCGCTGCCGAGTAATGCTAGACCTAATGCTAGGCCGAGCCGTCCTTCAAACCAGCGTGAGACAATCACTTTAACGCAGATCACGAGGCTGATCGAGCCGACACCGAGCAAGCTACCGATAACGGTGAGGTGCCAGAGTTCGGTGATTAGTAGAAAGCCGATCATAGTAAAGCCAACAATGAGACTTGAGAGAAATGCGGTTAGCTTTACGCCGTAGCGCTGGATAAACTGACCGACGAAAAAGGCGGCAACGGCACCCGCGGTAAATTTAGCGCTCGCTAAGATCACAACGTCACCACGGCTCCAGCCGAACTGCTCCCCCATGGGGCCATAGATAAGCGGTAGCATAACGGTCGGGATGCCGAAAATAAACATATGGCAAATGAAAGACGCCGCAACAACCATCCAGCCATAATAAAACAGCGCCGGCTTGGTTGTTCCGGTGAAATAAGGTTCTAAAAGCTTCACTGAATAATACTTCTACAGGAAGTTATTAGGGAAAATTATCGAACGCCACATATGGGCCGATGGGCTTTTATCATAGCCGAGGCCCTCGGCCGGTTGTTTGAAATTGCGGCCGATAATGTCTTCGAAATCACCGATTTCAACGGTTACATTTGGGTCAAACGAATAAACATCATTGATGCAAATTTGACGGGCGGACATATACCATTTGTGGTTCCTCGCATATTCGGCGTCTTGACGGATATATTCTTCTGGTACAAAATCAGGGCCAAAGAAACGAATATACGCTTCCGGATACGGGTAGCCCACATCTTCATCGGCATAAAAACGGAGTGATTGGTGATGTCTAATGGCCCATGTTACTTCTTCGTCGACATATGGTTCAATCAGCTGCGCACCCCAAAAACCGTGGTCGGTGCGAAGCAAACCACCAACGCCAATATCATGCAGCAAACAAGCGAGAACCATTTTTTCCGGTAAGCCGTTAATTTTGGCAAGCCGTGCGCTTTGAAGTAAATGTTGAACGGAGCCAAGACGCTTATCAAAAAACTCAACCAGTGTCGGTTTATCAGACATAAGCGGCAGGCGCGGGTCATGACCCATATGGAAATATTTAGTAAGCTTTCCGCCCCTGACAACTGGCGGCTGACCGAAGCCATAATTATTACAGATCGGCGATTTAACCACTCTGGTTTCAAGCTCCGCGCTCATGGCTTGCTCTAGGGCATCTGCTTTTTGCGACGCTGACATGACGGCGAGGGCCGAAGCACCACCAACTGATGCTAAAAATTTCCGACGGTCCATAATTTACTCCTATATTCTGATCTTTATTTATTATTTATTACAAGAAATTACTCGGAAAGATGATTGAACGCCACATATGGGCTGACGGGCTGCCATCATATCCTAAGCCCTGCTCGGGCTGCTTGAAGTTTCTTTCAATGATACCGTAAAACATATCAAGCGATACTTCAACATTGGGATCAAACGCATAAACATCATTGATGCAAATTTGACGCGCGGTTTTATACCATTTATGGGTTTTGGCGTAAGCTGCCGCTTCATGGATATAAGGTTCCGGGCTAAAATCTTCACCGAAATATCTGATATAGGCTTCCGGATACGGGTATCCCATATCTTCATCGGCGAAGTAACGCAGCGCCTGATGATGTCTAATTGACCAACTAACTTCTTCGTCCACGTAAGGTTCCACGAGCTGCGCACCCCAGTAACCATGATCGGTGCGAAGCAGCGCACCGCCACCAATATCATGCAGCAGACAAGCCAGCACGGTTGTTTCAGGTAGGCCTGACCGCAGGGCAAGCGCGCCACTTTGAAGAAGATGATTGGCCGGGGCCAGACGCTTTTCAAAAAATTCAACAAGTGTTGGTTTACCTGACATAAGCGGTAAGCGCGGATCATGGCCCATATGGAAATATTTGGCGTCCGGATTGCCCGGTGTGCGGGGCTCCTTACCATAAGTCGTGCATATGCCGGGCTTGACGACCCGGGTGTCAAGTTCCTGGTTCATGGCCTGCTCTAGCGCGTCAACTTTTTCAGTAGCGCTCATTGCTGCAAGGGCACCAGCGCCGCCAACGGAAGCGAGAAATTTTCTTCTATCCATTTTTTATACCTTAATATAAACGTGAATTACTATTATGATAATAACAGCTGAATTTGAAATTACAAGCTTGACTCCAACTTTTAATTATTGCTATTACAATAACACTTATAAACTGCTATTATAAATTAATTATATAACGGGTTTAACGAAAGGATCAGGGATGATAATAGATTGTCATGCGCATGTAAGCGCACCAGCAAAACTTTGGGCATATAAAGCAACACTACTTGCACATAGAGGCGCGCACGGTCGCGGCAAGGTGGTCATTTCCGATGATGAAATGGTTGATGCGCTTAATACGCCGCAAATGGGCAAATATGGTCATCTTCCTTATTTAAAGCATAACGGTATTGATATGCAGTGTATTTCACCGCGCCCGTTTCAGATGATGCATTCGGAAAGTCCTGCCAAAATTATCGACTGGCTGCATGAAGAAGTGAATAACGTGATTTACCGCCAGACCCAGATGTATCCTGAAACTTTCATCGGTGTCGCCGGACTGCCACAAGTGGCCGGGCGTGATATTAAAGACGTTATACCAGAGCTTAACCGCTGCGTGACCGAGCTTGGTTTTAAAGGCTGTCTGCTTAATCCTGATCCCTATGAAAATGGTGCAGAGGAAGCACCGGGACTTGGTGATAAATACTGGTACCCGCTTTATGAAAGGCTGTGTGAACTTGATGTTCCGGCCCATATTCACAGCTCCGGTTCGCGCTCTGAACGTACGCCTTATTCGCTTCATTTCATTAATGAAGAAACGATTGCGGTGAGCAGTATTCTTAAGTCAAAAGTTTACGAAGATTTTCCTGATCTTAAAATAATATGCTCGCACGGCGGCGGAGCGATTCCTTATCAAATGGGGCGTTTTGATAGCGGCTCCATGCGCGGTAAGGGGATGCGGTTCCGTGAAAAAGTGAAGAAGCTTTATTTTGATACGGTGCTTTATTCCGAAGCGGCGCTTGAGCTGCTGATTAAGGAAATTGGCGCGGGTAGCTTACTGTTCGGTGAAGAATGTCCCGGTGTGGGATCAAAAGAAAATCCTGATACTGGAAGGCCTTTTGATGATATCAAGCCGATAATTGACGGCTTTGAATGGCTATCGGACGCGGATAAAAAGATGATATATACCGATAACGCCGTTAAAGTGTTTAATTTATAAAACTGAAACCGAGGACTGATTAAAGTGGATAAGGCTAAAACAGAAAAATTAGCGCAGTATACTGATAAAATCAGTCCTGATAATCTTGTGCCGCTTTGGGATGTGCTGGGTAAACTTGTCACGCCTGAACCGAAAAGCCCTTGTCAGCCAACTCTTTGGAAATATTCGACCATCAGGCCGGTTCTTTTAGAAGCGGGAAGTCTTCTTACCGCCAAGGAAGCCGAACGGCGGGTGCTTATACTTGAAAATCCCGGTATGCCGGGCGAGAGCAAGATAACCACATCGCTTTATGCCGGTATTCAGCTGATTATGCCCGGTGAAATTGCCCCGGCTCATAAACATTCACAGTCCGCCTTTCGCTTCATCATTGAAGGCGAGGGTGCCTTTACCGCCGTTGAAGGTGAGAAATCCTATATGAGCAAGGGGGATTTGATATTGACCCCCAACGGGCGCTGGCATGATCATGGAAATGAAAGTGATCAGCCGACTTTTTGGCTTGACGGGCTTGATATCCCAATCGTTCAGTTTCTCGATGCCTCGTTCATGGAACATCATTCAGAAGATCAGCATCCTCATGTAATAGACGATGGTGATAGTGAAGCTCGTTACGGGTCCGGATTGATGCCCGTTGACTTTGTACCAAATACGCTCACCTCACCAGTTATGAAATATCCTTACTCGCGAACCAGAAAAGTGCTTGATAAAATGAAGCAAACTGACGAATGGGATCCGTGTCATGGGCTTCGGCTTATGTATGTAAATCCTGTTGATGGAAAATCGGTTTTCCCGACGATGGGGGCTTTTATGCAGCTTCTTCCTAAAGGATTTGAAACCGCCTCATATAGGTCAACCGACGCGACCGTTTATTCGGTGGTTGAGGGGCACGGAAAAACGAAGATTGGTGATGAAATGTTTGAATGGGGGCCAAACGATACATTTGTTGTTCCTAGCTGGTATCATCATCAGCATTTTGCAAATGACGAATGCGTTTTGTTCAGCTATTCTGATCGTCCTGTACAGCAGGCTCTCGGGTTATGGCGCCAAGATCGCGGAAATAGATAGATAAGTTTAAATTATATAATAAAATCAGGAGTTTAAGTCATGGGTTACGTTGTTGAGCCACCCGAAGTTACAAGTGTTGCCGTTCACGGTTCTGATGACCGTTTTCCGGTTCGTCGGATTTATTGTGTGGGACGCAACTACGCCGCCCATGCCCGCGAAATGGGACATGACCCTGACCGGGAAGTGCCATTTTATTTCACCAAGCCAAGAGATGCTATTGTTGAAAATGGCGCTGATGTTCCATATCCCACACTGACTGAAAATTACCATTTTGAAGCAGAGCTTGTGGTTGCGATAAATAAAAGCTGTACTAATGTCAGCGTGGAAGATGCCCTTGATCATGTATATGGTTATGCGGTTGGTAATGACCTGACGCGCCGTGATCTTCAAGGAGAGGCAAAGAAAAAAGGACGCCCGTGGGACGTGGGTAAAGCATTTGATAATTCCGCGCCATGCGCCGAAATTCATACGGTGGATCAAGTCGGCCATATTGAAAATGCGCGTATCTGGCTTTCTGTTAACGACGAGATCAAACAAGACAGCGACGTTAATAAGCTGATCTGGTCAGTGGCAGAAGTGATCGCGAACCTTTCAACACTCTTTACCCTAGAGACGGGTGATTTAATTTATACAGGAACACCAGAAGGCGTTGGCCCCGTAGTTAAAGGTGACGTTATTAAAGTTGGTGTTGACGGACTTACAAGTTTGGAAACGAAAATTGTCTAATATCATATTACATGGATTTTGGCGCAGCTCAGCCTCTTACCGGGTGCGTATTGCGCTAAATTTAAAAGCCATAGAACATGTTCAGCAAAATTATGTGCTGGGCAAAAAAGGACATAAAGTGGAAGAGTTCATCTCTAAGAATCCACAAGGTCTGGTGCCTGCACTTGAGCTGGATGGCAAGGTAATTACACAGTCTCTGACCATTATTGAATATCTTGATCATCTAAAAGAAGAAAATAGATTGCTTCCACTGGATGCGGATGAGCGGGCAAGAGTTCAGTCAATCGCTTATGCCATTGCCTGTGAAATTCATCCGCTCAACAATTTGCGCGTTTTGCAGTATCTGAAAAATGATCTGGACCTGGATCAGGACGGCGTGAACACATGGTATCGCCACTGGGTGGCGATTGAATTCACCGCGCTTGAGAAAAAACTTAGCTCAGAATCTGAGACTGGTACATTCTGCCACGGCGATAAACCGGGATTTGCAGATTGCTTCCTTATTCCGCAGATATATAACGCTCAACGTTTTGAATGTGACTTATCAAAATATCCGACAATTATGCGCATTAATGACGCCTGCTTGGCGCTGGATGCTTTTAAAGATGCCGTGCCGGAGAACCAACCGGACGCGTTATAATACTATAATCAGGAAAGAAATATGGGTAAAATTGATTATGATAAATCAAGAAGGATTGTTCGCCGTACAAACGGTAACAACCCCTATTCTCCATTATTTCAGGAACGACTTACACCAAAAGCCAAATGGTACTTTTTTATGCGTACCAAAGTGCTGTCGGCCATGCGCGACGCGGAAGTTAATCCCCGTGCTCTGCCAACCCGTGATCAGTGGGTAAATAGTGATCTGATTAAGGAAATGACTAAAGACCTTGGCGCTGAGGTTGTTGGTATTGCCAAATATACCCCGAGCATTATGTATCAAGACGCTAAAATTCAGGATCATAAGACGGTTATTATTTTTGGCATGGCCATGAAATATGACCTGATGGTTGATATTGGTGCGGAAAGTCAGGAAGAAGTACACCGTGTTTATTTTGAGCTTGATGAAATAGGTGTGCGACTAGCGCAGCGCATCGGCTCCATGGGATTTGAAGCCAGAACCCATCCAAACGCGGGTGATTTCCCACTTCCTGCCTACGGCTACCTTGCTGGACTTGGTGAAGTGGCAAAACATGGAAGTTTAGTGTCGCCGGAACTAGGCAGTTCATTCAGATTATCTGCTGTATCAACGGATATGCCACTGGATATAGATGGTGTTCAGGATTATGGCATGGACGAGATTTGCCAAAAGTGTGGCATTTGCGAACGGTTTTGTCCTGGCGGAGCAATTACGCCGGAAAAAAGGGAAGTGGCAGGCGTCACCCGCTGGCATGTGGATAGTGATAAATGCCAACCTTATTTTTCACGGTTATATGGCTGTAAAATTTGCCTTTCTGTCTGCCCACTTACGGCGCGGGCACCGGACCTTCGTTCAAGTTATAAAGAAATGTCAAAATCGATCAAGGATGCCAAAGACGCCGATGGTATGCTAAAAATGATAGATGAAAAAGACAGCCTTAATACGGAAGCCTTCGATAATATTCCTTATGACGCAGAGGATTTTGGCGGTCCATATATTAAAGTAGCGCGAGAAGCCCGCGACGATAAAAACAGTCCGATTATATTTGATAAGGATAAAAACAGGGAGAAATAACATGGCATTGGCCTCGAATGAAGAAGGAATGCAGGACATCAAAGACAACTGGCGGATTATTTTAGCGGCCGGACTTTGTCTATTTTTCATGTTTGGTGTTCCTACCTTTATGTTTCCGTGGATTTATCGCGAAGTGATAGCCGAATTTGACTGGAGCCGCGCTCAGGCAACTGATGTTATCTCGGTTAAATTCCTTGTCGGGGCACTCTGTGCCATTTTGATCGGTTGGGCAGTTGATAAGTTTGGTCCTCGTAAAATAACTATATTGGCTTGCCTCATTGGTGGCAGTGCCATGCTATCCTTTACGCTATTAACGCCGGCAGGGGTTGCGGGCATTTCGGCACATAATTTTTACATGATGCTCGGCGGGTTTCTCGGGCTGTCGTCACTGGGAATTATGATATCCACCAAAACATTACTTGGCCGGATGTTCGAAGGTAATATGGGTACTGCTCTTGGCCTCGCACTGGTTGGGACCAGTTTGGCTGGCGCAGCTACACCTTTCTTGTTTGGCTTTTTAAAAGACGCTTATGGCTGGCGCGAAGCGATTGCCATATTAAGTATGGGTATTTGGTTTGTAGCGCTGCCGTTTTATATTTTTTCAGTGAGGGAAGAAATCGGCGGTAGCGTGGAAAAAGCAACATCCTTAAAAACGACCACAAAACCTGACGACGCAGTATCGATTAATGATTTTCTAAAGGGCAGAAATTTCTGGCTTATCGTCATTGGCCTTCCGCTGATTGCGATGGTCGATATGGGCGTTGCTCAGCATTATGTGCTTTATATGAGCAATGACCTTGGGCTTGATATTACTATGGTCAGGACTGGGGCTACAATTATGGCTATCATTGCCGCTGCAGCAAAAGTTGGCTTTGGCAGGCTTTATGATAAAACCTCAACCAAGGGCATAGCATTTACCTATATTCTTTTGGGCTTTGCCGTACTGCTTTTATTTCCCGTCGAAGGCTTTGTTAGCATGATGGTTTGCCTGGCCATTAAGGGGACTGCCCACGGTGGTTTGGTGGTTGATGTGCCAGTTGCAACAAAACATTGCTACGGTGCATGGGGCATTGGTAAAAAAATTGCCATATTTACGATGGTATATGGTTTTGGCCTTTCCGGCGGCCCGCGTTTTATGGGTATGATCTATGATACTTACGGCAGTTATACATATGGATTTATCACGCTTATATGCCTTTCCATTATTGCGGCTATTTTAATGTATTTCGTTAAACCTGATTACTGGCTTAAAACGAAGGCAGGGAACGAGTTACGCTCAAACGAAGCCACGCAGGCGCTAAAAGCCTGATTTCAGATAAGCTGTTGCTTTATAGAGAAATATATTTCAAGTGTATTTGGCTACTTTGATCGCCATTCGTCACTCGCCGACTTGATCGGCGAGTCCATTCAGAACCAGATAATTACAACAACTCCCCGAATGGATTCGCCGATCAAGTCGGCGAATGACGAGGTGTATTGTAAATATTTATGATCCAATCCGAAGCCCTCATATGAGGGCGAAGGCAAGGCCGACCGGCCGCCCGAGAC
>JABJKT010000064.1 GCA_018660225.1 Kordiimonadaceae bacterium
AACCGGGCATCAAAAACAGTTGCTAACGTACTATCCGGAAATTTTCTAGTCGTGTTGCAGTTTTCAATCACGATCTCACTGGTGGCATCAACCATTATTATTTACTCCCAAATGTCACATATGGTCAATTTGGACCTGGGCTATAATACGGATGATAAAATAATCATAAAAGGCATGAGGAGCAAAGGCATCCTTGAACAACAACAGGTTTTCAATCAAGAACTTTTACGCCTTGATTATATCACACAGACAACATATTCCCACGGAGTTCCGGGCATAGGCGCAAACGGAAGCATCATTGCCCTAGTTCCCGAGCAACCCAATCAGGATACGGTCAGGGTTCCCTCGCCCACCAAATAACTTTCATCCGCTTTAAAGCGGTGCAGAGCTAATCTGTCTTCGTGTGAATAAATAGCAACTGTCTTTATGCCAAGTTCAGTTGCCGCTCGCATGATCCGAATAGCTATTTCGCCACGGTTTGCGATCAATATCTTTTTTATAGTGTTCATATTACCTATTTTTTTTGAATTCGTTGTGAGCCAACATTACGCCATATTAACTATATTTACAGTTTTATCAAAAGCTTATTAATTGATCGATATCAATTTTAATAATTTCCAAAGAATGTAGCTTAATAGATAAGATAAAGGTATTTGGGCAAAAACACAATTCTGGAGGCAAAAAATTGTATAAAACTATTTTAATTCCTATTGGTAGTGATGAAGAAGTTGAAACAAGAATTAACTCGGCCATTAAACTTGGCGAGAAATTCCATTCTCATATTAAAGGTCTTCATGTAGTACCAACGTTGAAATCTTTGGAACATATGACGCCGTACGCATATTATCCTTATGAATTATACACCCAAATTTGGGAAACCCAGAAACAAAAAGCCTTTGAACAAAAGAAAAACTTTCTTGATACCATGAAAAAAAATTATAATGATTTTGAATGGTGCGAAGAAGAAGGCGATTTCATGCGCACCTTAAAACTTACGTCAAGATCCTGCAACTTAACCGTAATTAGTCAGGGCGAAGATACATATACAGACGTAATGGGGTCTATGGCGCGCTTTATGATGGAAAGTTCGCTGCCAGTACTTGCGGTTCCTGCAAGCGGTCTTGAAGAAAATATAGGTGAAAAAATACTCGTCGCATGGGATGCCAGTGCTGAATCAGCCCGCGCCGTGCAAGACGCCATGCCATTTTTACTGGAAGCTAAAGAAGTAATCGTCGTTTCCATTACAGAGAGCAGAAAACAACCCTGCCCAACCGACGATATATGCACAATGTTAAACCGAGAAGGGGTAAAGGCCATTGGACTTGAAGAAGAAGAACAATTTGACCGCGCCGCACGTCTGCTAACAATAGCAAAGGAAAAAGATGTCAATTTAATCGTTGCCGGTGCATGGGGTCATAAACGACTATTAGAAGTTATTTTTGGCGGTGTTACAAAAACACTCTTCACTAATCAGCAAATCCCGATTTTATTTTCCCATTAGCGGATTATAACTTATGACTGCGCTTCATAAACACCGCGCGCAATAGCACGGGCCATACAATCGGCCCCAGCGGCTCCAATTTCACCAAGTTCACGTGACCGTCTTGGGCCATCGGTAATTTCTTTTGTGCCGCCGGAAATACAGAAAATAGTATCGCCATCAGACGGCGTATGTACCGGGCGAATAGCACGGGCAAAACCATCATGAGCCATCATAGCGACACGCTTACATTCGGCTGGCGTTAATTTTGCTGACGTGGCGATAATACCGATCGTCGTATTAGCACCTGGGCTCATTCCGCCAAACTTACTATCGTCCGGCATTGGTTGAATAGCCGCCATCTGCTGCGGATTAGCTTTTTGTCCGCCCAGTTCATCACCAATAGCAAATGGCTGTGCCCAAAATGTCTTTCCGTCCGGCATATAAACACTACCAACACTATTTACCGCAACAAGCGCACCGACCATAAGCCCGTCGCCCATATCCAGCGAAGTTGATCCAATGCCACCTTCTTTGTTGCCGGCGCGCGCGCCAAGTCCTGCACCAGCATTACCCAGCTCGAAAGTGCCATCTTCATTATTTTGCGCATCTTCGAGTGCTGCAAGTCCAAGGTCATGATAAGGCGGATCCATATCCCAGTCTTTATTGCCACCATTAATAAGATCAAATAATATCGCCCCGACCACAATTGGAACAGCAGGCATATCTGGCACAAATTTAAGTCCAATATCCTGTTTTGATAACGCTTTAGCGATACCGTCCCCTGCAGCAAGGCCAAAGACACTACCGCCCGATAGAACAACGGCATCAGCACGTCCGACAAGATTTTCAGGACTAAGTACTTCCACATCACGAAGACCTGGTCCGCCGCCACGCACATCAACGCCGCCCGTCACTGATTTTTCGCAAAGAAGCAGGGTTGTTCCCGTTCTGACATCATCATCAGTGGACTGACCAACACGAATACCTTCTACATCTGTGATTAAATTTTTTGGTCCGGGTTTATACATAAATCATCCTGCTCTAAATTTTTTCTAACTTTAGGATTATTTACGCCTCAGGACAAGTCAAACATTCAGCAAGATCATTGATTAGTGATAAAGATTTTCCAGCTCAAGCTCACTTTGCTTCATAATATACCTTAGCTTCGATATATTGACCGAAATAGTTTCTTCAAAAATTTCATTTTCTGAGATGAAAACACCTTCAATTGCGACCCTACCAAATTGTCTGAGTGCCACTAAGCTAATGAATTCTTCCGCAACAGTCGGGAAATTCTTAAGAAAGTCAATCAGCAGCAAAATTTGGCTATCCGTAAAGCGAATTACCATTTCGGTTAGGTCTATCAGATGGATATAATCAAGCGATTTATCACTATCCATTATCTCTTCATATGTTGCACCCTGATCAAACTGATCAGAAAATTTCTCCAGATACTTATTTCTAAGGGTCCATAAATTGATCAGAATATTATAATCACTAACCATATTGGATATGACAGGTAAATAGCTCCAGTCATTTTCACTTTTGTCAGCAATGTTATCAACAATGGTTATAAAATCTAAATCTTCAATATCATCTTCAATATGATAATCATAACTACAAACCAGCGGCACTGAACGCACCCTTTGACACGGGTCCTCATTTAACTTACCGAAATAATTTTTCTTAATGGAAATAAGATTTTTAAGCGCAAAATAAACACTATTCATCAATGAAATAGAAAGCCGAAGCTTTTCGCCTTCTAACTGCACATTTCCCCTATTTTTGAAATCAAGCAGCATCGCGCCCTCACTTTCTTTAACTTTGACAATATAAATATCATCAATTACTAAATATATTAAACAAACGTACTTTTTCCGTCACGCCTATAGTAACAACAACTATAAATACTTTAAATCTATAGTAGCAATTATTCATATAAACATATT
>JABJKT010000065.1 GCA_018660225.1 Kordiimonadaceae bacterium
AGCGCTCTAACCAACTGAGCTACACCCCCTCAATACATTTTCACCTGATTTAGGCTATTGCCATCATCAAGTCAAGCGGCTTTTTAATTGTTTATTCGTTTTCACGAATCACTGTCAAAAACCATTCCAGCGTCTTATGTTTTTAATTAAAATGGTGGGCGATGAGAGACTCGAACTCCCGACATCTTCGGTGTAAACGAAGCGCTCTACCAACTGAGCTAATCGCCCTCACTTTATATAAAACCACGCCTCACTTTTGAAGCGTGGGTGCATATCTACAGTTTCACCGCGGATATGTAAAGCATTAAAAAAGCGGTTGGTAAAAATAATTACCAACCGCTTTTAAATATTTTTAAATATTACTTATTCACAGCGTCTTTAAGAGCTTTACCTGCTTTAAATTTAGGTTGCTTAGAAGCTGGAATTTGAATTTTTTCACCTGTACGTGGGTTACGGCCAACAGAAGCAGCACGCTGTGCTACACTGAAAGTACCAAAACCAACGAAGCGTACTTCGTCGCCGCCAGCAAGAGTATTCATGATTGTGTTGAATACGCCGTCAACAGCTTGCGCTGCATCTGCTTTTGAAAGACCTGCTGCATCTGCAACACTATTAATTAGTTCGTTTTTGTTCATTATCTTCCCCTTTATATAAAATTAGAAAATTTAAGGTTAACTTTATCATCAGATGTGATCGAAAGTTGAAGCATCTTAGACATAGAAATTAAATTCGTCAAAGGGAAAACCTCACAAAACTGCGGTTTTTTTAAAGAAAGTTTACTTGACATTGAAACAAAAAGATTTTTCCCACAAAAAAACACTCATATTAAACAATAGAGTGTTTTTTAGGTGTTATTATTCAACTTTTCGACAAAATATTTTGCCAATTTTAGTCCGTTTTTTCGTTAATGATGCAAATGATCTTTATAATTGGAATCACTTTCACCGTTGTTATGCGAGGTGATTCCCTCTATTTCATCTTCATTAAGTGGAATGATAGGTGAAGCAAGAGCATTTTCGAGCACCTGATCGACCTTGGTCATTGGAACAATTTTAAGTCCTTTTTTCACATTATCCGGAATTTCGACCAGATCTTTTTCATTTTCAATAGGAATAAGAACTTTCTTAATGCCGCTTCGGTGAGCCGCAAGCAGTTTTTCTTTAAGACCACCGATTGGCATAACTTTACCGCGCAGACTGATTTCACCAGTCATAGCAACATCATTTCTAACCGGAATTCCCGTTAGAACAGAAACCAGCGATGTGATCATTGCGACACCAGCGGACGGACCGTCTTTCGGTGTGGCCCCTTCCGGTACATGAATATGAATATCATTTCTCTCAAACGCATTTGGCTGAATGCCAAATTCAGGCGCTTTTGAGCGGACATAACTAAGTGCAGCCTTGATAGATTCCTGCATTACTTCACCGAGTTTACCAGTTATCGTAACCTTACCCTTGCCACGCGATACAATAGCTTCGATCGAAAGAATAACGCCGCCAACTTCGGTCCAGGCAAGCCCGGTTGTAATGCCGACCAAATTCTGATCAGAAACTTCACCAAAGCGATGCTTTCTAACACCGGCAAATTTCTCAAGGTTTTTAACTGTAACAGCAACCTTTTTCGTTTTGCCCGTCACAATTAGTTTTGTAGCCTTACGTATAAGGTTAGCAATTTCACGTTCCAGATTACGAACACCGGCCTCGCGGGTATAATAACGAATAAGATCACACAGCGCCGTATCAGAAATTGACCATTCACTATCTTCAAGGCCATGATCTTCAACTTGCTTCTTAATAAGATGACGTTTTGCTATTTCAACTTTTTCATCTTCGGTATAACCAGAAAGACGAATGATTTCCATCCGATCAAGAAGTGGTCCCGGCATATCTAGTGTATTTGCCGTTGTAATAAACATTACATCAGAAAGATCATAATCAACTTCAAGATAATGGTCGTTAAATTTGTTGTTTTGTTCAGGATCGAGAACTTCGAGTAGTGCCGATGACGGATCACCACGGAAATCTGACCCCATCTTATCAATTTCATCAAGCAGGAACATAGGATTGCTGGATCCTGCCTTTTTCATGCTTTGAATGACTTTACCTGGCATTGAACCAATATAAGTTCTTCTGTGACCGCGAATTTCCGCTTCGTCACGAACGCCACCAACTGAAAAGCGTACATATTCACGTCCCGTTGCTCTAGCAACCGATTTACCCAGCGAGGTTTTGCCAACACCAGGAGGTCCAACCAAACAAAGTATAGGTCCTTTAATTTTTTGGGTGCGAGATTGCACTGCAAGATATTCGAGAATGCGTTCTTTAACTTTTTCAAGACCGTAATGATCTTCATTTAGAATACGTTCCGCTTCATTGATATCCGTTTTAATAGTACGTCTTTTATTCCAAGGAATAGAGAGTATCCAATCAAGATAGTTTCTCACTACCGCAGATTCCGCAGACATCGGGCTCATGGATTTAAGCTTCTTAAGCTCACCCGTAGCTTTTTCTTTAGCTTCTTTGGAAAGTTTAGTCTTTTTAATCTTAGCTTCGAGCTCGGATATTTCGTCTTTGCCGTCTTCGGTTTCACCAAGCTCTTTTTGAATAGCTTTTAACTGCTCATTTAAATAATATTCTTTTTGAGTTTTTTCCATTTGGCTTTTAACACGGCGGCGAATTTTCTTTTCCACCTGCATTACGCCAATTTCGCTTTCCATTACGGTATAAATTTTCTCTAAGCGATTAACGATATTATTATTTTCAAGCAGCTGTTGTTTATCAGCAATTTTCAGACTTAAGTGTGACGCAACAACATCGGATAACTTATTTTCATCTTCAATCTGACTGGTTGTTTCCATAACTTCAGCTGGAATTTTTTTATTCAGCTTCACATACTGGCTGAATTTCCCAATAACAGAACGGCTAAGGGCCTCTATTTCTTCGGCTGATGCTGGTTCGCAAACAACATCTTCTGTTTCGGCTTCAAAAAAGTCTTCTGTTCCAACAAAATTAGTGATTTTTATGCGCTCAACGCCTTCGACAAGTACTTTTACAGTTCCGTCAGGAAGTTTTAAAAGTTGAAGCACAGTTGCGAGAGTACCAGTACGGTAAATATCATCCACATCCGGTTCATCAAGATTGGCATCTTTTTGAGCGGCAAGCAGTATTTTCTTTTCAGAATTCATAACCTGCTCAAGTGCCTTTACCGATTTTTCACGGCCGACAAACAATGGCACAATCATATGCGGGAAAACGACTATGTCTCTAAGGGGTAATACAGGATAAATTTTGCTCATGAGGCATCCAAAAAAATAATTATAACAATCGACTTTACTACTACCTGATTTAAGGTCGCACTAAGAAGAATTCAAGGCCATTCACTAATTTTAATTAAAATTAGGCCCCAGCGCCCGCTTCATCCTGTTTTTTATCAGCATAAATATAAAGCGGTTGGGCATTTCCGACAACGACTTCACCATTAATGACAACTTCCTGTACGCCATCAAGTCCCGGAAGTTCAAACATAGTATCAAGCAGGATATCTTCCATAATAGAACGAAGTCCACGAGCACCAGTTTTGCGGCCAATCGCGCGCTTGGCAATAGCAAGCAGCGCATCATCGGTAAAGTGAAGGTCCACTTCTTCCATTGAGAATAGATGTTGATATTGCTTCACAAGTGCATTTTTCGGCAGGCTGAGTATCTCAACTAGAGCGCCTTCATCAAGTTCGGTAAGTGTCGCGAGTACAGGCAAACGACCGATAAATTCAGGTATAAGCCCAAATTTCACCAAATCTTCAGGCTCTGCCTGTAAAAGGAGATCGCCAATTGAATGCTCTTCTGCGCTTGTAACATTTGCACCAAAACCGATTGATTTACCTTCGTTTCTGTTTGCAATCAATTTATCTAGACCGGCAAAAGCGCCGCCGCAGATAAAGAGTATATTCGTTGTATCAACTTGCAGGAATTCTTGCTGCGGATGTTTACGTCCACCTTGTGGGGGAACACTGGCAACGGTGCCTTCCATAATTTTAAGAAGTGCTTGCTGCACACCTTCGCCGGAAACGTCGCGCGTGATGGACGGATTATCTGACTTACGGCTGATTTTATCAACTTCATCAATATAAACGATACCGCGCTGGGCACGTTCCACATTATAATCTGACGCCTGTAAAAGCTTTAAAATAATATTTTCAACATCTTCACCCACATAACCGGCTTCGGTTAGTGCAGTAGCATCCGCCATTGTAAATGGTACATCAAGGATACGGGCAAGTGTTTGCGCAAGGAGCGTTTTACCACAACCAGTTGGGCCAACAAGAAGTATGTTAGATTTGGATAGTTCAATTTCATCATTATTTGTTGAATGGTGAAGACGTTTATAGTGATTATGAACGGCGACTGATAGAACCTTCTTCGCTAGTTCCTGACCAATCACATAATCTTCGAGAACTTTTGATATTTCAGCGGGTGACGGAACACCGTCATCTGATTTTGAAACTGATGTTTGGCTTTCTTCGCGGATAATATCCATGCAAAGCTCTACGCATTCATCACATATAAAAACAGTCGGCCCCGCGATAAGCTTTTTCACTTCATGCTGGCTTTTGCCGCAAAATGAACAAAAAAGAGTACTTTTACTATCACCAGATTTTGATTTAGACATAAGGTCAGATATCCTAATTTTATTCTTAATTTACCCTCAATAATATTTAAAGGCTATTACTAAAATATATATTCCAACTTAAAATATTATGAAGAAATATCAATAATAAAATGTTTATACGTTACAATGTGGAAACAATTAATTAACAATTATAAAAAAAGCATGTTTTTTTCATAAAAAAAACATTTTTTTAGTCATCATCTGAAATTTCAGGACGTTTTGCATATATTTCGTCAATCAACCCGAATTTTTTGGCGTCTTCAGGTGACATAAAATTATCCCGGTCCATGGCTTTTTCAATTTCAGCAAGTTTTTGGCCCGTATGTTTGACGTAAATTTCATTTAGGCGTTTTCTTAGGTTTAAGATTTCTTTTGCCTGAATTTCGATATCCGTTGCCTGTCCCTGTGCGCCGCCCGAAGGTTGGTGGATCATAATGCGGCTGTTTGGAAGTGAATAACGTTGCCCCGGTTCACCAGCAGCAAGTAGAAGTGAGCCCATTGAACAAGCCTGCCCAATACAAATTGTTGTCACTTTAGGACGAATATATTGCATTGTATCATAAATTCCGAGGCCAGACGTCACAATGCCGCCCGGTGAATTAATATAAAATGCGATATCTTTTTTTGGATTTTCTGCTTCAAGAAATAAAAGCTGAGCCGTAATGAGAGCTGAAACACTATCATTGACCTGCCCTGTTAGAAATATAATGCGTTCTTTTAAAAGCCTTGAGAAAATATCATATGAACGTTCACCTCTACTGGTTTGTTCAACAACCATTGGAACCAGATTATTCATTGTTGTATCGATGATATCGTTCATTTAAGCTTTCCTTATATTCATTAAAATTAATTATGAGAGCAACACTATAGCGAAACTCTCATCAATTTATTAATTTTATTTCTTTTTGTCAGCTTTTTTTGCAGCAGCCTTTTTAGGAGCCGCTTTTTTAGGAGCCGCTTTTTTCTTAGCCGATTTTTTCGCAGCCGGTTTCTTTTCCGGTGCGTCATCATCTTCTGCTTCAATGATCGCTAACATTTCATCAGATGAAACTTTTTTCTCTGTAATCTTGGCTAGTTCAAAAATAAAATCGACCACTTTTTCTTCATAAAGCGGCGCTTTCATTTGTGCCATGGCATTTGGATCTTTTTGGAAATATTCAAAAACCTGCTGCTCTTGCCCAGGATATTTACGCGCTTCGGCTGAAATAGCCCGTGTAATCTCGTCCTGACCAACTTGAATGTCATTTTTGCTACCAACTTCAGAAAGAAGAAGGCCTAGGCGAACCCGGCGAAGGGCAATGCCTTTATATTCTTCTTTAACATCATCCGCAGGCTCTGCCACATCTTCAGGTTTTGCTTCCGGGTTAATGGCTAGCTCCTGACGGTGCAGGTCCATTTTAATTTGCTGCATGATTTGCTGATTTTCCAATTCAAGCATATTTTCCGGAACCTCGAAATCAACACTATCAGCAAGTTCATCAAGTAGTGCACGTTTTAAATGAGTGCGGCTAAGATCTGCATGTTCATTTTCAATCTGACCCTTAACGGCTTCATTTAATCCTTTAAGGTCTTCAAGTCCTAGGCGTTTTGCAAGCTCATCATCTACTTTAACTTCAGCAGGTTTTTGAACTTCAACAACGCTCACTTTAAAGAGTGCTTCTTTTCCGGCAAGATCTTCTGCCTGATAGCCTTCAGGGAATGATACAACGACATCTTTCTTATCACCGGCTTTAACGCCGACAAGTTGCTCTTCATATCCTGGGATAAATGTGTTTGAACCAAGAACAAGTTGCGCACCTTCAGCTGCGCCACCTTCAAATTCAGCACCATCAACAGAACCAACATAATCAATCAGTACCGCGTCGCCATCAGCGGCTTTATATGATTTAGCGGCTTTTTTATAATCTTTTTGAC
>JABJKT010000066.1 GCA_018660225.1 Kordiimonadaceae bacterium
CTATTTTTATTTCATTCATATTTTTTTTCGGGCAACTTTTATTTAATTTGGGTTTCTTTATAAATTGATTTTCTCTTTAGAATAAAGGTTAGGGCAGTCATTATATTCACTACCATCCACAGTTCTTTTGCTCCAAGATGTATCGGTATAATTGGATTATACAATACCGATAACAACCCAAAAATCCATGCAAATAATGTGTCTTGCTCCCTGTAAAACGTCAGAACAAAAAAAAGTGAACATCCACAAACAATAGCTCTTGATAAGAAGTAATATCCATAGGGCATTGGTAGAATACCAATTGCCAACACCACCAAAGGTGCAATCCAAAGTATCTTTCTGTCCACTTTAACTCTCCCCGAATAGATTTTTCATACCTCACTCTACCCAGATACCAGTAAGTGAGTCAAACTAACTGTGGTCAGGTTTACAGGTGAGGGTTTCTACAAGAAGCCAAACTTAATTAGTATTTAACAGATTCATTTGTAGGTTGATTTGTAGGTTGCTTAACACCATTGAATAAAATATTCATTAAAATCAGTAAGATATGATGGGTTAATGGCGGAGAGGGAGGGATTCGAACCCTCGAAGGAGTTGCCCCCTTGCTAGTTTTCAAGACTAGTGCATTCAACCGCTCTGCCACCTCTCCATAAGATGAATTGCGCTGTGCGTGAGAAGAGGATTTAACGGATCAGCTCTCATTGGTCAAGGATAGAATGGTCTGATATTGATATTATTAAATTATTTTGTTTTTTTTCTGATTTGCCTTTGAAACGCCATGATTTTTAAACTATAAACATTGTCATATAAAAAATCATAAAAATTGAGCATAGAATTAGAGGCAGATCAGTGATCAGAGCGTTATTTATAACTATTTTATCAAGTATTATTTTCAGCGGTTTTATAAGCGCAAACGCCCAGCGTGTTGTAAAAGATAATCCCGTACCGCTAGAGGTATGGCTGGAAGACTTTAAAACCGAAGCGCTCGGCGAAGGAATTTCGCAGGATACTATAGATATGGCCTTTGAAGGGCTTACTTTAAATGCAAAAGTTATCGAGCTTGATCGCCGCCAGCCTGAGTTTACCCAGACGTCCCAGGAATATATCAGGGTACGGGTTAGCGAGACCCGCATTAGAAATGGCAGGAAGAGAATGACCGAGCTTGGCCCTATTCTAAACCCTGCGGCTAAAGATATCGGTGTTCAAAAGCGGTTCATTGCGGCGATTTGGGGCATGGAAACTAATTATGGCTCCTATACTGGTAATTTTAATATTGTCCGCTCGCTGATGACGCTGGCGTATGATATGCGCCGCAGCAGTTTTTTTAGAAAAGAGCTGATGAAGGCGCTTGTTATACTCGATGAAGGTCATATTACACCTGATGCGATGATCGGCTCATGGGCCGGTGCCATGGGGCAGGGCCAGTTTATGCCGACAAGCTTCTTTGCTTATGCTTACGATATGGACGGCGACGGTAAAAAAGATATCTGGACCAACGAAGCGGATGTATTTGGATCAATTGGTAATTATTTAAAACGCCATACCTGGCACGAGAACCAGACCTGGGGCCGTGAAATAAAGCTCCCCAGTGACATGGCCGCCCGTCAGGCACTCGTGGATCTTACGCACGAACCAAACCCGCCGCGTTCCTGCAAACGGGCGCTAAGCGCGCATAGTAAAAAATACTCACTCACCCAGTGGAAAGAAATGGGAGTGCGTAATTTGGATGATAGTGATATACCAGAAGCCATTGGTGCAGGCATTGAAGCAACGCTGCTTCTGCCCGGTGGCATTGATGGCCCCGCCTATCTTACCTATCAGAATTTTCGCACTATTTTAAGATATAACTGTTCAAACCATTACGCGCTTGGTGTAAGTTTGCTTTCAGATCAACTTAAGTAGGTAAATAGATAAATGAAACTAAGCCGTATTATAGTATCAATCTTTATAAGTGCTCTGCTCAGCGCTTGCGGAAGTGATTCCGGCAATTTGCAGACGTCCGCGCCACCTGCGCCGGACGGTGTAAAAGTAGGCACGCCTTATAAAATTGCCGGTAAATGGTATACGCCTGAAGCTGATCCGACCTATAACCGGGTTGGAATAGCGTCATGGTACGGGGCTGATTTTCACGAAAAACAAACGGCTAATGGTGAAATATATGACATGAATGCGCTTTCGGCGGCCCATACAACGCTGCCAATGCCAAGCTATGTTCGGGTGACAAATCTTGAAAATAACCGCTCACTTATTCTTAGGGTAAATGATCGTGGCCCGTTTGTGGCAAATAGATTGATTGATGTTTCGCGGCGCGGTGCTCAATTGCTTGGCTTCGAGCGACGCGGCACGACCCGTGTCCGTGTTGAGGCCGTAGCAGGCGCAAATGCCCCGGTTATGGTGGCCCGTTCCAACGATCCGCCGCCACTTGAAAAACAGGAAGTCGGGCGCGTTGCCGTTGAAACGCTGGAAATACTTGAGCCGGGCCCACAACTGAGCGCACCGACCCAAATCGCTTCATTAAGTCCGGCATTTGAAGGGGACGAAGAAATATTCGTGCAGGTTGGCGCTTATAGCCAGATCGGCCCAGCGTCCCGTGTGATGTCCGGTGTTAGCCATATTGGTGATACGGGGTTAGAGAGCATTGTGCTTAACGGCCGTAAATTATACCGCGTGCGTATAGGTCCGTTACTTACAACAACGTCAGCCAATGCTGCATTGCAACAAATACTTGAGCTTGGTCATAATACCGCCAAAGTCGTATTTGATTAATAGAGCTTAGAATAATATATCAAGGTAAATAGAATGAAACTGAATAAATCCCTTCAACTGATAGCACTGAGCGGCATATTGACCGCCAGCACTATGACAAGCTCACTTTATGCCCAGACTATGTCCAGTCCGGCCAAGCAAGCCATCTTGATCGAAGCATCGACCGGCGATGTGCTGTTTGAGAAAAATTCCGATGAGCAGATGACTCCGTCATCCATGAGCAAACTGATGACCGTTTACATTGCCTTTCAGCAGCTTAAAAACGGTGGCTTGACGTTAGAAGATGAATTTATCGTTGAAGATACGCCCGTTTGGCGGCGCTGGCGTAATACCAGTACCAATGATACCGGCTCAACCATGTATGTAAATGCCGGTGATACGGTAACGATCGCTGATCTGCTTCGCGGCATAATTATACAGTCCGGTAACGATGCTTGCGCTCAGCTGGCGCTTGCTATTGCCGGGGATGTGGGGGTTTTTGTTAATATGATGAATGATGAGGCCGCTAATCTTGGTCTTACCAATAGCCATTTTGTAAACACCAATGGCTGGCCTGATCCGGAGCATGTGATGTCGGCGCGCGATATCGCGACACTCTCACAGGCAATTTCTGTTGAATTTCCAGAATATTATCCACTTTTTGCCGAAAGAAATTTTAGCTACGCCGGTGTTAGTCAAAATAACCGAAATCGCCTTTTATACAGGATGGAAGGTGTCGATGGCCTAAAAACAGGCAGTACACAAGCAGGAGGTTACGGCCTTGCTTCATCAGGCGTGGTTGATGGTCGTCGTCTTGTACTTGTTGTAAACGGCCTTACCAGTGATAATGCCCGTGTCAGTGAATCAACTAGGCTGCTCAACTATGGTTTTCGTAATTTTGATATTTTTGACATGCTAAAAGCGGGACAAACAATAGATAATGCAAATGTTTGGCTTGGCCAGCAGGCAACCGTGCCGCTAATGGCCGAAGCAGATGTTACTCTTTCCATGAACCGTCAAGCGCGGCGCAATATGACCGCAAAAGTAATATATGATGGCCCGATACCGGCTCCCATTCAAAAGGGACAACCGATAGCAACATTAGAGCTATCCGCAAACGGTATGGAAACAAAATCATATCCGCTCGTGGCCGGTGCCGATGTGGAAATCCTTGGTGGTATGAGCCGCATTAAGGCGGCTTTAACCTACATGATTATGGGCTCTGCGGGTGACTGATAGCGCCAAATTTATTACTTTCGAAGGTGGTGAGGGAGTTGGTAAATCAACTCAAGTTAAAAAACTCGCAGAACACCTTGAAAATAAAGGCATAAATTTCATTCTTACTCGTGAACCTGGTGGCTCACCAGGGGCCGAGGAAATTCGTGAGCTACTGGTAAAAGGCGGCACAGATAAATGGCAGCCAATGACCGAAGCGCTGCTTCATAATGCGGCGCGGGCCGAGCATCTTGATAAAACAGTAAAGCCAGCACTTGATGCAGGAAAATGGGTCATATCAGACCGCTATGCCGATAGTACACTGGCTTATCAGGGTTACGGGCAGGGCGTTGAAATTGAAACATTGCTTGAACTTCATAAAGTCAGCACCAATGATTTCTGGCCTGACCTAACGGTAGTATTAGATGGTCACGAATTGGCACGAGCTCAGGAACGTGAAGACGATAATGCGGACAAAGAAGACCGCTATGAACGAATGGGCGATGATTTTCATAAGAAACTGCAGGAAAGCTTTCTCGACATAGCAAAAAACAACCCTGAACGCTGTGTTGTGGTTAGTGCAAGTGGTACAATTGATGAGGTTGCGCAGCGGGTTTGGGATGCGGTGAAACTATTGTTGTCTTAAGACGTCATTCTGGCGCAGGCCAGAATCTAGTAGTTACAAGTAGCAACCAGATTCTGGCCTGCGCCAGAATGACGACGTGAATTGGAGGGGTAATTATTGACGAAACAGTCTGCTGTATATATTTTAACTTCAAATAAAAATAACGTATTATATATCGGTGTAACATCGGATTTAATTAAGAGAGTTTGGCAACATAAAAATGGTAGTTTTAAGGGTTTTAGCAAGAAATATAATGTTTCGAAATTAGTTTATTTCGAACAACACCAATCAATGGAAGAAGCCATAGTGAGAGAGAAACAGCTCAAATATTGGAAAAGAGATTGGAAAGAACGGATTATAGAAGAAAATAATCCTGAATGGCATGACTTATATGATCAGTTATTGTAAAACAGTTTTTAATTCAACCCGTCATTCTGGCACGGCCAGAATCTAGTAGTTACAGGTTGCAACCAGATTCTGGCCTTCGCCAGAATGACGGAGCATAATTATGAGAGTTCTATTTATTATATCGTTATTTCTCCTCTCCTCATGCGGGACGATGCATACGGACTGTTTGACGCTTAGCGGGGACAGGGATGCTTACCGGATGTGTACGGCCAATCAAGGTAATCAGTCGTCGCAATATGAGCTAGGCGTCGCGGCTTATGATGCTGAGGATTATAAGACGGCGATTAAATGGTTTAAAAGGGCGGCACGTCCAAAAACAAGCGGAATGCCAAATTATATTGAGCCAACAGTAACGGACCGCAGAGATATAAGAAGCATACTCGAAAATGATCCGCCGGCCCCTGGTCATTCAGGTGCAATAAGGTTGCTTGTGCGGATTTATTCTGAAGGAATAGGTGTACCTGTTGATATCAAACAAGCCGAAAGATACCGGAAAATGATAAATCCCATATAATAAAATTTGCTTTTAACGACTTTAATCTTTGACCTTTGACGCGAATCTTGTTATTTGACTTTCTTTGTAGGATAGGAAATAATATGAATATTCGCGAAGCTCTAACATTTGATGATGTTTTGCTTGTCCCTAAAGCTTCTGAAATACTCCCACGCCAAGTTAAGTCTCAGTCTGCCCTAACCAAAACGATTATGCTCAATATTCCGCTCATCTCTGCGGCAATGGATACGGTGACAGAAGCTAATATGGCAATTGCTATGGCGCAGGCCGGTGGCCTTGGTATTATTCATAAAAACCTTACAATTCAGGAACAGGCAACCGAAGTTCACCGCGTCAAGAAATTTGAAAGCGGCATGGTGGTTGATCCTCTTACAATTCATCCTGATCAAACGCTTAACGAAGCCTTCGAAATTATGAGCAAGGCTAAAATTTCAGGCATTCCGGTGGTTGAACGTGGTAGCGGCAAGCTTGCTGGAATTCTAACCAACCGTGATGTTCGTTTTGCTACTAATATGATGCAAAAAGTCAGCGAATTGATGACCAAGGAAAATCTGATCACAGCGAAGGCAAATGTTACTACTGACGAAGCTAAACACTTGCTTCACCAACACCGTATTGAAAAGATCATTATTGTTGATGATGATTATAAATGCGTCGGCCTAGTGACAGTAAAAGATATTGAAAAAGCCAAACTAAATCCTAACGCCTGTAAAGATGATGAAGGTCGCCTTCGGGCGGGCGCGGCAACAGGGGTCGGTGATGAAGGCTACGAGAGAGCAGAAGCCTTAATCGACGCCGGAGTTGATTTCGTTGTGGTTGATACGGCACATGGTCATTCAAGACTGGTGCTTGATATGGTTGCCCGTATTAAAAAAGCATATCCAAATGTACAGATTGCTGGTGGTAACGTGGCAACGGGTGACGGCACAAAAGCACTTATTGATGCCGGTGCTGACGTTGTCAAAGTGGGCATAGGCCCCGGATCAATTTGCACGACCCGCATCGTAGCTGGTGTTGGTGTCCCGCAGTTAACCGCCGTTCTTGATGCGGTTGCAGTTGCCAATAAAGCAGGCATGACAATTATTGCTGATGGCGGCCTTAAAACGTCTGGCGATATCGCAAAGGCCATCGCTGCCGGCTCGTCCGCGGTAATGGTTGGCTCGCTGCTTGCTGGAACGGAAGATGCGCCGGGTGAAGTGTTCCTTCATCATGGACGGTCTTATAAATCATACCGCGGTATGGGCTCAATAGGTGCCATGTCACGGGGTTCCGCTGACCGTTATTTCCAGGAAGATGTATCTGATAATCTGAAACTGGTCCCGGAAGGTATTGAAGGGCAGGTTCCTTATAAAGGACCTACCGGAAATATGATCCATCAGCTCGTTGGTGGGCTAAAGGCTGCCATGGGATATACTGGAAGCGAAACTATTAAAGATTTTCATGCAAATGCTGAGTTCGTTAAAATATCAGGGGCGGGGCTTCGCGAAAGCCATGTTCATGATGTGACGATCACACGGGAATCACCCAACTATCCATCGAATTAGGAGTAGGTAATGTTACCTTCCGCTCAAATAGAAGCCGTAATTGACCTTACGGAACAGGTTGCTATTTCATTATCAGAAAATGGCCCAGCGGCCGATATTCTGGTCCGTAAATATTTCAGAGATAGAAGATACGCCGGTTCAAAAGATCGCCGCAGGGTAACGGAACTGGTTTATAATATAATCCGCAGGTGGGGATATCTGGTTGATATTACGGACCGTGACGTGCGGCGTATGGTTATGGCGCAGCTTAAACTTACTGATGATGATCCATATCAATATTTCACTGGTGAAAAGCATGCTCCTGACGCTCTGACTGATGATGAGAAAAAATTTCTTGAAACAGTTGTGCCTGAAAATGAAGAACATCATAGACTTAATTACCCATTATGGCTCGAGCCAGCGCTAAAAGAGCGTTTTGGTGATAAGTTTGTGCAGGAAATGACCGCACTAAATGAACGGGCACCGCTTACTTTACGTATTGCGAGAAATGCTGAAAAAATTCTCGGCTATTTAAATGACAATCATATTGGCTATTCGCGCGGAATTCATGCTAACAGCGCAATTATACTGGACCAACAGCAACAAATTCGTGATTGGCCTATTTACCGTAAGGGCATGGTGGAAATTCAGGATGAAGCGGCTCAACTGGCCGTAAAATATGTCCAGTTAGAACCGGGTCAACAGGTTATGGACCTTTGCGCAGGGGCAGGCGGTAAGGCACTCGCCGCAGCGGGTTATATGAAAAACAAGGGTCAGATTTATGCCTTTGATATTTCAGAAAGCCGTCTTAAAGAACTTAAAGTCAGGGCCAAAAGATCAAAACATCATATTTTCCAAAGCCATGTATTAACACATAAAAACCGTGATAAAATACTTGGCGAATTTAAAGGTAAAATGGATAGGGTGATCCTTGATGTGCCGTGCACAGGAACAGGAACATGGCGCAGAAACCCGGAAAGCCGTTGGCGGATAAGTTCGCAAAGTGTTGAAAACTATGTAAAAACACAGAGCGAACTTTTGAGTGAAGCCTGGGAAATGGTAAAGCCGGGTAGCAGAGTAGCTTATATGACTTGTTCGATCTTGAAATCTGAAAATGAAGATCAGATTGAGCAGTTTTTAGAGGCTCACGCGGATGCTAAACTTGTCCCTATAAAAAAACAGGCAATAGAGGCAATGGAAGGTACATTGCTTCTTAGTCCATTCAGCAGAGGAACTGACGGTTTTTTTGTAGCAATTATAGAGAAACAAGCTATATAGAACACAGCATTAAAACAGAGATATGTAAACCATGACCGACCGTATTTTAATTATTGATTTTGGCTCCCAGGTTACCCAGCTTATTGCAAGACGGGTCCGTGAGAGCGGTGTATATTCTGAAATTATCCCCTTTAATAAAGCAGAAGAAATACTAGCGAATTTTAACCCGAAAGGCATTATCCTTTCCGGTGGCCCCAATTCGGTTTATGATATTGATACCCCGCGTGCCCCGGAAGCTGTTTTTAACATGGGCGTTCCGGTGCTTGGTATTTGCTACGGTGAGCAAACCATGTGCGAACAGATGGGCGGGCGGGTTTCCACATCTGATGAGCGCGAATTTGGTCGCGCGTTTATTGATATTCAAAAAGACAGCCCGCTGTTTGAAGGCTTTTGGGACGTCGGCACCAATCATCAGGTATGGATGAGCCACGGCGATAAAATTGAAGCTATCCCGGAAGGTTTTGAAGTAATAGCAACCAGCGGCAATGCTCCTTATGCGGCCATTGCCAATGAAGAAAAGAAATTTTACGGCGTACAGTTCCACCCTGAAGTGGTTCATACACTTGAAGGCGCCAAGCTACTTTCCAATTTTGTTAAAAATATTGTCGGCTGTAAAGGTGACTGGACCATGGCAAGTTTTCGGGAAACTGAAATTGCCAAAGTCCGCGCGCAGGTTGGTGACGGCAAGGTAATTTGTGGTCTGTCTGGCGGTGTTGACAGTTCTGTTGTCGCTGTTCTTCTGCATGAAGCAATTGGCGATCAACTTACATGTGTGTTTGTTGATCACGGTCTTATGCGTGCTAATGAAGCTGATGAAGTTGTTTCGCTGTTTCGCGAACATTATCATATTAATCTTATTCACAAGGATGCCGTGGATTTATTCCTTGGTAAACTTGACGGGGTAGATGATCCTGAAAAGAAACGTAAAATTATTGGCGGCCTTTTCATTGATGTATTTGAAGAAGAAGCCGCTAAAATCGGTGGTGCAGATTTCCTTGCACAGGGGACATTATATCCAGATGTAATTGAAAGCGTATCATTCACAGGCGGCCCTAGTGTCACTATTAAATCTCACCATAATGTCGGTGGTCTTCCTGAGCGGATGAATATGGATCTTGTTGAGCCACTTCGTGAGCTTTTTAAAGACGAAGTTAGAGCACTTGGCCATGAGCTAGGATTGCCGGATGCGTTTATTGCACGTCATCCTTTCCCGGGACCAGGGCTAGCGATCCGAATTCCCGGTGCCATTACAAAAGAAAAATGCGACATCCTGCGAAAAGCAGATGTAATTTACCTCGATGAAATAAAAAAAGCTGGGCTTTATAATGAAATCTGGCAGGCCTTTACGGTACTGCTACCCGTGCGTACCGTTGGTGTAATGGGTGATGCGCGGACTTATGAATATGTTTGTGCACTTCGGGCCGTAACATCAACTGACGGCATGACGGCAGACTATTATCCATACGAACATGACTTTTTAGGCCGCGTTTGCACCCGCATTATTAATGAAGTGCGCGGCATAAACCGGGTCGTATATGACATAACATCCAAGCCACCAGGTACTATTGAGTGGGAATAGGTCATAAAATAGCCAAATTAATCGGTTTTAAGCATAATGGTTGATTGCCTTTGTGGGTAAGGTCGGTTATTTTGTCGCCTAATATTGAAATTAATAATAACAGAAATTACAGGAGTCCCTGGTGTCAGATGCGTTTATTCGCGAAGTAGATGAAGATCTTCGCCAGAAACAGTTACATGCTTTGTGGAAAAAGTTCGGCAAATTTATTGTCGGCATTGCAGTTGGTATAGTCCTTATCGTTGCCGGTAGGTCTATCTATAGCTATATTTCAGAGAGTAAATTTAACGAGCAGGCTATTGCTTTTTCAAATGCAATCAGCCTCAACGAAACTGAAATTGCCAGCGCTTTAGATCAGGTGATTGCTAGTGACGTCGATGGTTATGAAATAATCGCCACCTTTAAAAAGGCGGAACTTGCGGTTAAAGCTGCCGATAAAGTGGCTGCCGTGGCAATTCTTGATAATTTTATCGCTAGTGCTTCTGTTCCAGAAATTTATAAAGATATGGCAAATATTCAGGCGGCCATACTTGAACTTGATACGGCTTCCGCAGATAGTATACGGGGCCGGTTGTCACTAATTTTAAATGGAAGTACGTCCTTTCAATTTCTTGCGACTGAACTTGTTGCGCTTGCTGAATTAAATGCTGGTGAAACGCAAGCCGCAAAATCACGTCTTGAAGCACTTATCGGCAACGTTGAAGCGCCGACATCGATTAAGAGCCGTTCAGAACAATATTTAAGTGTTATAGAATAGTTTTAGGAAATTTCATGACAAGCAGTATTCATAAAGCCAGACATGTTGATAATTCAATATTATCGGTATTAGCTCTTCTGTTTATGTCGCTCTTGCTATCCTCATGCGGTACGACCTCTGCTGATAACTCAAGAACCTCCATCGAAGGGGACAGAATATCTGTTTTAACTTTTGAGCAGCAATTAACGGCCGATCCGTCTTTGGCCACACTTCCTGTTACGCTTCCAAAACCTTATGTGAATGAAAACTGGGCACAGCCCGGTGGAAATATGCATCATCTATTACAGCATCTTGAAATTTCAAAAAACCCTAAGCGTATTTGGCGCAGGGATATCGGTGAAGGTTCGACCGGCCGTAAGGCATTGGTTGCGGGGCCGGTTGTTAAAGACAGTGTTCTTTATGCCATTGATGCAGGTTCAAAAATTTCTGCCATTAATGCTGATACGGGACGCCGGATTTGGGACCGTAAGTATTCTATGCAAGGCGAAACCCCCATGCTTGGTTACGGGGGCGGTGTTACTGTTGGTGATGATGCCCTTTATTTCGTTACAGGATATGGACATTTTGGTGCTCTTAATCTTAATGACGGAAGTGAGATCTGGGTAACCGACATCGGTGTGCCTATGCGCGGTGCTCCAACTTATGCCGATGGGCGTGTTTTTGCCATTACTCAAGATAACCATATTTATGCATTAAATTCCGCTGATGGTGAAATTTTATGGGATGATGTTGGTATTGCGGAAACTGCTGGTCTTGCTGGTAATGCTAGTCCTGCTGTGATTGATAATACGGTCATTGTAAGCTATTCATCCGGTGAAGTTTTTGCAATGCGCGTTGAAAATGGACGCGTTTTATGGACAGATACCCTTAACCGTCAGGGACGATTAGCGGCGATCGCAAGCCTTCGGGACATTGATGGTCACCCTGTTGTATATGATGGAAATGTATATTTAATAAGCCATAGCGGAAGAATGGTTTCGGTAAATTTGCGTACAGGCGTTCGGGTATGGGAACAAAATATCGGATCAAAGCATACACCGTGGGTAACTGGTGAATTTATTTATGTCGTTACCCCAGATTCAGAGGTGATCTGCATGACCAGACGCGAAGGACGCATTCGCTGGATTACTCAGCTTGAACGTTTTAAGGATCCCGATATTCGTAAAGAACAGGTTCACTGGCATGGCCCCGTCGTGGCTGGTGACCGGGTTATTGTTACATCATCCCATGGATATGCTGTTACTCTTTCACCTTATACCGGTGAGGTGACAGGTGGCATGGATCTTCCTGATGATGCGGCGATGGGACCAATTGTTTCAAATGGCACGCTTTACTTCATGGTCGAAGATGGCGAAATTATTGCCATGCGCTAAAGCGCAATTATTTTATTAATGAATTGATTTTAAATGACTTTCCATGTTGCAATTATTGGCCGCCCAAATGTTGGCAAATCGACGCTGTTTAATCGACTGGTCGGCAAAAGGCTTGCGCTTGTTGACGATACGCCAGGGGTAACCCGCGACCGGCGTGATGCTAAAGCGTCACTGGGCGAATATAAATTCCGAATTATCGATACCGCCGGACTTGAAGAAGGTAAGGGGGATAGCCTTTCTGCCCGAATGAGAAAACAGACGGAAATCGCTATTGAAGAAGCTGATTTTTCACTTTTCATGATCGATGCTCGTGCCGGTGTGACACCGCTTGATAAGCATTTTGCCGATATTCTAAGGCGCGGTAAAAAACCAACTATTCTGGTTGCTAATAAATCAGAAGGTAGAGCCGCTGAAGCTGGCCGTTACGAAGCATATTCACTTGGTCTTGGTGATCCGATCCCGTTTTCAGCAGAACACGGTGAAGGGCTTGCCGACTTAAGTGATGCCTTTGATGAAAAACTGCGGGAACTCGGTATTGATCCTTTCGCTGAAGAACAGCAAGACGTAACGCCAAAATCAGTTGCTATTCACGGGGAAGTAACGGAAGAAGATGAACTTAAAAGCGAAGAAGATAGTGGACTTCCTTTACAGCTTGCCATCGTCGGCAGGCCCAATGTTGGAAAATCGACGCTGATTAACAAGCTTCTTGGTGAAGAAAGAATGCTTACCGGACCAGAGGCTGGCATTACCCGGGATTCCATTGGTGTAAATTATACCTATGAAGGTCGTGATTTACGGATTTTTGATACTGCCGGTATGCGCCGAAAATCCAGAGTGCAGGAAAAACTGGAAAAATTATCTGTAGCAGACACAATTCGCGCCCTTAACTTTGCCGAAGTCGTGGTGCTGCTAATTGATGCGACACAGCCTTTTGAAAAACAGGACCTTTCCATTGCCAGTCTTATTGTCCAGGAAGGGCGTGCGCTAGTGATTGGCCTTAATAAATATGACCTGCTTGAAAATCGTCAGGAAGTAATGAAGGATATTGCTCATAAACTTGAGCATACCCTGCCGCAGATTAAAGGCATTCCTGTTGTTCCCGTTTCTGCGCTTACAGGGCGGGGCATTGAAAAATTAAT
Source organism: Kordiimonadaceae bacterium (assembly GCA_018660225.1). Classification (GTDB taxonomy): domain Bacteria; phylum Pseudomonadota; class Alphaproteobacteria; order Sphingomonadales; family Emcibacteraceae; genus Pseudemcibacter. The sequence goes on from JABJKT010000066.1 coordinate 13,154, forward strand.
GCCACAGGTTTTTGCTGCTTACAAACTTTGGAATAGGCGCATCAGCACGTCTAAGCTTAATAAATGGCTCGCTCAGACTTTGCAATATCATCCGGCACCGTCGGTAAAAGGTCGCAGGACCAAAATGCGTTATATGACGCAGGTTAAAACACGTCCACCGACATTTGCCATATTTACAAATCGCCCGACTGATGTGGCCGATAGTTACATAAGGTATCTGCTTAATGAGATACGTTGGGATTTTGATATGCCCGGTATTCCTATCCGCATTATGCTACGAAAAGGTGATAACCCTTACAAAAAGGACTAATGATGATTGGTTATACTATGGTCGGTGTTAGGGATATGAAAAAGTCTGCCGCATTTTATGATAAAGTTCTTGGCACCATGGGCGCGCACCGCATGATGGAATATGAAAAGTTCATTTTGTGGAATGATAGCGCTGATAAACCATCATTTTCAATCTGCCTTCCTCATGATGGTAATCAAGCGACCGTTGGAAACGGGTCAATGATTGCTTTTCCTGTTGCAAATGCGCAGGAAGTGCATAAAGTCTATGATCGTGCTATAGAAAATGGTGCAACAGACGAGGGTGAGCCGGGAATGCGTGATGGTGGATATTATATCGGCTATTTTCGTGACCCGGATGGTAATAAGCTAGCGGCCTACTTTTATGATGGCGACGAGCATTTATAAAAAAATATAA
>JABJKT010000067.1 GCA_018660225.1 Kordiimonadaceae bacterium
AACTTGTTTGGTGACATGCTTAGTGATGTTGCAGCGATGCTTACGGGCTCGCTCGGTATGCTTCCTTCTGCCTCGCTTGGTGAAGTGGGTAAGGGCGCACTTTATGAACCGGTGCACGGAAGCGCGCCTGATATTGCCGGAAAGGGCATTGCTAATCCGCTTGCAACAATTTTAAGCTTTGCTATGGCGCTTCGTTATACATATGACTGCGCTACCGAGGCTAAAATGATTGAAGATGCGGTAAATGACGTACTTGATGCGGATATCCGAACGGCAGATATTAATCAGCCGGGTAAGACGCTTGTTTCAACAAGTGAAATGGGTAGCCATGTTCTGGATGCCTTAACGAATTTAAATAACCAATAGTTTTTGGAGAATAAAATGTCCTATAAAGTGGCGGTCGTGGGAGCGACTGGCAACGTTGGCCGCGAAATGCTCAATATATTGCATGAACGTGAGTTCCCTGTATCAGAAGTCGTCGCATTAGCGTCAAGTCGTTCAATTGGTCAGGAAGTGACCTTCGGTGATAAGACCATCAAAACAAAATGCCTTGATGATTATGATTTTACGGGTACGGACATTGCCCTTATGTCAGCGGGTGGTTCCATTTCCAAGAAATGGGGCGAAAAAATCGGCGCGACAGGATGCGTGGTAATTGATAACAGCTCACACTTCAGAATGGATCCTGATGTGCCACTGATTGTGCCTGAGGTAAATTCTGACGCGATCAAAGGCTATACAAAAAAAAATATAATCGCCAATCCCAACTGTTCAACGGCGCAAATGATGGTGGCGTTAAAGCCACTTCATGACGTTTCTAAAATTAAACGCTGTGTGGTTTCAACATACCAGTCTGTTTCGGGTTCCGGAAAAGCGGGGATGGAAGAACTCTGGACGCAATCACGGGCCATTTTCGTAAATGATCCTGTGGAAATGAACGTTTATCCAAAGCAGATCGCTTTTAACGTTATTCCGCATATTGATGTGTTTATGGACGATGGTAATACCAAAGAAGAATGGAAAATGGTGGTGGAAACTGGCAAAATTCTTGATCCGGATATCCGCGTTAGCGCCACATGCGTGCGCGTCCCTGTTTTTCTTAGCCACTCCGAAAGTATCAACCTTGAATTCACTCGTGAAATGACCGTGGCCCGCGCCCGTGAAATTTTACGCGAAGCACCGGGCATTATGGTCATTGATAAACACGAAGACGGCGGTTACATCACCCCGATCGATGCCGCTGGTGAGTTTGCCACCTACATCAGCCGCATCCGTAAAGACGAAACCGTAAAACACGGCATAAATCTATGGTGCGTATCCGATAACCTGCTAAAAGGCGCAGCACTAAACGCGATACAAATCGCCGAGGTGCTTTGTCGGGATTATCTCAAAAAAGGTTAAATAAACCAATAAAAAAAGGCCCGCTAATTTAGCGAGCCTTTTTCTTTAATTTAGTGGTTAATTACCCCTGCCGTTCAATCATCATCTTTTTGATCTCGCCAATCGCCTGAGCGGGGTTTAGGCCTTTCGGGCAGGTGTTGGTGCAGTTCATGATGGTGTGGCAGCGGTATAGGCGGAAGCTGTCTTCGAGGTTATCGAGACGTTCGCCTGTGTTTTCATCGCGGGTGTCTACGAGCCAGCGGTATGCTTGAAGTAGCACGGCGGGGCCGAGATATTTATCACTGTTCCACCAGTAGCTTGGGCAGCTGGTTGAGCAGCAGGCGCACAGAACACATTCGTATAGGCCATCAAGCTTAAGACGTTCTTCCGGTGATTGTAGACGCTCCGTGCCACTTGGCGCCGGTGTCTGGGTCTGCATCCATGGTTTGATGCTGGCGTATTGGGCGTAAAAGTTCGTTAAGTCCGGCACCAGGTCTTTCACCACATCCATATGCGGCAGTGGGAAGACGTTGACGTCGCCCTTATAAGCGGCGATATCGATAGTGCAGGCGAGAGTATTTTTGCCGCCAATATTCATGGCGCAGGAACCGCATACCCCTTCGCGGCATGAGCGACGAAATGTTAAGGTCGGATCAATTTCATTTTTAATTTTGATCAGCGCGTCGAGCACCATCGGTCCGCATTTATCAAGATCAACTTCATAAGTGTCAATGCGCGGGTTTTCACCGTCATCTTCGTTCCAGCGATAAATGTTGAAACGTTTGATGTTGGTTGCGTCACTTTCAGCGGCCCATGTTTTACCTTTTTTATAGGTAGAGTTTTTGGGAAGTTTAAATTCAGCCATTTTGTCAGTACCTTCCCTTAATAAACACGTGGTTTTGGTTTGATGTAATCAACTTCATCGGTCAGCGTATAATCATGGACCGGGCGGTAAGTGATATCCACTTTGCCGTTATCTAAATGAGCAATGGTATGCTTCATCCACTCATCATCATTTCGGTCCGGATAATCTTCATGCATATGAGCACCGCGACTTTCCTTGCGGTTGGCGGCGCAGTGCATAGTAACTTGCGCTTGACCCAATAGGTTTTCAAGCTCCATCGCTTCAACGAGGTCACTGTTCCAAACTAGTGAACGGTCAAAGGTTTTAATATCCGGTAGCAGCTTGGCCACATCGTCAATTTTGCTTTTGCCTTCTTCAAGAACTTCTTCGGTTCGAAACACGGCGCAGTTTGCTTGCATGGTACGCTGCATTTTGTCACGAATATCAGCCGTTGATATTGAACCGTCCGCATAACGAAGACGGTCAAGACGTGAAAGCGCCATTTCAGCGTGATCATCAGAAAGTTTTGGATGCGATGCGCCGGCCGTTACCACATCGGCAACTCGCTGCGCTGCCGCGCGGCCAAACACCACAAGGTCAATCAGTGAGTTTGAACCAAGACGGTTGGCACCGTGAACCGACACACAGGCCGCTTCACCAATGGACATAAGCCCCGGTACAATACGGTCTGGATCATCAGAGCTTGGGTTTAGCACTTCACCGTGATAATTGGTCGGAATACCGCCCATATTATAATGCACGGTTGGCAGCACCGGAATTGGTTCTTTATTAACATCAACACCAGCGAAAATTTGCGCTGATTCTGAAATACCAGGTAGGCGTTCCGCAAGAATATCCGCGTCCAGATGATCAAGGTGAAGATAAATATGATCGCCATGTTCGCCGACACCGCGTCCTTCACGGATTTCATAAGACATTGAACGCGATACCACATCACGTGAGGCGAGGTCTTTTGCAGATGGCGCATAACGTTCCATGAAACGCTCGCCTTCTGAATTAACAAGATAGCCGCCTTCGCCGCGCGCGCCTTCAGTGATCAGCACGCCTGCGCCATAAACGCCGGTTGGATGAAATTGAACAAATTCAAGATCCTGAAGCGGTAAGCCGGCGCGCTGCACCATTCCGCCACCGTCACCGGTACAGGTATGAGCGCTTGTGGCCGAGAAATATGCCCGGCCATATCCGCCGGTCGCTAGTGTCGTTGAATGAGCGCGGAAGCGGTGAAGCTTTCCGGTGTTCATATCCAGCGCAATAACGCCCTTACATTCACCATTTTCCATAATCAGGTCGATGGCGAAATATTCAACGTAAAAATCTGTGTCATATTTTAAAGACTGTTGATAAAGCGAATGAAGCATGGCGTGACCAGTACGGTCAGCGGCGGCGCATGTGCGCTGGGCTGGGGCGCCTTCACCGAATTCTGTTGTCATGCCGCCGAACGGACGCTGATAAATGCGTCCTTCTTCGGTGCGGCTGAACGGAACACCGAAATGTTCAAGTTCATAAACCGCTTTTGGGGCTTCGCGCACCATATATTCGATGGCGTCCTGATCACCGAGCCAGTCAGAACCCTTAACGGTGTCATACATATGCCACTGCCATTTATCGGGGCCCATGTTGCCAAGCGACGCGGCGATACCACCCTGCGCCGCCACCGTGTGTGAACGGGTTGGGAATACTTTTGAGATACAGGCCGTTTTGAGGCCGCTT
>JABJKT010000068.1 GCA_018660225.1 Kordiimonadaceae bacterium
ACTTCAACTGATGCTCTAAATATTCTGGATAAATATAAAATATCTAACAATGTGACGCAGTGGTTAAAAGATCCAGCTTCACAAACCATTAAACCAGATGATCCACTTGTTAAAAACGCGCATTTTAAAATCATTTTTAACGCCACCGACATGCTGGACTTTATTGAAAAGAGAGCAAAGATAGACGAGTTAGACCATATTAATTTAGGTGAGCAAAACGGCGAAGCACGCGAACTAGCGAAAGAGCACGCAAAACTTATACTGGAGCGACCTTTTACAAAACCTACACTGGTCTTTTCTGGCGGGGAAACAACAGTAACCGTAAAAGGAAATGGCCGCGGCGGACGGAACTGCGAATATTTACTCTCATTGGCCATTGCCCTCGGTGAAAATCAAAATATTTATGCTATTGCCGCCGATACAGACGGTATAGACGGCATGGAAGATAACGCCGGCGCCATGATTGCCCCCGACTCATTAACGCGCGCAGAAGCACTTAATTTAAGTCTACCTGATATGCTCGATAATAATGATAGCTATAACGCCTTTAAAAAACTGGGGGACCTGATTACCACAGGCCCCACCAGAACAAACGTTAATGATTTCCGGGCAATATTAGTTCTGCCCGGAAACTAATCTACTTCCTGCTCACAAGTGAATTGAACAGTATCTTGAATGTACCGTGGGTTTGGGCGCGAAACTGTGGGCGGATGCCTGTAAGGACGATATCACCTTCACCGTGGGTTACCGCAACACCAACCGCTTTTTCAGCAATATGATCTTCACCAAGTAACCAACCGCTTTCAAGAATATCGCGGTCTTTATAAGTCGCAATGCGGCTTACCCGGTAATTCTTGGTATTTTTCTTAACCTGATAAACATCATTGGATACGAGGAAAAGCGCAACCCCTTCATCCGGCATTCCATAAGCAATTGGATTATCATTATTAAATGTCATACGCAGCGTTGAACCCGGTGACCAGAAATCTTTGGTATCAATACCGTCAACAACATTGGTGATCGGCAATTTAAACTTATCAATTGCATATTCACCAGCGTCACCAAGCATCACAAGTGAACCGCCATTTTTGACAAACTCATCAAGCGCTTCTGTTTCATCGTCCTTAAGTCCGCTGCGATACTCCGGCGGGAATTGCTCTGCATATTCTTCGTTTGATCCTGTAAGGCGCGCCATATTATCGCTCGGCATGATCACAACATCATATTTTCTAAGGTTCGAATTAGTAAGGTCCTTGTCATAAAGCTGATCAAACGGAAATTTATATTGTTCAAGCAAGAACCTTGTCCATCCTTCGTCCATATTTCCAGCGAGATAACGGCGATAAAGACCAACTTTCAACCGTTCCATAGGACGGCCAAGACCATCTGCGGTCATAGCAAGCGCTTTAAAATTAACACCTGTCTCACGGGCAATATTTCCAAGCAGGTCACCTTGTCCAACGGCCGGGATGATAAAGTCCCCTGCCCGCAGTCCATTACCGTCTTCATCAATACGGCTAACATCAACGCCAGCATCCCAAAGAAGATTAACGGCCGTAAAGGCTTCATTCAAACGGCCATCAATTACATAGCCATTGGCACTACCTACTACGTCGCCCAATGAATGAACTTTATCTGCGACAACAGTTAATCCTGACATCACGTCTGTACCAACAGGCTTCACATCAACACCCATATATTCTGAGATATTATCAGTGGACATATCATAAGGACGTTTAGGAGAGCCATCGACATCGCGAGTATAGAAATTATCTGGATAGAATGTGCGGCCAAGCAGCCACCTCACCAAACCCTGCTTTGGCTGAGCCATGGTAACCACATATGATCCCGCTTTATAATTATGATCTTCATGGGTAAAGTCAGCCGCTGCTTTCTTAACTTCAATGCCTTGACCAAGTAAAATATTGATCATTTTTTCCATAGTGAGCGGATCATGTTGATCAGCAGGAATGATATAGGCTTTTGTTTCTAAATTCTTACCGCGTTCCGTTTGACGTGACGCTTTAAGATAAGAATTTTTCAAGATCAGTTTTCTGTTTTTCGCCGTAAGATCAAGCAGAGCGAGGGCAGCAATTTTTTGTTGTTCAACAATATCGCGAACACGCCACCATCCACCGGGCCATGGGTTAGGGAAATTAATTTGTGCATCATATTTCGGGAAATTATAACGCGCGCCTTCCAACTGATCCGGGTGAATATAAATCGGCGTCCCTAGACGGGTAGACGCGGATTCCGTCAACATACCGGCGATATTATGAAACGGTGTTATCCAATGGAAACCAAAGTGACCCCAGCCGGTATAATATGCGCCGTTTATCACGCCGGTTTTACCGTTAATTTCTTCATCCTGCGAAATATGAGCGCCGTACCATGACATTTCCCGCCATACCAGCGGATCACCAGCCGGACGAATTGGTTCAGCATAAGGCGGCACATAAAGCCGCGCACTATAAGCCCCCATCTGATGATGATCGATATAACTTTGCGGGTTCCATTCAGTGAATAGAATTTCAGCGCCGTAACCTGATGACGCCATATTTGTCGCAAAAGCATCACGGTTTGTATCATGGCCAATATATTTATGATAAAGCCACGGCAGCGGTGAGGTTTCATATTCGGTACCAACATTGCTATTATACCAGTCGACAACCATTTTCTGCCCGTCCGGGTTAAAGGCCGGGATAAAAATAGAAAGAGTTTCATTTAAGATACGCGTCATGTCTTCATCGTCGCGGGTCAGCAGATCATAGACGGTTTCAGCAGCTGTTTGCGGCGCCGCAACTTCATTTGAATGAATACCAAAACTTTGCACGACAATCGCGACACTATTTTCTACCGCCTCGTCAATTTCGCTCATGGCAATGCCGCGCGGATCGACAAGCTTATCATTATAGGCTTTTATTTCATCAAGACGTGCCAGGTTTTTAGGTGTAGAAATATAAAGCGCCAGAAACGGTTGTCCCATTTCCGTATCGCCCATATCGACAACCTTCATCCGGTCACTCTCGGCCCCGACGAGCTGGTAATATTCAACAAGCCTGTCCCAATTGGCCAGTTTCCTGTCCGCCCCCATTTTAAAGCCGAAAAATTCTTCCGGGCTAGTGATATCCTGCGCCTGTACGGCAGTGCCGAATAAGCAAAGGGTTGAAACTATTAGAAGTCTTCTTAGTAGATAAGTCATGATACCTCCCGTATCAAATTAAAAAATCACCCCGTAATGTCGTTAATGGCCGCAGCCAATTTATCCGCATCATCACGAGAATTATAAAGTGAAGGACTTACCCTGATAGCTCCACCATTAGCGAGGCCACCAATGGCGACCGTAAATATTTTGTATTTTTCATGCAGTGTTTTCATAAGTGCTGCATTATCTTCGTATGAAGTTTTGCCTTTTAACCTAAAAGAGGTAATAGCCGCATACATCCGTTCATCATCTGGTGTTAACACTTCAACTTTATTATTATCACGGACCTGATCCACCCATTGACTTCTTAATGCTCTGAGTCGATTTTCAATATTTTTCTGACCAATATTTTCCCTAAAATCAAGCGCATCTGGCACTGTTAATACCGATGCAAAGTTAACCGTTCCCGTATGAATACGTTTCCTGACATCATCATTTTCTGGTCCTGCTTCTCCGCGAAGTGGATCAATATCAAGGACGCGGTTTTTACGGATATACATAAGCCCCACACCGAGCGGCACACCAATCCATTTATGCATATTAAAACCAACGAAATCGACCCCTAAATCCTGAAAGTCAAAATCAAACTGCCCCCAAGAATGGGCAGCATCAAGGATCACATCAACACCGCGCGCTTTCGCCATAGCGGTGATTTCTTTAACGGGCGTGATGATACCTGTGCGGTTACTAACATGAGTAAGCAAAATCATTTTACATTTTGGATGATCATTAAGCGCCTTTTCATAGGCATCAATCATATTCTGATAGGACGCCGGCTCAGGTACCGCAATATCAACAACATTAACGCCGCGATATTTTTTCAAATAGCGCATTTCCGCTTGCATGCTTCCGTAATCCTGATCAGCATAGATAACGGTATCACCTTCACTTAGTTTATTATAGCCACTGATTAAACTGGAAAGTGACTCTGTAGCGTTTCTTGTTAAGACAAGTTCATCTTCACCAACATTCAGTTTTTTAGCGATACGCGCGATTATTTTATTATAATCTCCACCATATTCTCTTCTGACATAATAGGTATTATGTGAATTTATAAAATGTGTGTTTCGAATATAGGCCTGCGTCACTGGAATTGACATAATGCCCCAGTATCCCGCCTCCATATTGGTAACTTTATCCGTCACTTCATATTGATGTTGAATAATTTTCCAGAAATTCTCATCATCCGCATTTCTGGTTTCTAAAGCAAAACTCATCATTGGCGCCGCGGCAAGCGAAGCACCGGCGAATGCAGCCGTTGATGTTAAAAATTGTCTTCTATCCATTAAGCTTTATCCTATAATTTATCCGCTATTTCTTTAATGGCAACTGCTAATGCAGCCATATCGGCTTTTGAACTATAAAGGCCAGGTGATATACGAATCGCATTCATATTTCCAATTGGTGCTGAATTAATGCCATAGTCCCTTAGCAGCGTGTTTCCAAGCTCCACCGCGTTTGGGTGAGCTTTAATGCGAAATGATGTTAGTCCCGCGTGCATGCGGTCATCTTCCGGTGTGAGTATATCAACCCGGTCATCATCAAGAAATTCTTTAACCCACTCATGCCTTAGCGCTTTAAAACGTCGATCAATATGTACAATACCGATATCAGCTAGGAAAAGAAGCGCATCCCTGACGCTCAAAACGGCAGCCAAATTCATAGTCCCTGTTTGCACCCGGTTATTAATATCATCATTTCCGGCAGGGCCTTTACTGCTTTTTGTATCAATATCAAGCATGCGGCTTTTCCGAATATACATAAGCCCGACACCTAACGGCGCACCGATCCATTTATGCAAGTTAAAGCCAACAAAATCCAAATTAAGATCAGCAAAATCCATATCATACTGGCCCCATGAATGGGCCGCATCAACGATCACATCAACGCCGTAACCGCGTGCCATTGCTTGTATTTCTTTAACAGGGACAATAACGCCAGTACGGTTTGCCATATGAGTAACCAGAATTAGTTTAGTACCGGGATTATCTTTAATACCCTGCTCAAAAACATCAATCTGATTTTCCCATGTTACCGGATAAGGTATATCAAGTAGCACCACTTTTGCCCCGCGGTGGACCGTCATATGGCGCATTTCTGCCTGCATACTATAATATGCAGCATCGGCGAAAAGAACCGTATCACCCGGCTCCAGTTTATTATAACCACTTATCAGTAATTGCAACGATTCTGTCACACCTCTGGTAAAGACCAGCTCATCACTATTTACGCCCAGTTTTTCAGCGAGCATATCAATAATTTCAGCGCGCTCTACGTTATAACTACGTGCGTTTGGATCTACTCTGCGTCCGGATCCCATAAAATGTGAGCTATAGGCATTGATAAATTCAGTATGTTTGGCAAATGCTTCGCGAACAGGTTCAGACATTATACCCCAATGACCGGCATTGAGGTTATTAAACTCATCCGTCACCTTATACTCTGCACGGATCGTTTCCCAGTAAGCATCGCTATCTTTATCCATCACCCCTTGTGCTTGTGCACTAATGGCGCTTCCCGCCGCGGAAACTGTTGCAAGTGCTGCAGTTGTTTTTAGAAAATCACGTCTATCCATTTTAATTAATCCCGTTCATTTATTTTGTTTAAATCATTATTATAGTTTTCCGCGAGCTCATTATCCGGCTCCATAATGCTTACAATATACCCGACGACGAATGAAAACAAGAAGGCCGGTGGCATTGTTTCCATTGCGACGAAATAATTGCCAATTCCGTCCATTTCAGAAAAGACGAATTTCGCTAAAATAGTCATTAAAAATCCCGCAATCATTGAGGCAATAGCCCCTTTGGCGGTATAGCCTTTCCAGAAAAGCGACATGATCATCATCGGGCAGAATACCGCCGCTATCCCTGACCAACCAAAGATCACAAACCAGAAAATAGTCCGTGACGGCGAAACAAACGAAACGATCATTGCTATACCAAGAGCGAGAAGCGCAAACATTACCGTAAGCCACCTTGAAACTCGTGCCGATTTTTCACCGTCGAGCTCTGCATTAAACATTTTACGGTAAATATCATGAGTAATGGAACCTGCCGCCACAATCAGTAACGAAGAAACCGTCGACATAATGGCTGAAAGAACCGCCGCCACATAAAGCCCAACCAGTATCGCTGG
>JABJKT010000069.1 GCA_018660225.1 Kordiimonadaceae bacterium
AATCCAGCTCTTCATTGGTAAGCACCATGGTATGATTATCTGTATAATTTTTTATCCATTTATTAGAAATAGTATTTAATTCTTGGTTGGTTATTGCGGCTACGCCTTTTTTAATGATTGCCATTAAAATAGGATTGTCTTTATGAACGGCGATGCGATCATCTATTACATTATTTTCTAAGACATAATCATTGCCAATAATTTCTATTCCCGGGATATTATTTTGTGCTAATAAAAATTCAATCGCCGTGGAATTCGCCGTGTAAACATCAATTTGGTCTAACGTTAATGCTCTTATAATTTCTGAATGAGTGTTAAACTCTATAAGATTAAAATAAGGATAAGTTTCCTGATAAGCATTGTGAATTACATGGCCTTTAAGAACACCAATTTTTTTCCCCTCAAGATCGCTAATGCTGTTAATCCATTGTGATCCAACGCGTCCAAAATTTACAATTGGCACATTAATATAAGGGGCTGTAAAATTGAAATATTTGGATCGTTCTTCATTTTTAGAAATAGTATGCACAATGTCTATTTCTTTATTTATCGCCTTTTTAAGCATTTCCGACCATACTTCAGAATTCACGTAATCGATTTTTAAACCGACCTTAGTTCCAACTAAATTTAAATAATCAATTGAAAACCCTGCAGGTTTACCCGCACTCATAAAGTCTAATGGTGCGAGAGCCGTATTACTTGAAGCTCTCACGACAGGGTGTTCCGCAATCCAAGCCTGCTCTTCAGGTGTAAGAGTTTGCCCGTTGCTGTTTTGAGCAAATCCGATCATTGCACAAATTACTATAGCAAAAGTTTTTATAAAAAGTTGTCTATAAAGCGCCATATTATTCACTACTATTTCTATCTCATGTATGATTTAACCAGTGTTTTATATGAATATTCACATTAGAGAAAACACAGTTAATTATCAGTTAATTATACGAGGTAAAATCATTATAAAACCTCTGTCGTGCGGAAGTGTATTCTTTCTTTTAATAACAAGCATAGCCGGTAAACAAGACAAACAAGTAAAAATCGGTATTGAAGAAAATTTCTTTCATAATATATCAAACTAGCAAGTAATTGGAAAATCGATCATATTTTAAATTAAAGATATTTAATAAACATTGCTTTAAATCAATTATAGGTACATAAATTGAATGTCCGCTTCTGGCCGAAAGCAGACTCTCAGGAAAGCGTGTAGGGTTCGTTAGACATCATCGTGTAGAATGACTACTTCCGAAGGCTATTTTTACTTTGGCCGTCCTTTATTTTTCTAATCCTGCTTTCCACATTTAGATTTCTGATAACAATATCCATTGCCATTTTCAGGAATATTTCCAGTTTTATCGAGTATGCCTTCCATTTTGATATGGCTGGTATCCAACCCATGATGATCCAGAGCCCGGTGTCTTTACCAGTGTCGAGCCGGCATGGAGCAACCGAAATCTTCGCCAGTTATCAGAAAAAATAATGTCGCCGTGCTTTTTTGCCCATGTAAGGGACGCGACCATCGGTATGCCGGTCACACAGCTTAACTGCCATCCTTACCGCTACGGAAATTATCTCTGGATGCATAATGGTTTTGTGGATAGTTTTAAACTGATCCGCCGCCATCTTATGAAGGACCTTTCAGATGAAGCCTTTAATCTGATTGAGGGCAACACGGATACGGAATTTTGCTTTGCTTATTTCCTAAACCAGCTTGGTATGGATAAAAATGCAAGCCTAGAAACTCTCGCCGCCAATATGATCTCAATGATCGAAAATTTAAGGTCTGCATTAACCGAGCTTGAAATCACCTCACCGTCCATGCTCAACTTTGCCTTAACCGACGGCGAAAACATCATCCTGACCCGCGCCACTTCGGGCGAGGCCGAAAGAGCCCCGACCCTATATTTCTCAGAAACAGATGACGCCGTGGTTTTTGCCAGTGAACCCTTAAGCAAATTAACCGACCATTGGCAGAAACTACCAACAAATTCCCTCTTCATCATAAATAAAGAAAATGAAATAGAGATTTTACAGCTATAAATATCTTTACTGCATTTGAGAGCCTGCTTGTAGTCGGAAGCAGACGTTCAAAAATTCTTACTTTTCACATTTATAGGCTGTTATGTTTCTTTTTCACTGGCAGAAAGATAACCAAGCACAATCGCCACAAGAAACAGTGCCGGCACGTCGCCCATCATGTGGCCCATTTCATAGCCGTCCATCATTGCCTGCACTGCCATTATGGCGCCGTGGACCACGCTTGACCATATAGTAAAAGATATCAGACTTTTATGCTCTGCCGGATTTTTGGCTGCTTTGATCAGAAATATACCAAGCACGAAATATACGCCGCAAATCATTTGCAGGTAATATTCGCCGCCACCGCCGTGCCAGACCCAGCCCGACGGCCAGAAAATGCCGAGCGGATAAATTGTTAAAAAAATAAAGCCAAATAATTTTAAGGCCAGTTTAAGATATTTTTCGCGTGCGTCACTATTCATGTCTCTCTCCCTTACAATTCATTGCTACTATAGCATATTAATTGCGAAAACCGGAAATTCTTAGCTCTGCAAGCTTTTGGCTCATCTCTTGCACCAGTTCAGGATGATCATTTGCTATATTGTTTTGTTCGGTGGGGTCTTCGGCCAGATTATAAAGCTGGGCCTGCGCCGTAAAGCCGCCTTCGATGGCTTTATCGATCGCTACCCACTGCGCTCGCTCATTGCCTTGCGGCGATGTCGGCGCAATATATTTCCAGTTTCCTTTGCGTAAGGAAAGCGTCACAACACTTTCTTCGATGATATAATCCCGGGCTGTTTCTGATCTGCCGAGCAACGCATCAACAACATTAAGACTGTCCACCGCCTCACCGTCCGCAATCTCAACACCTAACATAGCGGCGAGCGATGCATAAAGATCGACCTGTGATATCAGCGCTTCGCTAACTCCCGCATCAACCGTGCCCGGCCAGTGGATAATCGTTGGCATGCGGGTGCCGGCTTCAAAAGCGCTGTATTTACCGCCCTTATATATTCCTGCCGGTTTGTGATTGCCTAAACGCTCCACCGCCTGATCACTATATCCATCATTAAGCACAGGGCCATTATCACTGGTAAAGAGTATCAGTGTATTTTCAGCCAGTCCTAACATTTCAAGTTCGGCTGTTATCTCACCAACCACCCAGTCCATCTGCGCAATGGCATCGCCGCGCGGGCCCATATCGGTTTTTCCAATGAAACGCGGGTTTGGAAGGCGCGGCACATGAATATCATGAAATGAATAAAACAAGAAAAACGGATCATCTTTATTCCCGCGTATAAAATCACGTGCTTTACCTGTGAATATATCGACAAATTCCTCATCAAGCCATAAAGCCGCCTCACCACCAGCCATCGTGCCAATGCGGCTTACTCCGTTTATGATGGTGTCACTATGCTGGTCATCGGCCTGATATCGAAGAAGATCGGGACGTTCCCTGCCCGTTGGCCTGCTTCCAACTTTTTCTCCGTAACTCACCGCTATAGGATCATTTGGATCAAGCCCGATGATCGTATGATTTTCAAGATATACGCTCGGCACCCTATCGCCCGTAGACGGCATCAAAAAACTATAATCAAAACCAATTTCACGTGGTCCGGGCTTTACTTCCTTGTTCCAGTCCACCACGCCATCACCAAGCCCCAAATGCCATTTGCCAATGACGGCGGTGCTATAGCCCGCTTTTTTAAGCATGGACGGTAATGTTGGCTTGCCTGGTCTTATCAGCGCAGAAGCATCGCCATCAACGATATCAAGGTTGCTACGAAAGCCGTGCTCACCGGTTAGCAGCGCATAACGGGACGGGGTACAAGTGGCCGCCGTGCTATGGGCATCCGTAAAATTAAGCCCGCCCGCTGCCAGTCTATCAATATTAGGCGTCTGAACCGCCGTCGCACCATTAACCCCTATATCGCCGTATCCCAAATCATCAACATAAAGGATAATGATATTGGGTTTATCAGGCGCAGGGGCTTCCCCACAAGACACGAGCAATAATATAAGACCAAATAGAGCGTTTTTTTTCATTTTACATTGTGCCTGGGTAATTACCACCATCGAGCAGGATGTTCTGGCCGGTGACGAAACCGGCATTAGCAGAACAAAGCCATCCGCAAGCATCGCCAAACTCTTCAGGGCGACCAAAGCGGCCAGACGGGTTAGCAGCCATGCGGCCTACTCTTGCGTCCGCTTCACTAATGCCTTTTGCTTTAGCTTCACCGGCGATCACTTCGGCAATGCGGTCCGTTTCAAATGGTCCGGGCAGTAGGCCGTTAATGGTAACATTATCTTTAACGGTTGTCCGCGCAACACCGGCACAAAATCCTGTAAGACCCGAACGTGCCCCGTTTGAAAGGCCAAGCACATTAATCGGCGCTTTCACGGCACCGGATGTGATATTGACAATACGGCCAAACTTACGGGCTATCATACCGTCAACCACTGCCTTGATCAGTTCGATCTGTGTCAGCATATTAGAATCGAGCGCGGCGATCCATGTGTCACGGTCCCAATCGCGGAAATTACCCGTTGGCGGCCCGCCAGCATTATTAATAAGGATATCAGGCTCCGGGCAGGCGGCGAGCAGTTTCTCTCGCCCCTCAACTGTTGTCACATCGCAGGCTACTGCAGTTACTTCCGAACCTGTTGCCGCGCGAATTTCCTGTGCCGTCGCTTCAAGTACTTCAGCGTTACGGCCATTGATAAACACGTGAACACCGTCACCAGCCAGCGTCATAGCGCAGGCTTTACCGAGCCCTTTTGAGGACGCGCATATAATCGCTTTGCGCCCTTTAATTCCTAAGTCCATTTTTATTAACTCCTAATGTTTATTTATCAAAATTCTATTTTGAGCCAAGATAGCCAGCCGCCATAGCAAGCCCGGCCCAGCAAGGATCAATAATTGGCTTTGCCAATAAATTCTGCAGCCATTCTTTATGAAGTCCCATGCCAGCGCAACCTAAAATTAATGACTGCGCGTCATGTTCTTCAACAAGCGTCCTGCCGACCTTTTCTATTCGTGGCCTCGTAAGATCAATATCTTCAAGCTCTAACACACCAAGATTTAAGGCAAGGTCTTCCGCCAGCATACTTGTTAGTCCGGCCCGTTCTACCTGTTCTTTATGACGCGCTACGGAAATATCTAGGATCGAAATCATTCCAAACTTACCGCCCATATTAGCGGCCAGATGCATAGCACTTTCAGCGATACCAAATACATTCTGGTAGCCAAGCGCTCTTAAATCCTCAACGCCCGGATCACAAAAGCAGGCAATGACATAAGCATCATAATTTGATTTTTTCACATAATCCGTTACCAGTTCATGGGCCAGCGCTACATCTTCCGTGCTTTCTATTGCTTCTGGTGCGGCGCCAATCTGGTCATAATCAACCGTGACATTAAGCAGCGAAGCCGGACCGGCTAGTTCCTCAGCCATGCTTTTTGTAACCGTGCAGGATGAATTTGCATTAAGCATAAGTATACGTTTTTTCAATAGTTCCTCCCTCTAGTCCCCAATGATCATAGGCCCCAATGGTCAAAAATGCTTTTATGCACATTATTGATATGACGGGCCATACGTGCGGATGCTAGTGCGCCGTCTTTTTTTTCCAGTGCATCAATAATTTCAAGATGCTCATTATTGCCCGGGTGTTTGCGGTTTGGCAGTCTTTCATGATCGAACATAGCTGTCCTGCGCCGCAGGTCATTGATAAGTTCTATCAGCAATTTGTTTCCTGAGGCACGGGCAATGAAACTATGAAATAGATCATCCACATCGCGAAGCTCAATCGCGCTCACAGCGTTTCTTTTCATTAGTTTCTCAATGGTTACACGGATTTTCTGAAGCTCTTTCTCATCAACGTTTTTAGCGGCTTCTCTTACAGCATCACATTCAAGCAGCTTTCTAACATGTAGTATTTCAACGAATTCGTTCAGACGCACCTCGCGAACAATCACTCGCCCTGCGCTTCGCTCTAAAAAACCCTCCGCTTCAAGGCGGCTAATAGCTTCCCTGACAGGGGTTCTTGATACACTCAGCAATTCGGCGAGCCGTCTTTCCTGAACCGGGTCGCCGTACGCGAGCTTGCCGTTCAAAATCATTTCGCTAATGAGCCCGTAGGTCCGTTCCCTCAAACTGTTTTGATCACCACTGGCGTCAAAGCCGGCACTTTGGGCGCCCTCTTTATCTGTGCTTTCTGAAATAGATGGTGTTAACATTAAATATGCTCTCTTGATAATCTGGTGTACCAATGGTATACCAATTGGATACCAATTTCAAATACTAAAAAACCATTCTTTAAAACAAAGCGGATGATAACAATGACACAATATGACCTGGTGATTAGAAACGGCCAAACCGTTACAGATAAAGAACAAATTAAACAGGACGTCGGCATAAAGGATGGTAAAATTGTCACACTAGGTGATATTGCCGAGCAAGGCACGCGTGAAATTGACGCGGACGGTCTTTTAATATTACCGGGCGGCATTGATGCCCACTGTCATATTGAACAAAAATCATCTTCAGGTATTATGACGGCTGATGATTTTTATAGTGGTTCTGTTTCTGCGGCTTTCGGCGGCACAACAACAATACTTCCCTTTGCCGCCCAGCACCGCGGTCAAAGCCTGCGTCAAGTCGTTGATGAATATATGGCCTGCGCCGAGCCAAAAGCGGTTATTGATTACGGGTTTCATCTTATTATATCAGACGCTAGTGATGATATTATCGGCCAAGAACTTCCGGCGATGATTGAAGACGGCATTACATCCTTTAAAATTTATATGACCTATGATGATCTAAAGCTTGATGATTATGAAATACTCAATGTGCTTGCCGCCGCGCGGCGCGAACAGGCCATGGTTATGATCCACGCTGAAAACCATGATGTTATTCGATGGATCACTGAAAAGCTGCTTGATCAAGGCTGCGGTGCGCCGCGTTATCATGCCATTGCCCATGCCCAGATCGCTGAAAAAGAAGCGACCCACCGCGCCATCGCGCTAGCAGAGCTTTTAGACACACCAATGCTGGTTGTTCACGTATCATCGGAAGCCGCCCTTAATGAGATAAGACGCGCGCAAGAACGAGGCCTTAAAATTTACGGCGAAACATGCCCGCAATATCTGTTTTTGACCATTGATGATCTGGACAAAGACGGTATGGACGGCGCCATGTTCTGCTGTAGTCCGCCGCCGCGCGATAAGCAAAGCCAGGAAGCGATCTGGAGCGGGCTTATTGATGGCTCGTTCACCGTTTTCTCATCGGACCATGCCCCGTACCGATATGATAGTTCGGGAAAGCTGTCTGCCGGCGCGGAACCGACGTTCGATAAAATAGCTAACGGCGTACCCGGCATTGAAATTCGCATGCCGCTGCTCTTTTCAGCTGGCGTCACGCAAGGCCGTATGGATATCCACCGCTTCGTTGAGGTTACGGCGACCAATGCGGCAAAAACATATGGCCTTTATCCCAAGAAGGGAACAATTGCCGTTGGATCAGATGCAGACTTAGGTCTGTGGGATCCAGAAAAACAGGTAGAAATTAAAGCAGATGACCTTCACGACAATATGGATTATTCGCCGTACGAAGGCATGATCGCCACAGGCTGGCCAATAACGGTTATCAGCCGTGGGCGCATTGTTGTTGAAGAGAACGAGCTTAAAGTGGAGCGCGGATCAGGGCAGTATTTAAAACGTGAGCGCCCAGAAGCCGCAAAACCACTTGAAAAGCTGGTCAAGGAAATGAACCCTGAAACCAACTTCAACGCAAAATTCATATAAGGATAAAATCATGGGCTATAAACTAGACGAGCAGGCCAAAGGCGTTTACATCATTTCCGCAACACCGTTTCTGGACGATGGTTCAATTGATTATGAAAGCTTAGACCGGCTTACCGATTATTATATTGAAAAAGGCGTTAGCGGCATCACCATCCTCGGCATGATGGGTGAGGCGGCAAAATTAAATGCCGAAGAGAGCATTGCTGTAATGAAGAGGGTGATTAATAGAGTAAACGGACAGCTGCCTGTCGTGGTTGGTGTCAGCAATACTGGTATGGATAATCTGGCAACTTTGGCAAACACGGCAATGGAGCTTGGTTCAGCGGCCATTATGGTTTCCCCCTTTGCTGCCCAAAAAACCGATGAGGCTATCTTTAATTATTTTGCAGCCGTTGCAGACAAGCTCGGTGACACCCCTTTGATTTATCAAGACTTTCCCCTTGCCACTAACGCCAATGTCTCCGTCGATTGTCTGATGCGGATAATCCGTGAAATCCCGCAAATGGTCATGCTTAAACATGAAGAATGGCCGGGCCTCACTAAACTCACTAATCTGCGGGAAAGATGTGCGGCGGCGGGACTGCGCCGGATCAGCGTCCTTTGCGGCAATGGTGGATTATATCTTCCACTGGAACTTGGCCGTGGGGCTGACGGCGCTATGACTGGCTTTGCCTTTGTTGAAATGCTGGTTGAAATGTACGCACTTCACGCCAAAGGCGATATTGATGGTGCTGAAGACCTTTTTGATTGTTACCTGCCGATTATTCGTCTTGAACAACAACCAGGTTATGGCTTGGCGGTGCGTAAAGAAATCCTACACCGCCACGGCGCAATCGCATCGGCCAAAACACGTTCCCCTGGACCATCGCTCACAGCCCAAGACCATAAGGACCTTGACAGATTGCTGGATAGACTTGATAAAAGACTGGCAGCGCGTGGCTGATTTTCACCAAACACTGACAGCAAAGGCGCCATATTGATGAACAAGTGTTTTTCATTAATGAAATTCTTATTGATCGCCCTTTTATGGCCGATGATCGCAAGTGCACAAGATGCCACTAACGATCCGATCATTGTCGGCGCTAATATCGGCAATGTACCGTGGGAATTTCAGGACACAACAGGCGCTTTTGTCGGTTTTGAAGTTGATCTTGTAAAAGAAATAGCAAAGCGGCTTAACCGCGAAATAGAAATTCTTAATGTTCCCTTCAACGGTTTATTCGCCGCCGTGCAATCAGGCCGCATTGATATGGCTATTTCATCCATTGCCATCACAGAGACGCGCCTTTCTACCGTTTCTTTCACCCAGCCCTATTATGACAGCGATCAGTCGCTGACTGTTAGAGTGGGAAGTGGCATAACTAGCCTAAATGACCTTGCAGGAAAGATCGTTGCTGCTGATACTGGTGCTACCGGTGATATTTGGGCAACTGAAAACCAACAAAAATATGGCTTTGAGGAAATCCGGCGTTATGAGGGCCTCGCCCCAGCGATGCTTGATCTGGAAATCGGCCGTATCGCTGGATATATAAGCGATATTCCCGCCCTGCAGTATTACACCAAAGACAAACCGCATCTTCAAGTGGCAGAGCGCATCAAAACGGGCGGCAAATATTCTCTAATGCTTGGAAAGAACAGTCCTTTGGCTATAGAAGCCAATGCTATTGTTACTATTCTTAAAGAAGAAGGCTTCATAAATGCCTTGCATGAAAAATGGTTTGGTGCCCCCGCAGAAGCCTCAACATCAACGGTTTTGGTCGTTGGTATGCCTGCTGCAAATGATAATCTTATTTTAGATTTTGTTGATACATTCTTAAACAAGCAGGTATTTCTCGACACATACCCAATGCTGATCATGGGCCTTATAACTACAATTCAATTAGGGGCTCTGAGTATTATTACAGGATTAGTCCTTGGGCTTATTCTTGCCTTAACACGGCTTTACGGCTTAAAACCGCTACAATATACGGCTAAAATATACATCGATGTTTTTCGTTCAATTCCGCTTCTAGTGCTACTAATTATCATATTTTACGCCCTGCCATTTGTTGGATTAAGCCTTTCTCCTTTTTATGCCGCGGCCACCGCGCTTACGATAGTATCGGGTGCCTATACGGCAGAAATTTTCCGGGCTGGCATTGAGGCCATCCCAAAAGGTCAATTTGAAGCATCCGAGGCCCTTGGCCTTAACTACCGCCATATGATGGGTGATGTAATATTGCCTCAAGCGATTAAAATTGTCATTCCGCCCCTTACCAATAACTGCATTAACGTGATTAAGGATACGGCACTAGCCTCAGTTGTTGCCATGCCGGATCTTCTCAAGCAGGCAACCCAGGCGCAAGCCGTTGCCGCCAATCCGACCCCGCTTATTGTCGCCGCTGTTATTTACCTGATGTTCCTGTTGCCGCTCGTGCTTTGGGTATCGCGACTTGAAGTTAAATTTAAAGTAGGGGACAAGTGATGAGCACACTGATTAAGCTAGAAAATATATCTAAACATTACGGTAGTTTCCAGGCGCTGACGGATATCAACCTTGAAGTGGAAGAGGGCGAAGTAATTTGCGTAATCGGCCCTTCCGGTTCCGGCAAATCAACGATGATCCGCTGTATTAACCTGCTTGAACAATATGATGATAACGGCACAATTACTGTTGATGACATTGTTGTTCAAAAAGGCAAGAACCTTCGTGAGGTTCGCGCTGAAGTCAGCATGGTTTTTCAAAATTTTAATTTATTTCCCCATCTGACGATTTTAAAAAATATCATGCTCGCTCCCATGCGAACCAAAGGCCTTTCGGCCGCAGACGCAAAAATAAAGGCGCTGGAATTACTAAATAAAGTCGGCATAGCCGAGCAGGCCGACAAATACCCGGCTCAACTATCCGGCGGTCAACAACAACGTGTCGCCATCGCTCGCGCCCTTGCTATGGAGCCCAAAGCTTTGCTTTTTGATGAGCCGACCTCAGCGCTTGATCCTGAAATGGTCGGCGAAGTGCTTGATGTTATTCAGGGGCTTGCCAATTACGGGGTGACGATGATCGTTGTCACCCATGAAATGGGCTTTGCCAGAAAAGTTGCTGACCGGGTGATCTTTATGGACAGCGGAAAAATAATTGAACAGGGGGAGCCGAACGACATTTTCGATTCCCCTAAAGAAATACGCACTCAAAACTTTTTGAAAGCAGTTTTAACCCACTAAACATAAGGATAATTAATAGTGTCACTTGATATGAATTTTGTACGGGACCAGTTCCCGGGACTTAAAAACGAATGGGCCTTTATGGATAATGCCGGCGGCGCACAAATCCTGAAGGGCTGCGTAGATAATATAACTGAATATTATTATTCAAATAATGTTCAGCTTGGCGGCAGCTACGATGTATCACAAGCGGCCCTAAGGTCATATGCGCAAGGCCGAGAAAATATCGCCACCTTTTTTAACGCATCAATGCCAGAAGAAATTGTTTTCGGCCCATCAAGCACGGTGCTACTTCAGTTTCTTTCAAAATCTATGGCTAGTCAATTCAGTGCCGGCGATGAGGTCATTGTCACAATCACCGATCACGAAAGCAACATCGGTCCATGGGTGTGGCTTGAAGAAAAAGGCGTCATTATCAAATTCTGGCCAATGAATAAAGAAACTTACGAGCTTGAACTGGACGCTCTTGATAAACTCATGACCGACAAAACCAAACTGGTTGCTTTCGCCCATGTTTCAAACCTGCTTGGCACTATTAATAATGTTAAAGAGATCACAAAGTTTGTTCATGACCGCGGTGCACTTGTTTGTGTTGATGCGGTTGCTTACGCGCCGCACCGCGCCGTCGATGTTCAGGACTGGGACGTGGATTTTTATGCGCTCAGCCTTTATAAAACTTATGGGCCCCACCATGCTGCACTTTATTGCCGTATGGATCAGCTGAAAGAACTTGATGGTCTGTACCATTATTTTTACGGCAAAGATAAAATCCCCGCCAAAATGGAACCGGGCAATGCCAACTATGAATTATCTTACGCTTCCGGCGCTATCGTCGACTATCTGGTCGCGCTTGGCGAGCAAGCTGGTGAGACCGGCTCACGCCGTGCAAAACTAGAAACCGCCTTTAAAGACATCACCGAGCAGGAAAATATTCTAAGTGAGAAAGTGCTAAGTTATCTTAGAAAACGTAATGATTGCACCATTATCGGCATCACCGACGGCAACAGTCCGCGCCGTGTGCCAACCATTGCCTTCACGGTAAAGGGAAAAGACCCTGAACAGATCTGCCTTGCCATGGATAAATATAAAATTGCCATCCGTTTTGGTGATTTTCATGCAAGACGTCTTTCCGACAGCCTTGATCTTACAAAAGATAATGGTACGGTGCGTATATCGCTAACCCATTATAATACGGTGGGGGAAGTGGAAAAACTTCTTAGCGCTTTTGATGATATTTTGAGCAGTTAATATGAACATTCGGTTTTTAATCCGAAAATACCACAGATGGCTTGCCCTTTTCATTGGTTTGCAAGCCTTGATCTGGATCGCCAGCGGCGTTTATATGGTCACGGTTGATTTGGATTATATTCACGGTGATCAACTTGCTCATAAAATGGATGAGCCGATCCGCGAAAATTATCAAAATCTAATCTCCTTCGCTGAAATACAGCAATTATACCCAAGCGCAAGCAAGATTGAGCTGGTTCAGTGGCTCGGCGCTGCTCATTACCGCCTAAGTGACGATGATGGCAGCCATTTAATTGATGCAAGAACTGCCCATGTCATTTCGCCGCTCACCAGGGATGACGCCCTGCGCGTCGCCGAATATCATTTCGCGCAGGAGGGTAACATTATCAATATCACCCTGCTTACTGACCAAAAAAACGCCCCGAGTGAGCTTAATGGCCGCACGCTTCCCCTATGGCAGGTCAGTTTCGATGATGAAATAGCCAGTAATTTTTATATATCACCGGATAGCGGTATTTTGGTAACGCGGCGCCATGAATATTGGCGCATGTTTGACTTTCTCTGGATGCTCCACATCATGGATTATGAAAACAGAACCGATGTGAATAATCTACTACTGATCATTAGTTCAATTTTAGGTGTTATTCTATCCATAAGCGGTTTTTGGTTGCTGTTTTACAGCTTTAAGAAAAGCCGGCCTCAAAATGTGAGGCGTGATAAATGAGCATTCTTCGCCTCATTCATAGATGGGTTGGTATATTTCTTGGCCTTCAAATGATCCTCTGGATGGTTTCCGGTTTTATCATGAGCTATTATGATCATGACATGGTTGAAGGGAACCACCTGCGAAAGGCTCCCATAAGATCTAGTCTAACACTTACGCCCGTTAATGATTTATCGCAAATTCTTGCCTCCCTGCCTTTGGGCGAACAAATCCTCAATATATCGGCAGAATATTTTCGCGGTCAAAATATTGTCAAAATCCGAACCGATCACGCCACTCGCATGTTTGATGCAAAATCTGGCGAATATATCAATATTGATGCCGACTATGCCAAAACCATTGCCCGCGATGACTTCACCGGTGAGGGTGACATCACCACTGTAAGCGAGATCATCGCCCCAACCTTGGAAACCCGTGAAAGCAACGGCCCCGGTTGGCGTGTTGATTTTAATAACGCCGAAAATTCGAGCCTCTATTTATCTGCTGAAACAGGACAAATTTGGGAAAGGCGTCATGATCAATGGCGGCAGTTTGATTTTTTCTGGATGCTTCACATCATGGATTATCAAAACCGCAAAAGCTTCAATAACTGGATCGTCATCCTAGCCAGCTGGATTTCACTGTGGATTGCCTTAACGGGCTTTATCGTCCTTTTTGAAAGCTTATCCAAAGGTGACTTTAATTTCATCGCACCGCTCCTCGCCCGCAACAAAACCACGCGGTTTACCGTCAAATCAAAAGACGGCCACTTTAACAAATCATATTCATCAAAAGGACACCATACCCTATTCAGGGTACTGGCCGCTGAAAATATTAATCTACCTACCTCATGCGGCGGCGGCGGCACTTGTGGTCTATGCCGGGTTCAATTAAAGCCCGCACCAAAAGCGACGCCCATTGATTATAGGAAACTTTCAAAAGAAGAGATAAGAGAAGGCTACCGTTTATCCTGTCAACATCATCAATTTGACAAATCGACTATTTCCCTGCCCGACTCACTGTTTGGAAAGTCCAAACTATCCTTTAAAGTCGATTAAAGCCTCACTGATTTCATCAAGGATCACTGGATCATCAAGTGTAGCCGGCGCGATATAATCCTCGCGCCCGGCAATGCTGCTCATAACGCGGCGCAGGATTTTGCCTGATCTAGTCTTGGGAAGCCTTTTTACAATAACCGCATTCCTAAAACTGGCCACGGCGCCGATTTCTTCTCTTACTGCAAGAATGGCCGCTTTTATAATTTCATCATTGGGTCTTTTGATGCCGTTTTTAAGCACTAAAAACCCGTAAGGCTGCTGCCCTTTTAATTCGTCCGCCACCCCGACCACGGCACATTCCGCCACTTCAACAATGCCGGAAAGAACTTCCTCCATAGCTCCGGTTGAAAGGCGGTGCCCGGCTACATTAATTACATCATCAGTGCGGCCCATTATATATAAATAACCGTCCTCGTCCTTATGACCGGCATCACCAGTAAGATAATAGCCTTCAAATTCACTGAAATAAGTATCAATGCAGCGTTTATCATCTTTCCATACTGTCAGCATCGCGCCTGGTGGTAGTGGTTCCTTAACGACAATATTACCAAGCTCCCCCGGCGGAAGCTCCAAGCCCTCATCATTAAATATCCGCACATCATATCCCGGCGATGGCTTGCTCGGGCTGCCGTATTTAACGGGGATATGCTCTATACCCATAAAATTGGCGCAGATCGACCAGGCGGTTTCCGTTTGCCACCAGTGATCAATTACCGGAACACCTAAAATATCCTCTGACCATTTTACCGTGTCCGGATCGGCCCGTTCACCAGCCAGAAACAGCGTTCTAAAATTTGACAGATCATATTGTTTTAAAAGCTCGGCTTTCGGGTCTTCTCTTTTAATGGCGCGGATCGCCGTTGGTGCCACAAAAAGTGCATTCACTTTGTGATCAGCAATAACCCGCCAAAAGGCCCCCGCGTCCGGTGTTCCAACCGGTTTTCCTTCATATAAAATCGTCGTACATCCGCGAATAAGGGGCCCGTAGACAATATAGGAATGGCCCACCACCCAGCCAATATCAGACGCGGCCCAATAGACATCGCCCGGTGACATGGCATAAACATTTTTCATGCTCCAGTCCATAGCCACCATATGACCGCCATGATCTCTGACAATGCCTTTTGGCGCTCCAGTAGTACCGGACGTATATAAAATATATAACGGATCGGTGGAATTAACGCTTACGCACGGCACCGCATTTGCTGACGTCATGACGTCATCCCATTTATAATCTCGTCCGTCAATAAATGTTGCCGGGCACTCGGGCCGCTCTACAATCACTGTTTTAAGCGCAACCTGTGCCAGATCAATTGCTTGATCAAGTAGTGGCTTATAAGCAATCACTTTTCCCGGCTCAAGACCGCAACTCGCTGAAATGATTACCTTAGGTTCCGCATCTACAATCCGTTTCGCCAACTCTTTTGCAGCAAAGCCACCAAAAACCACTGTATGGACTGCGCCAATTCGCGCGCAGGCCAGCATCGCCATCACCGCTTCCGGGATCATCGGCATATAAAGCAGTACACGGTCGCCTTTTTTAACCGCTAATCCTTCAAGAACGCCAGCAAATTTCGCCACCTGATTAAGTAATACATCATAGCTGAATTTTTTGACCGCCCCGGTCATGGCGCTGTCATAAATAAGCGCCGTCCGGTCCCCATGCCCGGCCTCCACATGACGGTCTAGCGCATTATAACATGTGTTGGTTTTTGCTCCCGCATACCAGCGGTATAATGGCGCACTCTCACATTCCAGAACCTGATCCCACGGCCGGTCCCAGCTTAAGTCTTGCGCCGCTTCGGCCCAGAAACCTTCCGGATCATCCTGCCATTTTTGATATATCTGTTGATAAGTTTTGTTGCCCATGACCATTTTTCTTAAATTTATTTGATGCTGAGCATACACCAAGCCAATTTGAACAAATAGACTTTTTTAATAATAAATGTGCGACAATAACTGCCGCACATCTATGATTTAATTTATAAGTAAATATTATTGTGTCGCGTCATCCACAGCGCCTAGAACCGCCGAAACTAAAAACGCATTAGACAACACAATAACGATTGCCTGTATATAACTATTTACGTCAAATCCACCTATATTAAGTGAATATAAAGTAAGGCCAACCATCAGTGAAATTGCCAGACCGAGTACATGCGGAATAATTGCCGTAATCCTGTTGACAACGGTCTCAACAACATGAGCTCCTATTGGGCCCACACCGTTACGACGATGTACGATGATAACTAAAATTGTAAAAAACAACCACGTGTAATCCCAACTGCCGCTGGAAACATTCTGTATATATGACCAACCATAACCAATCCAGTACCATCCAAAACCAAAAATGCCGCTAACGGCCCATGCTAAAAGTGATTTTACCATTTTTCCCTCCTTAGAAATGCCCCAAGTGTGCGAACAGTAGCAGAAATTGACAAAAAAGACAACTTTCGCTTTAGTTCTCAAATGACATGTTCAATTAACTTGTTTTATTTCTAGAACTCCACCAGCATAATCGGCTGGGTTCACATTCTCTTGTTTTTGAGTAATTCGTCCGGCATTGGTTAAAAACGTCACCTCAACAGTGACCGGACTATGATCAACGAGGCCGAAATGAACTGGCCCGCTGCTATGGCTGTTATAGCCGTCGCCGGTCGAAACCAATCTACTTCCAACGAGTGCGCTTGAGCGATCATAAAGCCTCACTTCTGCCCCGGCACGACTTTTTAAACCCTTTTCATCAAGTACCTCAATTTGTAGTGATGATTCTGCCCGCTCTGGCGGTAGCTCATTCTTTAGCAATGGATGATGGCCTTTAATATTATACCCCTCGGTCAGAGATAAATCGAGATCACCGTCCTGGTCAAAATCGGCCCATTGGATACCGTGATCAGCACCGCTTAAGGGGGTGCCCACCGTATTTACTTCACTGAAACGATCCCCTTCATTATGAAAAAGTCGATCAACCGGAATTCTGTTTTCGGCCGGACCTTTATAGCCCGCCACATAAAGATCAAGCCACCCGTCATTATCATAGTCGCCCCAACTAGCACCGACCATATGGTTATCACCTCTTATGCCCATTTTTTCACTGACTTCAGAAAATCCACCAGAACCATTATTTTCATAAAGATAGTTTCGTCCGTAATTGGCTACAAATAAATCAAAATCACCATCATTATCATAATCGCCGACCGCACAATCAACGCCGCCCTGATCATTTCTGCGCTTATCACCTTCCATACCTAGTTCAGGCGCTATATCGGTAAATATTCCACCCTCATTCTTATAAAATGCATCTGTCGTGCCGCTTTGATTGGCCATAAACAGATCAAGAAACCCATCTTTATTATAATCAAACCAGCAGGCGCCAACGGTAGGCCGTTCGTCGGCTAAGCCAACTTCTTTGCTAACATTAACAAAGACGCCATTATCATTTTGAAACAAATAGTTAGCGCCTACCCGGTCAGCGACAAACAAATCCACTGTGCCATTGTTGTCATAATCTATCCAATTGATTTGTCGGGTACTAACATGGGGAATATCGACACCCAAACTTACACCTACTTCAGAAAAACCTTTTCCCTGATCATTACGGTAAAGTTCATTACCGTTTCTATTGCTTCCCACATAAAGATCAAGATAGCCATCCCCGTTATAATCGCCCCAGGCGACTGATCTGGTTTCTTTGCCTTCAGTCGGCAAGCCAACTTTTGGCCCTATGTTCTTAAATGAGCCCTCATTATTCTCATAAAGGCGCACATCGCCCGTCTTAAAGGAAATCGCCAGATCAAGGTCCCCATCATTATCAAAATCCCCCCAAGCATTTGAAAGCGCCATATTGTCTGCAAAGGTTTCCGGCTGAACAGTGTTAAAAACAGGTGCTCTTTTCTGAGCATCACAATCAATGCTACAAAGAGCATAAATTGTGATTGCCACAGATATTACACACGAATTTGTTATCGTTCTGACCACCATAAATCTCCTAAAAAAATATCTTGAACTAACTATGCCCTTTATTTTATCTAATTTCTAGGGGGGATGGATTTACCGTCAGTCGCTATGCTCCATCCGTTATCTTGTCGCTGTTTCGCGATACTTCGTCTCGCTGCTCCTGCGCTCGAACCAACTTTATTTCGTTGGTGCAAATCGACCAACGCATATCAAAACGCAAAAACCACCCCGATTTGAGGTGGTTTCTGTGTTTTGGTTGCGGGGGTTGGATTTGAACCAACGACCTTCAGGTTATGAGCCTGACGAGCTACCGGACTGCTCCACCCCGCGGCAAGTGATAATTGGTTGAAGCTTATCAGGTTTTTTATTGGAGTCAAATGCTCCAACAATAGCCTTTTAGCATCAGCCTTGAGCGCGTTCCATGGGATGCGAAGCATACCGGGAACAAAACTAAAAATGATACAAAAAAACCGCCTTGATAGGCGGTTTGTTTGGTCTTTGATATTATGAAAGGGTTCTTTATCCTTAATAGATCTGGCGACGACCTACTCTTCCGCGCCTTAAGACGAAGTACCATCGGCACAACAAGCTTTCACTTCCGGGTTCGGGATGGGACCGGGTGGGACACTTGCGTTATAACCACCAGATCAATTAAAGATAAAGAGTGTCTAATTTTATTATGTAATGAGCCTATGCTCAAAGATAGATTAAGTTATGAGAACTCAGGTTTTTTAGTTTTGCCTCAATCGCCGGCGCTATGCGCTTAGGCTTTCGCGCAAAAGTGCGCGGCGGCCGGTCGGCCTTGCCTCAGACCATTGCATGGTCTTCGGATTGGAGCTTAACTAACTAAATCTGTATCTCTTATTATATTCTAATCTCTGTTCATGATGAGATTTCAAGTCGATTGAGTAATTAGTACTGGTCAGCTTCACACATTACTGTGCTTCCACATCCAGCCTATCAACGTGGTGGTCTTCCACGGCTCTTAAGGGAGAACTTATCTTGAGGGGGGCTTCCCGCTTAGATGCTTTCAGCGGTTATCCCTTCCACACATAGCTACCCTGCAATGCTGCTGGCGCAACAACAGGTCCACCAGAGGTGTGTCCAACCCGGTCCTCTCGTACTAGGGTCAGCTCCTCTCAATTCTCCTGCGCCCACGGCAGATAGGGACCGAACTGTCTCACGACGTTCTAAACCCAGCTCGCGTGCCACTTTAATCGGCGAACAGCCGAACCCTTGGGAGTTGCTACACCCCCAGGATGTGACGAGCCGACATCGAGGTGCCAAACAACGCCGTCGATATGGACTCTTGGGCGTTAT
>JABJKT010000070.1 GCA_018660225.1 Kordiimonadaceae bacterium
AACCATTATAGGCGGCATCACCAAGGATGCGCAGTGTAGCGGTGAAACGGACACCAAACGCTTCATTGTGCTGACCCCCGTTTCAACTGAACAGTCCTCAACAGCAAGTTATTACCGTGGGCTAATTACCCTTGCCGGAATCGGCAGTTCAGCCGTAAACGAAAATGGCAGCCCGGAAGCATGGTTTGATACCACGAAAGAAATAACCGTTAGCTTTATGCTCCCTGGCGGCGATCAACAGGATATATCAGGAACATTACCGCTTTATCATAGTGTAATCACTGGCGGCTCTGAATACCGCTTCAGCATTACGGCGGGCCGAACAAGCTTTGTTGATGCCAGTGTTATGCAATGTGACTTATAGGTGATTTATAAGCGATTTAAATTCTGGCATCCGGCTCGGCAGCATCATTAGGGTCTGCCCCATCGAGCCAAGCTTTTACACCTGGATGATCTACCATAACCTTAGAGTAGTTCTTTAAAATTTCCGGCAGTTCTATTTGATAACTCAAAAACCTGAAAACAATTGGTGAAAACATCATATCTGCTATAGAATATGTGCCAAACAAGTAGGGCCCCTGTGCGGCGTATTTATTTCTGCATTCGCTCCATATCTGGGTGATACGGTCAATATCCTTTTTCAATTCACCTTCAATTTGCGGTTTTTCAAAAATACTTAGGCACGCCATCGGCATACTTGAGCGAAGAGCAGCAAATCCAGAATGCATTTCTGCTGAAACGCATCTTGCATGGGCTCTGATATTTATATCATCAGGCCAAAATAGTTTCTCAGGATAAAGATCATTTAAATACTCACCAATTGCCAGACTATCCCATATATAATGATCACCGTGAAGCAGTGTCGGAACTTTCCCCGCTGGCGTAAGTCTATCGAGCTTTTCCCGGTCTAGTATCGGTCTTAAAGAGACAAGAATTTCTTCAAAATCCACCCCGGCATGCTTTAAAGCAAGATAACCGCGTAGCGACCAGGTAGAGTTATTTTTATTGCCAATAATTAAAGTGAACTCAGACATCAATTAATCCTAACATTTTTTAAAGTCTCATATTACAGTGGCTAAGATAACTCAGAACAGAAGGATTTCAAGTGCTCAATCACATCAACATCAAAGAGGTCAATTGCCTTAAGTCCGGCAAGGCAAAGAATACCGTTCCCATATGGCTTATCGGTACTGACGGTTTCAAAGTATGGAAGAAGAAGCTTTCTAAATCCGAACAAACTTGGGTCAATGCACATGACTTTACTGGCTCGCACGGTCAGGTTTTAGTATTTTCAAACGACAAAGGGGCTGTTAGTGCTGTAGCTGCGGGATGCGCGTTAGAAGAAAATGATCCATGGCTTTTTTCAACAATTGCCCAGTCCGTCCCTGATGGCTCATACCATATTGAAAGTGAACTAGAAGGTAACGTGCTAAAACTGGCCGCTTTCGGTTGGGCCATGGCCCACTATAAATATGATCATTATTTAAAAGATAAAAAAGTCAAAAAAGCCGTCCTTTACGTTTCTAAAAAATGCGACTTGAAATCTGTTGGAAGCTTGGTTAGAGGCACGGCCCTTGCAAGGGACCTTGTCAATACACCTACCTGCGATATGGGCCCGGATGAACTAGCTGATGTCGCTAAAAAACTTGCCAAACATTTTAAAGCAAAAATAAAAATTACAAAGGGGCAGGAGCTTCTTAAAAAAGGATATAATACAATTCACACAGTCGGGCGTGCCGCAGAAAAAGAACCGCGTCTGATTGATATGATCTGGGGAAATGAAAAATCACCAAAGGTTACCCTTGTTGGAAAGGGAGTATGTTTTGATACAGGCGGCCTTGATATAAAGCCATCGGGTAGCATGCTTATCATGAAAAAAGATATGGGCGGAGCGGCGCATGTTCTGGGGCTCGGTCAGATGATAATGGAAAGCGGCCTTGATATCAGGCTGCGCATTTTAATACCGGCTGTGGAAAATAATATTGCCGGCAATGCTTTTAGGCCGGGTGATATAATTAAAAGTTATAAAGGCACAACCATCGAAGTTGGCAATACCGACGCCGAAGGGCGATTGGTTCTTTGTGATGCCCTTGCCCTTGCCAGCGAAGAAAACCCTGATCTAATGATGGATTTTGCCACCCTTACCGGTGCGGCGCGTGTTGCTATGGGCACGGACGTTCCGCCCTATTTTACAGATGATAAAAATCTAAGCGATGGGCTTATGAAACATTCAACACTTGAACATGACCCCCTTTGGCCCATGCCGCTCTACGCACCATATAAGAAACTGCTGGCTAGCCCTATTGCCGATATCAATAATGTGGGAAGCACCGGTTTCGGCGGCGCCATAACCGCTGCACTATTTTTAAAAGATTTTGTAGGTCCGGATATCCCGTGGGTACACCTTGATGTATATGCTTGGAATGTCAGTGCGCGTCCCGGCCGCCCCAAGGGAGGCGAAGCCATGGGACTAAGAGCCTCTTTTGATTATTTGTCAGGTAAATACGGAAAATAGTAACGGGTGCGAAATAAAATCTTGAAAAATTCCTCATTACTTGGCAGTATCTAGTAAAAATAATAGTAAAGGGTAAATCATGAAATTAGAATTAAGCGGTCATGCAGGCTTACGTCTTTGGAAACAAACCTTAAAGAATATTGTTTTAAACAAGGGCCCTGACCTGACAACGCGGCAGATAAGCGTATTGCTTGCTGTCTATCTTGAAACAGGGGAACATACAGTACGCGGCCTCGCCGCTTATATTGATGTATCCAAACCGGTTATTACCAGATGTGTTGATAGTTTAAGTATATTAGGGCTCGTCAAAAGAGTCCGTGATGAAAAAGACCGACGCAGCGTTTTTATTCAACGAACCGTTAAGGGCGCGGTTTTTCTTACTGATTTTGCAGAGATGATTGAAAAATCAAACGAAGAAGCAAAAGAGTAATTTTTACACACAAAACTAGAAATGGATTGGGGTATGACTAAGAAACTACTGGATAAGCGTATAAACGCTTATCGTGACGACATAGCGGATATCGGGCTAAAAGATAAAATTCAATCCAAGGAATTTGTCGAACCTGAAAAATATCAAGCTGCCAGAGGACTAACATCCCTTTACGGCAAAGCTGATGAAACAAGCCCGCAAATAAGCCAGCTTCTTTACGGCGAATATTTTAATGTCTTTGAACTAAATGGAAACTGGGCCTGGGGCCAGTCATTAAAAGACGGCTATGTGGGTTACTGCGCTTTAAGCGATTTAACCCCTGACCTTCTTAAAACAACTCATCATGTCAGCGCGCTTAGCAGCCATATTTTTCCTAAACCGAACCTTAAATCTAGCCCGGTTGATATTATTCATATGATGTCGGATGTATCAGTCGTTGATGAAAAACAACAGGATGGCTTTGTTCAACTCGCCGACGGCAACTGGATTTATGCAACCCATATTTCCAAAGATTACGGCACAGACCCTGTTTCAGAAGCCCTTAAATTTCTCTATACGCCTTATCTTTGGGGTGGGCGCAGTAATGCGGGCATTGATTGCAGTGGGCTTATTCAAAACGCTTACGCTTCCATTGGCATCGCTATACCGCGTGATGCAGATTTACAGGAAAAAATGATCGGCACAACTCTTGAGGAAGATCAATTTCCCGGCCACGGCGATCTTGCCTTTTTTCCGGGTCACGTTGGCATAATGCTTGATGATATGCACCTGCTTCATGCGAATGCCCATCATATGCGCGTAAGCATTGACCCGCTCAAGGACGTTATAGACATCGTCAGCTTTCAGACGGATAAACCACCGCTTAGCTGCATAAAACGGATTTCATTAACGCTTTAGACACAAAAAAAGCCGCTCAATAAATAAGCGGCTTTAATGTTAGTTTCGTTACAATTTACATTGTATCTGGCATTGCTTCTACTACTGCTTCAACTGCTTCAACAGTAGCTACAACCGGAAGATCAATCGGTGCATCTGAAAGCGACCGTAAATACAGAATAACTGACGCACGGTCAGAACCTTTTTTAAGACCGGCAAAAACCATTTTGTTTTTCGGGATCGCATCTTTTGGCTTAGTAAGATATGTGTTCAGGAACTCATAAGTCCAGTTACCTTCCTGAGCAAGCATTGCATTAGAATAACCAAAGTCACCGTTAGTAGCGATATCACCACCGAGCACATTCCAAAGGTTAGGACCAATTTTTGCTCTGCCACCGCTTTCTGGTGTATGACATGCTGCACATTTCTTAAAGACTGTCATGCCTTTATCAATATTGGCAGTTTGCATCAGCTCTTCAATAGTTGGGCCCACTTCCATAGCGACATCTGCAACACTTGCAGAAGCAACAGCAGAAACATCAATAGGAAAAGCGTTTGCAGCCATTGCTTCCTGATGGAAAACAGCTTCAGTTAAATTATGAAGGCCAATAGCAAGCAGAAGGAACATTAAAACGCCCATTGCTGCTTTATTAAAATCATGTGAATTCACGGTAAATCCCAGTAATTGTTAACGGTTAAATTTAAAAGAGTTTTATTGTCCCTGAAAAAATCCAGAATCGCCACCCTTTACTATGCCTCTTATTTACAGATTTTTTTCTGCCGAGACAAGGGTCATTTAAGCATAAAATCATTAAATATCCTTAATATTGACAGGAAAAAAAATTTATTTGGTCTTTCATTGACAGAATTACACTAAAAATGAATACTGCCTCAGAATTAGAGAGTGGAAAAAATGGCGAATAAAAATAGTGATAATCTGGTTTCTTTCCAAGGGGACCTAGGCGCATATTCTAATCTGGCAGCAAAGCAAATGTTTCCGGATATGGATGTTTTGCCGTGCCGCACTTTTGAAGACGCTCTTGCCGCCGTTGATGAAGGCGCCGTCAAATATGCCGCTATTCCCATTGAAAATAGCGTAGCGGGCCGTGTTGCCGATATTCACTATCTTATTCCCCATTCTAATCTGCACATAATTGGCGAACATTTCCTGCGTATTAATCACCACCTTTTGGTTCTTCCCGGCACCAAACTTGAAGATTTAAAAGTTGTTCGTAGTCATGAACAGGCGCTCGGTCAGGTTCGCCGCACCATGGATGCACTTGGCATTAAGCGTGAAGTTTTCGCTGATACGGCGGCGGCAGCTAAACATGTTTCAGAACTCGGCGATCCAACGGTCGGCGCGGTTGCCTCATCGCTTGCCGGTGAAATTTATGGTCTTGAAAGCATTAAAAAAGATATCGAAGACGCGAGCCATAACACGACCCGCTTTGTTGTTTTTTCCCGCGAACCTCTTAACGACCTGCCAAAAGATGTGCCGACTATGACATCATTTATCTTTCAGGTGCGCAACACCCCTGCCGCTCTTTATAAAGTCATGGGCGGATTTGCCACAAATGGCATTAACATGACCAAGCTGGAAAGTTATCAGTTGGACGGTGAAATTAGCGCTACACAATTTTACGCGGATATCGAAGGACACCAAGATGATGTTAATGTGAAACGCGCCTTCGAAGAATTGGCCTTTTATACTAACGAATACCGCATCCTTGGAAGTTATGCCCAGTCACAATACCGTATTGACAAACGTGGCTAACGACTAAGCCAATGATCCAGAATATGTCTTGCGATGGCGAGCTTTTCCGGTACACAAAAATTTTCATCGCCGCCTGATTTTATAACTGCAGCAATCTCTGCTTTAGTGAACCACTGCGCATCTTCAAGTTCATCATTTTCTATATTAATCTGATCGCTAAGTGCTTCACCGATCACCCCGATCATAAGTGAAGATGGAAATGGCCAAGGCTGACTTTTTATGTATTTAACCTCACCGACAGTAATGCCTGCTTCTTCCAACACTTCGCGGCGGCAGGCCTCTTCGATGGTTTCGCCCGGTTCCATAAATCCGGCCAGTGCCGAATAAGCCCCCGCACGAAAATGTGGGCTGCGGCCAAGTAGGCATTTTTCACCATGGGTGATCATCATAATTACAACCGGATCAATACGGGGGAAATGTTCAGTATCACACTTCGCACAATAACGAACATAACCGCCTTTTTGTGAAACACTCTCGGCTCCGCAATTAGCGCAAAATTTATGGCGCGCGTGCCAATCCAGCAACATTTTGCCACGTGCTAAAAGAGATGGGCCACTGGAAAAACCGTCATTCGAAGCAGCTCTGGCAATCGTTCTAAGATCAATAAATTCACTCTTCTCAGGTAAAACATAATTTTCCCCCGCCGTAGCGGCAAAATAAGCATGGCTTTTATCTTTGCCGAGAAAAATCATTTCATTGGAGGCAGTGACAGTGGAATAATAAATTTCACCAACACTTTTCATCAGAGCTTCGCCCTTTGAAAACAGAATTAACCTGCTATCCACATTGCTTTTTAATTCTTCCAGTGCCTTTTCATCACCACGAAGATAGTCGCAGGGGTCAAGGGGAAATTCAGCAAAAATACACGAATTTTCGAAATACATTTATGTTCCTTTTTAAAACTATTGACATAATTTTCAATAAAACACCAGTTACTAACAAATTCCGTTAAAATTTATCTTGAAATCGTTCCAGAAAAAGACCATATAAAGCGCGAGAGGTTGGCGGACAGTTTACTCGCCAATCCGGCCAGGCCTGGAAGGGAGCAACCGTAACGAGATCACTGGGTCGTTCAATCTCTCACTTTTATCATAAAATATTCAAAATAAATTCATATGCCTATAGCATTCGAGCGACAGTAAATTTATAGTCATTCCAAGAACGATTCATTTGCTTTTAAGGACAATAAATTTAATGCCTGATAATCCCGATAAAGATGACCATTACAGAGTACTGGCCCGTAAATATCGCCCGGTCGATTTTGCGGAACTTATCGGTCAGGACGCCATGGTCCGCACCCTTTCCAATGCTATCGAGACGGGAAGACTTGCCCATGCCTTTATCCTTACTGGTGTTCGTGGTATTGGTAAAACCACTACCGCACGGATCATTGCAAAAGCGTTAAATTGCATCGGCTTAGACGGCAAAGGGACGGCCACTATTGAGCCCTGCGGCGAATGTGAAAACTGCCGTTCCATCAGCGAAAGCCGCCATGTGGATGTGATGGAAATGGATGCGGCGAGCCGTACCGGCATTGATGACATCCGCGAAATTATTGACGGTGTTAAATATGCCTCAACCACGGCACGCTTTAAAATATATATTATCGATGAAGTTCATATGCTCTCGAGAAACGCTTTTAATGCGCTGCTTAAAACGCTTGAAGAGCCACCGGAACATGTGAAGTTCATTTTTGCCACCACTGAAATTCGCAAAGTCCCGGTTACAGTTCTTAGCCGCTGCCAAAGATTTGATCTAAGGCGCATTTCCATCGAAGAACTGATGGGACATTATTCAAATATCGCCATTAAAGAAAACTGCGAAATTGAAGAAAGTGCCCTAGCGATGATCGCCCGTGCTGCCGAAGGATCGGTTCGCGATGGCTTGTCACTTCTTGATCAGGCTTTTGCCCACGGCGCAGGCAAAGTTAGCGAGGAACAGGTCCGCGATATGCTAGGCCTTGCGGACCGGGCGCAGATATTTGACCTTTATAAAGATATTCTTGCGGGTAAAACCGCTGATGCACTAGCTAAACTGCGCCACCAATTTCATCACGGTGCTGATCCGGCAGTAATTATACAGGATATGTTAGAGCTTACCCATTGGCTTACCCGCTTAAAAGTGGTGCCGGATGCTGGGGATGATCTGGTAACCTCTGAAGCTGAACGCAAACATGGCCTTGAAATGGCGCAGGGATTATCTGTTCCGGTACTGACACGTACTTGGCAAATGCTGCTTAAGGGAACGGGGGAAGTGCGCATTTCGCCAAATCCTATCTCTGCGGCAGAAATGGTTATTGTTCGCCTTACTTATAGTTCTAACCTTCCAACACCTGAAGATCTGGTGAAACAGATCAAAAATAACCCTACTAGTACCGCCCCTGCCACAGGAGCTAGAAATGGAGCGCCGAACAGTTCCGCTCAACAGCCTAGCTCCACAATGAGTAATGGGCCAACAGATCAAGATGCGCCACAAGCCTTCAGTGTCATACAGGGAAGTGGTCAGACTGCTGTTAGAATTGCCGACCCATTACCTGAAGCCGATGAAGATTTTATCGCCGCACCAGTAAATTTTACGGAACTCGTAAAGCTGTTTGAAGATCAGGGCGCGCCTGAAATTGCTTATCAACTAACCGATAATGTTCGTCTGGTCAGCTATGATATAGGCCGAATTGATATCACGCCTAATGACCGGGTGCCCAAAAATATTGCTGGCCGGATGGCCGCAGAACTTAAGAAATGGACTGGTGAGAACTGGTTTATTTCGCTTTCAACGGAAATTGGTGAAGAAACTCTTCATCAACAGGACATCGCTGAACAAACGGCGCTGGAAAAAATGGTTTTGGATAATGATTTAATTAAATCGGTATTGAATAGTTTTGAAGGTGCCAAAATTTCCGACATTCGAAAACTGGTCGATCAGTTTTTAATTTCTACAGACGACGGTGACAGCAATTATTTAATCAGCGCCGATGAATTTGGCCTTGATTATGAAGATTAAAGCAAGGAATAGCCTATGAAGAACCTCGGCAAAATGATGAAACAGGCCCAGGAAATGCAATCCAAAATGGGCCAAATGCAAGAAGAACTCCAAAAATCCGAACATACCGGCACATCCGGCGGCGGTCTGGTTAATGTTACCCTAAACGGTAAGTTTGAAATGCGCTCCTTAAAAATTGATCCAAGTATTTTCAGCGGTGATGACGCGGAAGTGGTTGAAGATTTAATTGTCGCCGCGTTTAATGATGCCAAACGTAAAGTCGATGAATTTAATAAAGCCGAAATGTCAAAGCTCACTGGCGGGCTTGATCTTCCTGAAGGAATGAATTTACCGTTTTAAAGGCATATTTTAACTCATGTATAAGTCACCTTCTAATAATAATGAACTTGATCATCTGATTAGTTTGCTGAGCAAAATTCCTGGCCTTGGACCAAGGTCGGCGCGCCGTGCCGCCCTACAGCTTATAAAGAAAAAAGATAGCCTGATGAGACCGCTTGCCGGGGCATTATCGGACGTTGCTGAAAATGTTCACCCTTGCGTCACATGTGGTAATCTTGATGTTGAAAACCCTTGCCATATTTGTGAAAGCGCCAAGCGGGACAGATCAATAGTTTGTGTGATTGAGGACGTCTCTGATCTTTGGGCGCTAGAGCGCGCAGGATCATTTCGCGGACTTTATCATGTCATTGGCGGTACTTTATCTGCCCTTGACGGTGTGGGACCGGATGATCTTAATATTAAGGCCCTTATTGAGAGAGCCAGTGACCCCGACTTAAACGAAGTCATTATCGCAACAAACGCCACAGTAGACGGTCAAACCACAGCCCATTATATCACCGAACAGATCAAAGGTTTTGATATAACCGTAACCCGGCTTGCCCACGGCGTTCCTATTGGCGGCGAGCTTGATTATCTTGACGATGGAACCTTAACCACTGCCCTTAACGCGAGGAGGCCATTTTAATCATGACTATTCATAAAGGATCATGCCACTGCGGCGCTGTTACATTCGAAGTGAAAGCCCCGGCTGATATAAAAGTAAGCCGCTGCAACTGCAGTATCTGTAGTGCATCTGGTTACGTTCATCTAATTGTTGATAAAGAATACTTCACCCTGCTAACGGGCGAAGATGATATTACGACATATAGTTTTAACACCCATACCGCCAAGCACACATTTTGCAAACATTGCGGCATAAAGTCATTTTATACCCCTAGATCGCACCCTGAAGGAATCAGCGTTAATCTAAACTCAGTAGACCCTTCAACCATAGATTCTATCGAATATGGCACGTTTGATGGTAAAAATTGGGAAAAGAATGTCGAAGAACTCAAGAAATTCTTGTCTTAAATCAATTTTAAGGCTCTTTTTACTGTTACATTCAATTTGTAACTGGAACTTATCATTTTTATTTTATATAGTAATTTTAAGTTAACAGCTCTGAAGCCTGATTGCCTAACTCTTTAATGACATGGTGGGCAGGCCGTGGAAATTACTCCGCCGGGTTATCATGGAAACATTGTAGCCTCCCGTATTTGGAAAAGAGAAACACAATGCTTGTTGATAAATATAATAGATCATTCCCCTACCTGAGGCTTTCCATCACTGAAGTGTGTAATTTCAGCTGCAACTATTGTCTGCCCGATGGATATAAAAAAACAGGTGCCGAACATTTCCTAAATCAAGACGAGATAAGACGTCTAGTCGATGCTTTCGTTGAACTCGGCGTTTGGAAAATAAGACTTACGGGCGGCGAGCCAACAATCCGCAAGGATTTCACGGAAATTGCCAAAATGATCGGTGACCGGCCGGAAATTGATACGCTTGCCTTTACCACAAACGGCTACCGTCTAAAAGAACGGGCGCAGGAATGGCATGACGCCGGCCTTAATGCCATCAATGTCAGTATTGATAGCCTTAATGCCAAAAAATTCCACGCCATTACCGGCCACGACCGCATGCAAGAAGTGCGTGAAGGGATCGATAAAGCCATAGAAGTGGGCTTTAAGGATGTTAAAATTAACGTGGTGCTTTTAAAAGGTGTTAATGATGATGAACTTGATAATTACCTTGAATATGTAAAAGACACCCCTGTCAGTGTTCGTTATATAGAACTAATGCAAACCGGTGATAATCTTACTTACTTTAATAAATTCCACCTCTCTTCTGACACCGTAAAAGATAAGCTTCTCGCGCAGGGTTGGGTTGAAAATATTCGGGCTCTGGGCGCAGGCCCCGCGGCTAATTTCACCCATGCGGATTATGCCGGATCTATTGGCCTGATCGCGCCCTATTCCAAAGATTTCTGTACCAATTGTAATCGCCTTCGCATTACATCATCTGGCGATCTTAGACTTTGTCTTTTTGGCAATGTTGGTATTCCACTACGCCATATGCTGCACAATGATGATCAAAAGGGCGATCTGGTCGCCGCTATCTCTAAGCAGCTTGATTATAAAGCGTCCTCACACTTCCTTGCCTTGGGTGATACCGGGATTATGACAAATCTTTCTTCTACCGGAGGCTAAGTCGTCATTCCATGAAAGTAAAACTTGAAGCTCAAAAGACTAGCATACGTCTTAGTAAAGATGAATTTCAAAAGCTACTCAATACTGGGTTGCTGGATGAGCAGACCACCTTCCCCGGCGGCAATTCACTGACTTTTAAAATTGAGCTGGATATTGAACAAAATTTCAGCTTTAAAGATAATGAAATGCTGTTCGTGCTGCCAGATCAGCTACTCCATGCCTATAAGCCAAGTAAATCCGGATTATCTTTAAAATTCCACGTTGATAGTAATCAAAAACATGAACTTGTTTTTGAAGTGGATATAAAAAAACCGCCCCTTAGTAGCAACAATAAATCTTGATAATTATTTTTAATTTAATACTTTTATTTTCTATAAAACTCGATATTTTACAGGGCTTATTGGGAAATTTACTGAAAATCAAATTTCCTCATTTTTTTGACATATAGAAGAATTTGCATTTTAGAAGTATATGTTATATGATAACGTAACATAAAAATCACAAACTTATTCATTTTTTGAAATAATGTTGATATAATGAATATATATAGAAGAATACCTAAGGGAACAAAATGACTAAGACTGAAAATCCACGTCTTGAAGGCACACTAACTGCCGGAATGACAAAAAGATCTTTTTTACAATCTGTCGGCATGGTTGGCGGAACCGCTGCCGTAATGACGGCCATGCAAGGCTGGAACATTGGCTTTGCCTCTGAAATGGACCGACCGCCGGCCCTTTCAACGGACGGTAAAGGTAAAAAGGTTATTATTCTTGGTGCTGGTCTATCCGGAATGGTGCTTGCTCATGAAATGAGCAAAAAAGGTTACAACTGTCAAATTATTGAAGCCATGCATTATGCTGGCGGACGCTGTGTATCAGCACGTAAAGGATCTACCATTGAAGAAGTAAGCGGTGAAAAACAAACCTGTAACTTCGCCGACGGAAATTATATCAATTACGGTCCGTGGCGCATTCCTGCAGAACATAAATCAACAATTTATTATTGCCGCACCCTTGGTGTTCCCCTTGAAGTGATGATCAACAAATCAACTAAAGCCTATTACTATTATGAAAACCAAGGCGGTCCCTTTAAAGGAAAGCCCGTCCGTCAGGGCGACGCCGATACCGATTTTAAAGGATATTCAACGGAACTTCTTGCCAAGGTTGCCGATCAGGGCGCCCTTGATCAAGCAATATCACAAGAAGACAAAGAAAAATTATTAGAACATTTAAAAGCGTCCGGACTTATTGACCGTAAAGAACTTAACTACCGCGCCAACCGAGCACGCGGGCACAAAGTATATCCGGGAGCCGCAACAAATTTTGGTGAACTTTCAGATCCATATACCATGGCTGATGTCTTTAGCATTAAAAATGCAAGCCGCAATGAAACGGCTGATCATCCAGCCGTTATGTTCCAGGCCGTTGGCGGTATGGACCAAATTGCACAAGGTCTAAAAAGAGCATTAAGCGCGGATACAATCCGTTATAATTCAGAAGTAACCGATATCATTCAGGATGATAATGGTGTTGAAGTTACTTATAAAAATACAAAAACCGGTGCCGTTGACGTTGAAAAAGGCGACTATTTAATTTCAACAGCCCCCCTTGGTGTGATGGCAAATATCAACACCAACCTAAGCGAAGAATTTCAAGCAGCGTTAAAAGCAACCCGCAGCAGTCCCGCCTGTAAAATGGGCGTTGAAATGAGCCACCGTTTCTGGGAACAAGAAGAAATGATTTACGGTGGGTCTTCAAACACGGACATTACGGGCCAAAGACTTCTTAGCTATCCATCAGGCAACATGTTCGGCACGGCCCATGGTGATACGGGTGTAATTCTTGGTTATTACCCAACGGGCGCCTCATCGATACCGGTTAGTAATATGAGCGTAGCAGAACGTATCGAATTTGCCCTTGCGGCCGGTGAGAAAGTTCACCCTGGCAAATATAGAAAGAACTTCAGCGGTGAAGCGATGTCTGTTGCTTGGCATAAAATGAAATATGCTCTTGCCGGTTGGGAAAACTGGTCAAGGCGTGGTCGTTCTCGTGCATTTCCTGTCATGCAAAAAGGTGATAACCGTATCTTTGTATCTGGTAATATCGCCTCTCCTGCTCTTGGTGGCTGGATGGCTGGTGCTATTGAAGGGGCGTGGTCAACAATGGAAGTGATTGACAAGCGCGTCGCTGAACAGGCATAATTTTTAACGGCCTTATTGGCTTAACCTAAGGACATAATATCATCACAAATTTTTAAAATACTTAAAATGTGAGGATAAATTAAAACAAAAAATGTGGGTAAAAATGAAAAATTATTATAAATTACTATTAGCCCTTGTGGGAATTTTTTGCCTTTCT
Organism: Kordiimonadaceae bacterium; assembly: GCA_018660225.1. Lineage (GTDB taxonomy): Bacteria > Pseudomonadota > Alphaproteobacteria > Sphingomonadales > Emcibacteraceae > Pseudemcibacter. The sequence goes on from JABJKT010000070.1 coordinate 13,484, forward strand.
TCAAACGCTTATGCGCAAGAAACCGGCGAAGAAATATATACTGATTACTGCGAAGCCTGCCACCAGCCGGGCGGCGAAGGATTTGAAGATACTTATCCTGCACTAAAGGAAAATGTCTTCGTTCTTGGTGATACTGAAGAGCTAATATATCTAATGCTTGAAGGTCGCGGCGGGATGCCGACATTCATCGAAGATCTGGAAGTAGAGCAAATAACAACGATCCTTAATTACATCCGCACCAGCTGGGGCAATGCGGGCGACGAAATTGATCCGGCGGTCGTAGAAGAAGCCTTTGACTTTATTGCCGAAGAAGATGACGGTTTTGGACCCGGTAACTAATTAGATAAAGCCCAATTAATTACCTGAAATCATTGCCAAATAAAAAGAATGCTATAAGTTAACAACGAACGGTGCGCACGCCGCACCCAATGAAATAATTCCTAGGGAGAAAATTATGTCAAACTTAACTAAAATTGCTGTTGCACTTCTTATAAGCTGTGTGGCATCACTAACCGCGAGTGCACAAATGATCGAAAGAACAAGTAAAGGCTTTCTTGATCCGGGAATTGTAATTCCTGCTGGAGCAGAAACCTATTATATGAGCGGTAAAGGAAATCATGCTTGGGCCGAAGGCTGCAAGACACGTGATGAGCGTACTGCAAAAGGCGACCAGTGCAAACCGGGTGATATGTACGCACAAGGACAAGCTATTTTTGCGGCTTTCAAAACTCAACTTGAAGACGCTGGTTGGTCACTTAGCGATGTTGTAATGCTTCGCATTTTTGGCATACCTGGCGAAGATGGTAAAGTTGATACTGGTGGCTTCAATAAAGCCTATCAAGAATATTTCGGAGAAAATTCAACAAGTGGCAACACAAATCTACCGTCACGTACTTTCGTTGGCGCTCACACTTTAGTGGTGCCAGGATGGCTCGTGGAAGTAGAAGCGCGTGCCATTCGCATGCCTAAATAATAAATTCTAAGGAAGAAAATAATATGACTAAACTAATTAAAATCGCAATTGCTGCTTTCGTAGCAATGACAATAGCTGCTAACGCACAAAGTGTTATCAAACGCAACGACGAAGGTCGTATGTTCTATTCAACGATCGAAGTGCCAGCACATGCTGACCAGCTATTCGTTAGTGGTAAAGGACCAGGCGCCGTAAATCCTGACGCACCGCGTGCTGAGCGCACATACGGCAACACAGAAACACAAGCCCGCAGCACATTTAACAGCATCAAAGCCGCCGTTGAAAAAGCAGGTTGGAGCATGAGCGACGTTGTTATGGCGCGCGTCTATCTTGTTGCTGATCCAGCAATGGGTAGCATGGATTTTGGTGGTTTCAATAAAGCATTCCTAGAGTTCTTCGGTACAGAAGACCAACCAAACAAACCGGTTCGCGCCGTTGTTGAAGTTGCCGGCCTTGCCGTTGGTGGATGGCTAATCGAAGTTGACGTCCGCTTAGCAAGAATGCCTGCTGCTAACTAAATACAGATTTTCAAGATTTAACGATCTTGTTTGCATAAGAAAGGCGCTGATTATTTTCAGCGCCTTTTTTTATTGCTAATTATTCCACTGGAAAAATTCAACCGTATACCCACCCGGATCGCGGATTAGGAAAGCTCTTATCGGCGCCGTCGTGCTATCGTAAATTTCATGTTCAATTTTAACATTTTTAGCGTTCTTAATAGCCGCGTACCATTTATCAACATCTTTTGAAACAATACTGACCATTACGGCGCTTTCTTTATTCGGGTGATGAAAGCCGCCTTCGCTATCCATAACCACACCGATAAAGGCTGTATCCGTTAGCTTATAAATCTTCACCCAATCATCATCAAATGTTGCCGTTAGTTGAAGGTCTTTTGCGTAAAACTCCGCTGCTCTGGCAAAATCTTCTTCGCTATAATAAAGCATAGTAATCTGCTCATCAATTTTCGGTAAATCCATGGTTCCGTAAACGCTCCTGTCTGTCTGGCCTTTATCCATCTGCACCGGCAATGCTGTACATTCATTCTGGCTCACGCCGCTTGTATTAAAATCAAGAAACGAAGTCGCCGCATAGGTGGCGATTGTCGGCACATTGCCCACATAATTGGTGTCCATTACTGCATGCTCAACGGAAATTTGAAAAACTTCGCCCGCTGATAAAAGATCACTAGAAATAGTTACATTCTGATCGGCGTAGGTTAAATGAGCCCCGCCGCCAAAAGGCACCCCGCTATGGGATATCTTCTCACCTTTACAATTCGCCATAACGGCGAATATCAAATCATCGACAAAACCGTTTTCATCCGGACCGCCTTCCAGAAACGGCGTCCATGAAATTACGATATCCTGATCAGGATCAACGCTGGCCGCGGATACCTCACTGCCATTTTGACTGATGGTAATTATTGGTGAGGCGGGAATGCGGGTATTCCCATCATCCCGGTCCGACATAACGACCGGAATATGCAGCACAGTGCCGCCGGTTTCCGTATATTCGTACATATATTCCCCGTTGGGATAAAGCGCGTTTAAGTCTTCTTCATTGTTATAACGCCCGCCGTGGGTTTCTAAGGTCGATGGATGATCGTCAAAATTCATCCTATCAATTGCCGGATGGCTTAAGGTGCCGTTTGTCACAGCCCCGCCTTCTTTTACAAAAATTTCAGCAAAGAAATGATAATTGATCATCTGCTGCGCGCCCGAATTGTCTTGTCTGTAATTGGCGGTTTTTCCTACCACTAGAAACTGGGTATCCGTGCTATTCACTTCATTTTGAGCGCAGGCACTTAGCATTAAGGCTGGATAAATCATAAATGCGATCAGCCATTTTTTCAGCATTACTTCTTCCCTCATAATTGTTTTCACTTTATGGTCAGACCTTACCGTAATAATTAAGCAGAATAAAGAAATAACAGATGACAAAAAATATTGAACGGCTGGTGGCAGAAGCCAATTCGCAAATCGAAACCATCAGTATTGATCAGGCAAAACTGGCGCTAGATGATCCGGGCACTACTTTCGTCGATCTGCGCGATATTCGCGAACTTCAGGCAAGCGGCACGATCCCCGGCGCTTACCATATGCCGCGCGGCATGATCGAATTTTGGGCCGATCCGAGCAGTCCTTATTTTAAAAAAATATTTGGCTCCGGCACTAAATTTATCTTTTACTGCTCAAAAGGATGGCGCAGCGCCCTTGCTACACAGTCAGCAATGACCGTCGGTGTTAAAAATATCTGTCATATTGACGGCGGCTTTACGGGCTGGGTTGATAGCGGCGGACCGGTCGCTGAAAAACCAGCCGGAAAATCGCCTGCGATTAAGGAAGGCATTTATGATCTTCTGCCCTTCGTCGTAAACCCCGATAACATAGCAAGATTTGAAGAAGGCAAAGTGCTAATCGGCGATAGGCGTAAATACCCTTTTTCAAAAGAATTTTTCGTCTGCGATACTGTTAGCGATGTGGCGCAAGCGATCAAGGATATGGTCACCCAAGGCAGCGGCCCGTGGATGGCAGCGGTAAACGCGCTAAGGATGGTCTCAGGTCAAGGAACAGACGCGCTAAAAGCAGCCTGCGACGAGCTTGTAGCGACCCGCCCGACCAACACGGCCATGAGCCTAAGGCTTGATGACGTGATCAGCCAAGCGGCACTCGCCGAAGAGCAAGGCTCAGACATTGATCAGGCGATAGAAAACAGAATTGAAGCGATCAAAAACACCATTTATGATAATTACGCTATCCGCTCCCGGGCCATGGCCGACTTGATTGAGGACGGCGACGGGGTGCTGACCATGTGTTTCGGTGAAGCGGGGTTTCTTCTCTCCCTCGCCCTCGCCGCGCGCGACGGTAAAAAAATCACCGCCTACGCCCCTGAAACAAGGCCTTACCTGCAGGGCGCAAAACTAACCGCACCGTCCATTCATGAACTTGGCATAGACGTTAATCTGATCACTGATAATATGCCGGCCCATATTATGTCGGAAGGCAATATTCAAAAATATATCACCGCCGCCGACCTGATCACCGTTGACGGTCATGTCTGTAATAAAATTGGCACTTACCAAAACGCCATTACCGCCCACGCCCATGACATCCCCTATTTCGCTTTTGCCTGGGGCCGCGACGATCAAAAACAAAGCCGCGCTGATATTGAAATTGAAGAACGCGACCCGGCCGAAATAAGACAAGCACTCGGTCAGCCAACCACCATAGACGCCGTAGGCGCGCGCTACCCTACGTTTGATATCACCCCGCCCAAATATGTCGCTGGCGTGGTTACGGTTCACGGCGTCGTTAGCCCATACACCCTAAAAAATTATAAAAACTGGTAGGAGAAAAAATGACTGTAGCAATTTTAGGCGGCACCGGCATTTATAACCTGCCAAGAATAGACGTATCTGAAAAAAAAGTCAGCAATGAATACGGCGATGCGGTTATATATGAGGGCCAAGGCGATTATTCAGACGTCATCTTCATGACCCGCCACGGCGCAGATCACAGCACCCCGCCCCATAAAGTCAACTACCGCGCCAACATGAAAGCGCTAAAGGACCACGGGGTTAAAAGGATCATGGCCACCTACGCCGTGGGATCGATCACCACTAAATATCAGGTACTCGATATTGCCGTGCTTCGCGATTTTCTTGATTTTACATCAGGTAGAGAGTTCAGCTTTTTTGATAGCATCGAACGCGGTATCGGCCATGTAGAAATGAGCGTGCCGTACTGCCCGGTGATGAGCGCAAAGATACTCGAGCTGGCAGGGAGCCATAATTTAAAGGCCCATGACGGCGCGACCTATGTAGCGACCAACGGGCCACGTTTTGAAAGTCCGGCCGAAATAAAATTTTATCAAAAAATGGGCGGTGATGTGGTTGGTATGACGGGCTGCCCGGAAGTTTATCTGGCTGGTGAGCTTGGCATGGTGATGGCGGCGGTTGCGCTGCCGATTAACCTTGCCGCAGGGCTCGAGGAAAAAATAACCATTCATGAAGGTAATATTGATCAGGTGCGCGAAAACATGGTCCGCTTAATGCTTGGCGTGCTAAAAAACACCAGTGATGCCGACTGTCATCCCCCAAAGCTATTATAGAGAACGCTATGAACGATAATTTTGCAGAAATTTACCCGCTTGATGAATTTGCCGAAGTGTGCGAATGGCTCGCTTTTAAAGGATGGTCAGAAGCCGAAGGCGGTAATCTTTCACTACGTCTTGAACAGGATCAGGTCCCAGACCCGTTAAAAGAAAGCGACACCGAGCCGGTAAAATTACCGCTTAACGTTAAAGAGCTGGCCGGAAAATACCTGCTGATTACCGGATCAGGCACCCGTTCGCGTGATATCGCTACCGAGCCGCAAAATGATATCGGGCTTTACCGTATTTCTGATGATGGCGCATCTTATCAGTGGATTTTCGGAAATGATAAACCGACCAGCGAAATGCCGTCCCACTGCTTGGTCCAGAATGAATTTGTAAAATCCCGCCCTGATTATAAAGCAATTATCCATACCCATCCCACGAAGCTTATTTCGCTCACCCATGTGGCGGAATTTAAAGACCCGAAAGTCCTAAGTGATTGCATTCTTGGCCTTCAGAGTGAAGCACGTATTCAGCTTCCCGAAGGAATTGGCCATCTGCCGTTCTGCGTTCCGGGAAGTTTAGAGCTCGGGCTGTTATCAGCCGAAGAAATAAAGCACCGCAACGTGATCCTGTGGAATATGCACGGCGCGCTTAGTGTGGGAACATCACTCAATCATGCGCTTGATCAATTGGAAGTGGTTGAAAAAGCGGCAGAAATTTATTGGACCCTGAGATCCGCCGGTCTGCCCACGGGCGGAATGGAACAGGAAGACCTATTAAAATCAATGGATTTTTTCGGACGCGTAGATCGTTACGAAAAAGCCTTCAAGGATAAGAAATAATGAGCAAAAAAACTAAAAGCAGAGTTAAACCAGAGCATGGCATGAGCACCGTGGTTAATCATGTCGGCGAAGGAAGCCATGACAAGCATGCCCATCTGATGCCGATTTACCAGACGTCTACCTTCAGTTTTGACAGCGTCGATGAAGGGGCGGATATTTTCGCTGGCCGCAAAAAAGGCTATGCCTATACCCGGACCCATAATCCCAATCATGATCATCTGGCCGGAAAAATCGCCTATATGGAAGGCATCGATTTGATCAGACAAAACCCGGACAAGGAACCTGCCGAGCTCGTCGCCTGTAAAGTCACCTCATCAGGCATGGGCGCAACAGCGGCGGCGGTGTTAGCAAAAATTGGCGCTGGCGATAAAGCGATTGTCCAAATGGGGCTTTACGGTAATACGTTTAAATTTTTCAACCTTTTGGCGCCAAGGCTTGGCATCGAAGTTGTGTGGGTCGCCGACACAGATAGCGCGAGCTTTGAGCGGGTCATTAATGATAATCCGGATGCTAAACTGGTTTACTGCGAAACGCCGTCAAACCCGAAGCTTGAAGTGATTGACTTGGTGAGCTTAGCTAAAGCCGCTCATAAACACGAAATGTGGGTGATGGTCGATAACACTTTCGCCACCCCCTACCATCAACGCCCGCTTACCCTTGGCTGTGATGTGGTGGTCCACAGCACGACCAAATATATTTCCGGTCACGGTCAAGTCATCGGCGGCGCGATCGTCAGCACCCATCTTGATTATATGGCACCGGGCGGCTCAGGCGTTGGCCTTACCTATAAAATGCTCGGCGTCGCCCCAAGCCCCAAAGACACATGGCTGATTGCCGCCGGCCTTAAAACTTTTGAGCTACGCATGCAGCGCCACGCCAAAAATGCACAACTCATCGCCAATTGGCTCGCCGGTCACGAAAAAGTAGCCGCCGTTTATTACCCGGGTTTAGAAGACAACCCCTATCACGATCTGGCGAGGGCGCAGATGATAAACGGCTACGGCGGCATGCTGAGCTTTGAGCTAATAGACGGCAAGCGCGGCGGCGCCGAAAACGGCAAAGCCTTCGCTAATGCGGTGACTATTCCGACATTGGCGGTGAGTTTAGGCAACGTAGACAGCTTGATCCAGCATCCAGCTAGTATGACGCACAGTGCGACTACACCGGAAGCGCGGGAGCAGGCGGGGATAACGGATAGTATAATTCGGTTGAGTGTTGGGATTGAGAATATTGAGGATTTGATTGGGGATCTGGAGGAGGCTATGGGGAGTGTTGGGTGAGTGGGGGGAAATAGTACAAGAGTAAAGATCGAGATATGATATCGAGGGACACAATACTTAATTCGGGTTAAAGGGGGCAGATACACTTGATTTTCTTCTTCGAAGAAATAGGTGTCCTGAGAACTTAGGTTTTTAATTTAATGGGGGGCTCGCCCCCCGGTCTCGCGACCTTCCCCCCACCTCGCATAAGCTCGGGCGGGCGGTCGCCCTTGCCTCAGCCCCTAAGGGGCTTCGGATTGGATCATGAATGGGTAGTTCTATGATGGGGCTGAATTATAAATGGAAAATTTTATTTGTGTTGGGGGTTTTAGATATTAAAATATGATTGAAGATTTGCTGGTTTTATACATAAACTCCGTATAGCCAATTGCCATATTTACAACATTGCCCCCCTTACACATGGGAACGACTATGCTGGTTGAGTTTAGGTGTTCTTTATCTTTATCAACATAATCTGACCATGTATATATCGGTGCTTTAATTTCATACATTTTATTTACGATGATTAAAAAACGGTCAAAAGAAACTTTCAGCTTAGCTTGCATGCTTTCATTACTATCATCGGTGATTATGTTCTGATTTGTCCGTTCGCCAAATACTTTAACCAGTCTGGTACCCTCTAACCGTACTTTAACATCTCTTAAGGTTCCGTCCTGATCAATTATCAAATCTCCCATCCATATGTTTGGCAGAAATGTTTGGAACGATATAGGATCGAAGTCTGTTCTTTGAATTGATGTGGCGGAACTGTCATCACCGAATAATTTTTGCCAGAATATTTTCTGTTGCTCAGTTAATTCTTCTAGGTGATCGATCACTGGTCCACAGGTAAAGGCTTTTGACTGCAAATTCATTAATTATTCTCTCGAAAATAAACTTATAGTACCACTATATAATATTAATTATGAATAACAGGTTATCAAAATTGATTTATCCGCTCGTAAAATGTCGCTAAATAATGTAAAAAGTTTTTTTAGTTTATTGTTTTGGAGATTTTTATGAAAAAGATTTTGTTTGTCGTTTTAAGTTTTTTTGTTTTTGGCTCACCTTTAGCTTATGCCGATAGCACTTATTATGTTGTGCGCCATGCGGAGAAACTGGACGGGGATAATCCGGTACTTACGGCCAAAGGGGTTAGACGCGCGGCGCATATTGTGACCATGCTTGAAGGCGTTCCTATCAATGCGGTTTATTCCACCGAAACCTACCGCACCGTCATGACCGCAACGCCGACGGCGGCCGACCGCGGGCTTGAAGTGAAGCTTTTTAGCACCGAAGATCTTGACGCCTTTTCAAATGAGCTTAAAGCGATGGACGGGACATTTCTAATTGTCGCCCATAGTTCAAGCACACCGGATCTGGCTTCGCTGCTAAGCGGAGTGAGCATCCCCAAGCTTGAAGAAACGGATTATGAGAAGCTTTTTAAAGTTGTGATTACGGGCGGCGAAGCTAAGCTTACCAAGATGGTTACGACGTTTGAATAAAGCAGTCAATTAAGGGGACAGTATACTTATATAGATTTGATATAAGTATACTGTCCCCTTAATTATAATCCGGTTTTTATTTCTAGGTTGATCTCTACTTCATCGCCCACAGCTACGCCGGTTTTCTTTCTAATCTCGGCTTTTACGGGTAGGATGTATGTTGCGCGTTCTTTACTGGGGAAAATGGACGTGCTCCATGTTTGCTCGCCGATGCTCGCGGTTACTTTGACCGCCCCCCAACCGCGCCTGCGCCTGCCTGTTATGTCGGGCGAAGTGAAAAATTTTATTTGTTCTGATTGCTCCGTGGGGACAGTAATGAAATACCAGGCGCCCTTGCCCTGATAAAGCCAGAGCGGGGCGGTGAAGGTAAAATCAAGTTCTTCCAACGTTAGTTACTTTCACATTCTTTTCTTAAGCCGACCAACATTTCAGCGTCAGGTTTTTTGGCTATTATTTCTTCATCGGTCAGGCCGTCAAGCTCATGGGGGAAAACCAGCCAGTCTTCGGTTTTATGGACAAAGTAATTGGGAATTCTATCGGTGAGGTTTTTGCTTGGTTTATAATAAACCGTACCAACCCGCACATCAATCGGCATGTTTTTGCGCATATGAACTTCAAGTTCGTGAATAATCGCGCGGATGCTGCGCCCGCTATCAAACACATCGTCCAAAATAAGCAGATTATCGCTCGAATTCATATTATCGATCAGATAATGAAGGCCGTAAACCTTAACATGGGCTTCCTGTTCGGCGATACCGGTATAGCTTGAAGTGCGAATGGCGATATGGTCCGTTTTGATATGGCAGTAATCCAGCAGTTCCTGCACTGCAATGCCAACCGGGGTGCCGCCGCGCCACACACCAACGATAAAATCTGGCCGAAAGCCGTCTTTTATAATGATCTGGCCCAGCTGCAGTGATAAGGAGAGCAGTTCATCAGCGGTAATATAGGTTTTATTCATAATTTTTTTCGTCCATTTCAAATTCCACTTTAATATAACCGCTGCGAATGTAAAAAGGAATTTCAATTTAGTGTAAGCTTGCTACAATGATAAAAAACGCTGGAAAGCGTCTCTGGAGAATTATTGGCATGATCAAGGCGGCAATGATATTTGTAATTGTGGTGCTAGGCTACGCGCTGAGCCAGGCCATGTCTGATAAAGATCATGACCCGAATAACCTGCTGATCGTTGAAGTGAACACCTCACCAGAGCGCACAAAGCTTCTACGCGGGCAGCTCGACAGTTTTGAAGCCGCAAACCCCGGTATGACGGTTGACGTGATCTCGCTATCCTGGGGGCAGGCCTTTGAAAAAATCGCCATGATGGTCGCGGGTGGCAAAGCACCGGACGTTGTGGAAATGCCGGACTTCTGGCTTTCGCGTTATGTAAGTGCCGGGCAAATCGCCGATATGACGCCTTATATAAACGAGGATGATTTTGATGATGATCTGGAAGCGGATACTTTTGATTATGGCAGCATCAATGAAACGCTTTATACCATTCCATATGGCTATTACCTGCGCGCGCTGATTTATAACAAAAAGCTTTTTGCCGAGGCCGGCATTGAAAAACCGCCGCTTACGCTGGATGATTTTTACAATACCGCGGCAAAATTATCAGAACTCCCCGGCGTATCAGGATTTTGTCATCACGGCGGGCGCGGCGGGCCGGTATTTTTTTACTGGATCATGACCACCATGAACGGCAACGTTGATTTTTTTGACGAAGCTGGCAACAGCACCTTTTATAATCAGGGCGCCATTGACGGCCTTACTTTAATCCGCGATATTTATAAAAACGGTTACGCACCAAAAGACAGCGTCAATTGGGGCCTTAATGAAACGGTATCGGGCTTTTATTCCGGCACCTGCGCCATGCTTCATCTAACGCCGGATAGCCTAGCCGCGCTAAATACACGCATGGACCCGGATGATTTTGCCTCAACGCCAATGCCGCTTGGGCCATCGGGGAAATCATTTCCGCATCTGGGTTATATTGGCTGGTCGGTGATGGAGCAATCTACCAAAAAAGCCGCCGCCTTTAAACTGGTCGAACATCTGCTTGAACGTGAAAATCATAAGCAGTGGGCCGAACTTTCCGGACTTGTACCGATTTATAAAGAAATATTAGAAGATATTTTTGACGAAGACGGTATCGGCGCAGGCTGGCTTAAAACCACGCAGGATGATCGCTGGTCTTATATGATTAACCCAAATTACCTACCGGAAATCGCCGAATTTGACAGCATCACCGTCGTTCAATCCGGTCAAGCAATGATGCTCGGCGAAAAAACACCAGAAGAAACCGCAAAAATGTGGGCCGATTTCCTAACCGCCGCGCAGAAAAAATATATCGCCGAAAATGAAAATCCCGAGAACGAAAGTAAAGCCAATGAATAAAGCATGGTTTTATCTCGCGCCGACGCTGCTGTTTATTTTCCTGCTGGTGCTAGTGCCGCTCGTGACCGGAATTTCATACGCCTTTTATGATTTTGATTTAATCTCGGGCACCAAAGAATTTGTCGGCTTTGACCAGTTCAAAAGAATTCTCAGTGAAGACGAAATTTTCACCATGAGCCTCGTCAACACGCTGTTCTGGACTAGTTCATCACTATTTTTCCAGTTCACGTTCGGCTTTGCGCTCGCGCTAATCCTCAACAGCGGCTTTAAGGGCATAAAGTTCATTCAGCCGCTGCTCTTCGTGCCGTGGGCGGTGCCGAGCTTTCTTATTGGCCTGATGTGGGTGTGGATGTTTAACCCTGTGACCGGTCCGCTTCCTTATATTTTTGAAGCCATCGGCCTCATGGACGCCCCTGAAAATATTTTAAGCGACCCTGACCATGCCATGTGGGGGCCAATAACGGCCAATGTATGGTACGGCATCCCGTTTTTCACCATCATGCTGCTCGCCGCATTAAAATCAATCCCCGGTGAAATATATGAAGCAGCGAGCATTGACGGCGTCACCCGCTTTCAGGCTTTTCGTTATATAACCGTGCCGCTCATCGCGCCGACCATCATCATCACTCTGCTGATACGCGCGATCTGGATTTCAAATTTTGCCGAAATTATTATCGTCATGACCGGAGGCGGCCCAGCAAACTCAACCCAGATCGTCTCCACCTATATTTATGATACCGCCTACCAGAAAATGGATTTTGGCTACGCGTCGGTGTTATCAATCGCCCTTCTTTTCATGTTGATGCTTTACGGCCTGACCCTTGGCCGCATCAGACGGAAGATGATCAGCTATGTTTAGGGGCCCCCAATGAAAATAACCAAAAACGCATTTCTTGCAGGCTTTCTGATCTTCACGCTGTTCCCGGTTTTCTGGATGCTGAAAATATCCCTTACCCCGGACCGCCTTCTTTTTACCGAAGGCATCGTCATGTGGCCAAGCCGCATCACCTTTGATCATTATTACGCGGTACTGCTCGAGGGAAGCTTCCCCGATTATTTCATCAATAGCTTCATCGTTTCCTTCACCACCGCCGCCATGGTAACGATCATCGCCGCACTGGCTGGTTATGCGCTTTCGCGTTTTGATTTTAAGGGCAAAACCATCATCATCACTCTATTACTGATTACGCAGATGTTCCCAATCGTCATGGTCATCGCCCCTATTTATAATGTGCTCACCTTTATAAATCTGGTGGATAGCTTGGCAGGATTGATACTGGTCTATACCGCCTTTAACCTGCCCTTTGCCTGCTTTTTAATGCAGACCTTTTTTGACGGCATCCCAATAGAGTTAGAAGAAGCCGCCATGATCGACGGCTGCACCCGGCTTCAAGCACTCGAAAAAGTAACCTTGCCGCTCTGCCTTCCCGGTATCGGCGCAACGCTAGGTTTCGTCTTCACCGCCGCATGGTCAGAACTGCTTTTCGCGCTAATGTTCATAAATCGCCAGTCCCAAATGACTTTCCCCGCCGGCATAATGAATTTCGTCACAAAATTTTCGGTTGATTGGGGCCAAATGGCGGCGGCAATGATCCTGGCGTTGATCCCGGTATGCTTGTTCTTCGCTTATATCCAAAGGTTTATTGTGCAGGGACTAACGGCGGGTTCGCTTAAGGGCTAATTCAAATACCGCTGCTCAAACAGTGTAAAACTCTGCCTGAGCCTATTCGTCAGAATATCCTTCACCCTTGGACTAGCGAAGCTGGTGCTTATACTGTTGTAGCTCATGGCTTGAAGCTCTGAATAGGTCACGTCCGTCGTACTAACAGCGGCGATGCATTCCTTGGAGATATTAGTATCGAATATGCCGTCATTATCGGTTGATAAACTGACCCCAAGCCCAAGTCTTAAAAATTTAAGAAACGGATGCGGGGCTGTGTTTTTATCATATACATTTAGCTGGTGATTGCTGTTGATGTTCATTTCGATAGCAAGACCGGTGTTTCTGGCATATTCAAGGGTCACTAGGTCGTCTTTTAGTAGCACACCGTGACCAACGCGAGAGGCACCCATAATCATAGCGTCCCGGACATTGCGCCAGTCGCCCATTTCGCCTGCGTGCATGGTCATTTCAAGCGGATGTTCGGGGTTAGCGCGGTTATAGCCGTTTAAATAGCCGTAAGCATTTTGTGCTTTTTCAAGGGCGGGATTGCCGCGCTCTATAGCGTATAAATCAGTGCCGACGATTGAAATGCTCGGGTTTTCCGCGAGTAGCTCGTTCCAGTTTGTCATCAATTCTGCGTTCATTTCACCGGGCAGGAACCTGAGCTGGCCTAGATTCCAGCGAACGACAATACCGGTTTCAGTAAAAAATTTCTCTGACCAGTTATCAAGCTTTTCAATGCTCTGCACGCTCGGCGCGAAGCCATTGGTAAATTCGATATAGCTGATGCCGTGGCCCGCGGCGCGACTTAGGAAATCGAGATAAAGGGTTTCCATTTTCTGGTCTAAAAACTCATCTTCAACCATCCATATGACAAAAGCGAATATGGCATCAAAGCGGGTAAAATCATGTGACACCGGATCGGTTGGCAGGAAGAAATAATCCATAAAGAGGCTTTTATCCGCGTCACTTAAGTCGAGAAAAGGCGAAGACGGCGGAAGGCTCCGCAGTGCTTCAATTTCATGATCATATAAAACCTGGCCTTGGTTTTTGACGGTCGTGATAAAATATTCCGGTTCAATGAGCGGGTTATATTCCGTTAAAATTTCAGAAATAATGTTGCGGGTGAAAAGTCCGTAAGGATGAACATGAAGCATGCCGCCCTTGGGTATAGAATAACAAAATTCGGCAAGCGCGGGCGCGTCAGTGCGAAGCGGTGCCAAATCAATTAGCGAACTTCTAATCGCTGCTTGTTTGCTCTGCTCGATAAGAAGTCTTTGATTTTCTTCCAGCAGTCCTATTTCAATATCGGTAAAGCGGTCGCCCTCATCCATAATAAAGAGCGCGTCCCATTCTTCGCGTGCGATAGGATTTTTCTGATCAAAGTTTCGCTCAATCATCAGCGTTTTAGCCTGATCATATTTTTTAAGATGCGCGGCAAGCTTAATGTTGGCTAAATCCTGTTCAGAACAGCTGACAAGCGAAAAAGCCCCTATTAATATTACACAAAATATTAAGCGATATTTATTATTAGCCCACATCAATCAGTTCCCTCTATTTAATCAATCAAAACCAAAAGCTAGCCTAATTTATTAAAAGGGCGCTGTCTATGTCATCCTGTGTCACCGCCGTTTTTTATGCCAACATAGCTATTCTTCTTCCATGGCGAACAGTTCGGTATTACCGCCTGTTGCCACCGTGTTAATAGTCAGGGTTTTTTCTGTGGCAAAGCGGTATAGATATCTTGGCCCGCCAGCCTTTGGCCCGGTGCCGGATAACCCCTGCCCGCCGAACGGTTGAACACCAACCACCGCACCAACGATATTGCGGTTAACATAGGTATTACCCACATCAAGGTTCTTAAAGATATATTCCGCGCTGTCTTCAATGCGGCTATGAACGCCGAGTGTAAGACCAAAACCGGTATTTTGAATTTGCGCGAGGATATCATCAAGTTTCGATGCTTTATAACGGATCACATGTAAAATGGGTCCGAACACTTCTTTTTTCAGTTCATCAAGTGATGAAATTTCATAAAGCCTTGGGCCAAAGAATGTACCGTTATAATCCGCTGGTGCGTCAAGGGCGTGAATTAAAGTCGCTTGCTTGTCCATTTTGGTGGCGTGCTTGACCAGAAGCTCTCTTGCTTGCTTATCAATCACCGGCCCAACATCTGTAGAAAGATCAGCGGGATCACCCATGCTCAGGCAGTCCATTGCCCCTTTAAGCATAGGGATGATCACGTCCGCCACGTCATCCTGCACATAAAGCACTCGCAGCGCAGAACATCTTTGCCCGGCCGATTGGAAGGCAGATGAAATCGCGTCATCAACCACCTGCTCGGGCAGTGCGGTGCTATCAACGATCATCACATTCTGCCCGCCAGTTTCTGCGATTAATGGCACGATCGCCCCTTCACGGTTTGCTAGGCTTCTGTTGATGATCTTGGCCGTATCGGTGGAACCGGTGAAGGCAATACCGCCAATGCGCTCATCAGCAACCAGCGCAGCACCAATGGTTACCCCGTCCCCGGTCAACAGATGCAGTGCGTCAACTGGAACGCCTGCTTCATGAAGAATTTTCACCGCCTGCGCAGCGACAATCGGTGTTTGCTCCGCGGGCTTGGCAATAACCGCATTACCGGCGGCTAGGGCGGCGCTTACTTGTCCTACAAAAATGGCCAGTGGGAAATTCCACGGGCTTATGCATAAAAAAGTACCGCGCCCCTGCAAAAAGAGCTCGTTTCGCTCGCCAGTTGGTCCGGGAAGAAGCTTTCCGCCTTCAAAATCCTCAACTGCCTGCCCGGCGTAATAACGTAAAAAATCAACCGCTTCACGCACTTCGGAAAGACCGTCCGCCAGTGTCCGGCCCGCTTCTTCAGCAATAAGCGCCATAAATTCTACGCACCGCGCTTCCATAAGGTCAGCCGCATCATTTAGAATGGCCGCGCGCGCGGCGCCGCCGAGCATGTTCCAATTTTTCTGCGATTTTGACGCCGCCGTTAAGGCCGTTTCAATATCTGCGGGTGTGGTATTACCAACCATACCGACCACGTCGCCAGTGGTTGGGCTAAGCACTTTTTCGGCCGTCTCGAAGCTCATTTTACCGCAGACAATTGGCCCTGCTTGGTATTCAATCTTTTCGCGCAGGCTTCCCTTTAATTTTTCAATTTCAAGCGGGTCACTAAGCTCAAAACCGGTGGCATTTTTACGGGGGAAAGCTTCCCTGGCGCTGTAGCTGATAATATCTTTTGGCAGCGGGATCATGCTATGGCGTTTTGGTGATTTTTGCTCGACCAGTTTAACTGTGTCCTGCATTAAGTCCTCGACCGCGACATCTTTATCCATGAAGCGGTTAACGAAGGAGCTATTCGCACCATTTTCAAGCAAACGCCGCACCAGATAAGGCAGCAGATCTTTATGAGCGCCAACCGGCGCGTAAACACGAATGTTAAAATCCGTATCGGCATTTTGTTTGACCATATCATAAAGCAGATGGCCCATGCCGTGCAGACGCTGAAATTCAAATTCATCTGCTTTCACGTCCCATTTCCTCACAAGCTCAAGGATCAGCGCAACCGAATAGGCATTATGGGTGGCGAACTGCGGATAAAATTGATCGCGCGCCGTCATTAGCCGCTCGGCGCACACCTGATAGGAAAGATCGGTTGATTGTTTGCGCGTGTAAACCGGATAATCGCTAAGACCCATTTCCTGTGCATGCTTAATTTCGCTATCCCAGTAAGCCCCTTTAACAAGGCGGACCATAAATTTACGGCTCGTCTCCCGGCCAAGCTGCTTTAGCCAGTCAATAACATAAGGCGCGCGTTTTTGGTAAGCCTGCACGACTATGCCAAGACCGTCCCAGTTTTGCAGCTGTTTTGACCTTGCCAGTACTTCAAATATATCAAGCGAAATATCAAGCCGGTCTGCTTCTTCAGCATCAATGGTAAAGCCGAGCCCTTTTTGTTTAGCGAGCGCAGCAAGCGCAGTGATGCGCGGCACCATTTGATCCATCACCGTTTGATGATGGGACATTTCATAACGTGGGTGTAGTGCCGAAAATTTTACTGATATGCCGTTTGCACTATAGGGGTCATTTTTATCATTCTGCGCACCGATTTGCATAATCGCCGCTTTATAGGCTTCAAAATAACGATCCGCATCATCCATAGTGCGCGCGCCTTCACCGAGCATATCAAATGAAAAACGGGTATCGGGTGTGTTTTCTTTGGTGCCGCGTTTTATTGCTTCATCGATGGTGCGGCCTAGTACATATTGTCCGCCCATAATGCGCATGGCTTGCATAATGGCGGTGCGCACAACAGGCTCACCGGTTTTCTTGATGAAGTTTTTAAACCAGTTATCGGTGTTTCCCTTCACCTCATCACCAAGCTCGACAAATTCGCCGGTCAGCATCAGGCCCCAGGTGGACGCGTTGACAAAGCTACTCTCTGAATGGCCTTTATGTTCGGACCAACGTCCGGCGCTTATTTTTTCTGAAATTAGTCGGTCTGCGGTTGCGCCGTCCGGAACGCGCAGCAAGCTTTCCGCCAGACACATAAGCGCGACGCCTTCTTTGTTGGATAAATCAAACTCCTGCAGGAAATAATCCATCGTGCCCTGGCTGTCACTTTTATCGCGTGACTTATCGACATAGTGGCGCGCCGCACCAACAAGGCGGTTTCGCTCACCAATTGTAAGCTCGGTAGCCAGAAGGAGGTTCTCAACGCATGTCTCCTCGTCACCGTGCAGCATTAGACGCAAATCATGCCTGATAGAGCCAAGAGATAAACTTTCAATTTTTTTCAGATCATTTAAAATATACATGTAAATCACCATAAGTTAGAATTTTTTAATATGGTGAATATAAGTGAAATGGCAGTAGAATGTCCTACTATATTAAAGAAATTGCCGATATATTATCTAAAAAAATGCTAGTTTGGTAGTTTTTTATGCTGTTAACATTCCACAACATTAACCGCAAGACCGCCCTTAGAAGTTTCCTTATATTTGGCTTGCATGTCTTTACCGGTTTCGAGCATGGTTTCAATGACTTTATCGAGCGATACATGATGAAGGCCATCTCCGCGAAGGGCCAATCGCGATGCATCGATCGCCTTTACCGCACCCATGGCATTTCGTTCAATGCAAGGAATTTGCACAAGCCCGCCGATGGGATCACAGGTTAGGCCAAGATTATGTTCCATGCCAATTTCAGCGGCATTTTCCACCTGCATAACTGTGCCGCCCTTCACAGCGGTAAGCCCCGCAGCAGCCATTGAGCAGGCCACTCCCACTTCACCTTGGCAACCCACTTCCGCGCCAGATATAGAAGCGTTCTTTTTATAAAGTGATCCTATTGCCGTGGCGGTCAGGAGAAAATCATAAACCGCTTTCTTGTTACCATCGCGGTTATAGAAACGGTCATAATATCTAAGTACAGCTGGAATAATCCCCGCTGCGCCATTAGTCGGTGCCGTCACAACGCGGCCACCGGCAGCATTTTCTTCGTTAACGGCTAGTGCCCAAAGATTGATCCAGTCCAGAATTACCGACGGGTCACCAAGCTGCTTTTCCTGCGCATCTTTTAATGATGATAAAAACTGTGCCGCCCTCCTCTTTACATTAAGAGCACCAGGCAATATTCCCTTGGTAGCGCAGCCGCGGTCAATTGAAAAATTCATTGCGCCGAATATCTCATCAAGGCCGCTCTTAATGTCATCTTCCGCCATTAAGGCTTTTTCATTGGCCCACATCAGTTCGGCTATTGAAAGATTATGTTGCTCGCACAGCTTTAGGAGTTCTGCGGCAGTATTAAAGCTGTACGGTACGGGAATTTCATCAGGCTGGGCTGTGTTTCTGCCAAAATCCGCTTCGCTTAAAATTGCACCGCCGCCAACTGAATAATAATTTTCTGATACTATTTTAGCGCCGTCAGCGGAGGTGGCGGTAAAACAAAGACCGTTACTGTGATGGGGAAGAAGTTTTTCCATATGAAACGGCATATGATCAGCCAAAATAAAAGGTATTTCTTTTTGACCGAGAAGATTAATTAATCCGGATGATTTTATCGCTTCGCAGCGCTGATCAATAACTTCTGGGTCTACCGTTGCCGGCTCGTATCCCTCTAAGCCGAGCAGTAATGCTTTATCAGTGGCATGGCCGTGTCCGGTAAGGGCGAGCGAGCCATAAACATCAACCTTAATCGACGCGACATTATCAACACCCCCAAGCGAACTTAGAAATGTTTTTGCCGCAACCATCGGGCCAACCGTATGAGAGCTAGACGGGCCAATGCCAATTTTAAAAAGGTTGAAAACGCTGTAATACATGTCCCCACCCTTAATCAATTATTTTAGGGAGTTGTTTATAGAAAAGATATTAGAAGCACTTTATGTGCTGTGAGCAGTCTTATCAAGATTTTTAATATGCTCTAATACCCTTAACCATTTATTCGCTTCACATATCTCAATCGCTTGACTACGACCCATACGTCGGATCAATTTTTTAGCAAGCTCTTCAATAGTTTGTTCGCTCATGGTCTTACCTGTTCTTTAATACTAACTAACTTCTACTAAAAGCCATTATATACATTAAATATGGCAACATAATGCCGTAAAAAAACCATCGTTTACGCCCCTAAAATCCTAAAGTCAATCAAAGAATTCACTTTCTCTTAAATGAATTTTAAGTGCTAAAATTGAAAGTATATTTAAATCTGTTCTTTTGCAAGTATATAGCATAAAATATTGACATAAGCCGATTCTTTGTTTGTTTCGACTATTGAATCATGAATTAAAAGAGATATTCGCCATGGCAAATACAAAAGACCAATTGCCGGGTCAGTCTGCTATACGCAAACTGGACAAAATTGATCGAAAAATATTAAAATTGCTGCAAAGTGACGGCCGTATTTCCAATGTGAAACTGGCTGAAATGATAAGTTTAAGCCCGACGCCGTGCCTTGAGCGGGTCAAGCGGCTCGAAAAAGAAGGCTTCATTAAAAATTATGTCGCCATTCTTGATCCAAAAATGCTTGATGCGGATCTTGTGTCCTTTATCGAAGTATCGCTCGACCGCACAACAACACGTGCCCTTGATAATTTCCGTGCAGTGGTGCTTAAGATGGAAGAGGTGCAGGAATGCCATATGGTTGCCGGTGGCTTTGATTATCTGATAAAGGTAAGAACCAGCAATATGGAACATTACAGAAGGTTTCTAGGCGAGCAGCTTTCAACCATTGAAGATATCAGCAGCACCCATACTTATGTGGTGATGGAAGAAATAAAGGCCAGCAGTGCCGTTAAAGTCAGTGAGAGTTAAATCATAATGTCCACCCTTACCTATATTTCGCCAAGTAAAAAAGAATTTGTTGTTGAAGCTGAAATTGACCATACACTGATGGAAATAGCCGTGAAGAATGATGTTGAAGGCATTGACGCGGACTGCGAAGGATCGTGCGCCTGCGCCACGTGCCATATTATTATCCCCGCCGAGTTTAGATCCCTAACCGGCGCTGCCGATGAAGATGAAAGTGCGCTGCTTGATTTTCTTGATAACCGCCGCGCAGGTAGCAGGCTTAGCTGCCAGATCTTAATGAAAAAGGACCTCGACGGTATGACCGTCGAAGTCCCTGAACTGGTTTAAGTCTTATATTATTCGGCTGCTCCAACCTCTTTACCTTCTTCGTCAACACCACGATCATCTGTAGACTTAAGGAATGATAGTTTTTCTGCAAATCCATCCTTAATATCATAGAGACACGGCACAAGAACCAAAGTAATCAATGTTGCAAACAGCACACCAAATGTAAGCGAGACCACCATCGGAATAATAAAGATCGCCTGATAACTGGTTTCAAGCATAATTGGAACAAGTCCAACGAATGTGGTAATCGACGTCAGGACGATCGCGCGAAAACGCATCCGCCCGCCTTCTGCGATGGCTTCGGTGAATTTCATTCCTTCTTTTTTCAACTTTTTAATACAGTCCACAAGCACGAGGTTATCGTTTATCACCACACCGGAGGCGGCAAAAAGCCCCAGGAATGAATATAGGCTAACTGGCATATCAATTATTAGATGGCCGATAAGTGCGCCAACAAATCCAAAAGGCACCGCCGTCAGGATAATAATTGGCTCAATATAGGAACGCAGTCCAATAGCAAGCAGAGCATAAATGGCAAGCAGTACCAGCGAAAGATAAAAAGTAATTTCACCAAAGAAGATAGCTTGCTCTTCAACTTGACCATCCGGAATAACAGCAAAGCCGCTTATTTCACTTTTCAAATCAATGAAAATTCCATTTTCAAGATATAGAAAAGCTTCATAAGGAGAGACGATATTCTTATTCATCCGTGCCGAGACCTTAATGATATTCTGACCGTTAATGCGCTCCGGTGAATTTAGAACCGGGGCGTAATCCATTTCGGCAACCATATTAAATGGTATTTCTCCGCCCTCAGGGGTTTTGATATACATTTCACGAAGCGCGTTTAAGTTCTGACGTGCCGCTAGCGGGTAGCGGACATGAATATCAATGGTTTCACCGTCCCTTGGAATGCGCTGTACAATTCGGCCATAAAAACCTAGACGCACCTGATCGCTGAGTGTGCTAAGGGTTAAACCATAATGTTCTGCTTCCGGTTTTAGAGATAGTCTGAGTTCCTGGCCTAGACGGTCACGACTGTCATAAATTTGCGTCAGTCCCTGAATATCACGCATTTCAAGCTTCACTCGCTCTACGGCCGCCTCAAGGTCACTATCGTTGCTTGCGGATACATAGAAGCTTAGATCACCACCCCGACGACCCGTGTTTCTGGAATTTCGAAGCGTAACCTCAACCGCTTCCGGCACTTCACCTACCCGTTCCTGCCAGCCGTTCATCACATCCTCAGCATCAATAACCGCCATGGCTTCTGATGACATTTCAAGGTTCATAAATATACGGGTTCCAAAGGCAAAACTGCTATAGTTCGGGAATAAAATATTACGCGCAAGTCCCGTTTTTTCTTCATATTCTTCTTCGATACCGCCCGGCCCACCGATGGCTTCTACCATTTTATCATGAATTCTTTCATGTGTTCCTTCCGGTGCCGTTTCAGAAAGCTCAATTGAATAGCGTATCATATTACTTGGTATTTCCGGATTAAAGGATGACCGGATAAACCCGAGCACATAAGCTGTTGTGAAGAGGATTAATACAGAGAAAAAGATGGCTGCAGTGAGATATTTCGCACGCAGGCATTTTTCAATAAACGGCTTATATTTATATCTGGCAAAATCTATCAGCCACTGGGCTACTTTGCGCTGGAACTTCAAGAATTTTTGATACCATGCGTAAGGAAGTTCAAAATGTTTTGTTCCCGATAAATGACACGGCAGAATAAGCAGACATTCCACAAGAGAGAAGATGAGAGCGCCGGAAACCACAACCGCAATATCACGCGCCTGCTGGCCCGTTTCTGATTGAAACATGAGTAGCGGCACAACAGCCAGTATAGTCGTAAAGACGGCAAGGATAATAGGAAGTGATAAGCTTTGCGCGCCGTAAATTGCACCTTTTAGGCCTTTACGGCCCCGCCGCTGGGTCGCGTGAATACCTTCCCCGACCACAATAGCATCATCAACCACGATCCCGAGCACCAGCAAAAAGCCGAACAGCGATATCTGATTGATCGAAAAATCAAAGAATTTCATCACCATAAAAGCACCACTAAAGGCAATAACGATACCGAACGTTACCCAAAGAGCGAGATCAAGTCGCAGGAACATCACTAGCAGAATGAACACAAGAATGAGGCCAGTAATACTGTTCGAAATCAACATTTCAAGGCGTTGATAAAATTCCACACTGTCATCGCGCCAGGTTGTTACGGTAATCCCTTGCGGGAATGTTGGTTCGGCAACCTCAAGATAATTTTTTACGGCCGATGTTAATTTAAGAACATCCTGACCCGGGCTGAGCTGCGTTTCCATAGTAATTGAAGGCTTGCCTTTTGAGCGGAAGATAAACGAACGCTCGCTTATTCCGTCCTTAATAGTCGCAACATCACCCAGCTTTATTCTTGTGCCATTTGATTGCTGAAAAAGCGTAATTTCCGCGAATTCCTCTTCGTAATAAGCACGGCCTTCTGCCCTGATTTGTAGTGTACCCCCCATACCTGTACTGCGGATCGAGCCAACGGAAATATCAACAGAACTATCGCTGATCACTTTCGCTACCGACGCCATGGAAATTCCAAGACGCCGAAGATCAAATTCTGAAACTTCGATACTAATAGTCGTTGGCGGCATTCCGCGTATGCTAATCAGTGTTACATCAGGAAGCGCAAGCAAGTCTGCTTTCACGCGCCTTGCTACATTCGCCAATGTTTTTTGGTCTGTATCACCGGAAACAATAACATCAATAATATCATCATTTTGAATGTTATGACGCACCCTTGGCGGTTCAATATCACGGGGGAAGGCCCGAATGCCGTCGATACGCGACTGAACCTCGTCCATCACTATCTGAATATTGGCACCATGGTCAAGCTGCAATGTAACCCTTGAGCTGCCACGGCCGGAACGAGAAGACATCTTCTTGATATTGGCAACACCCTTAAGGGTTTCCTCAATAGGAATGGTAATATTTGTTTCTACTTCTGCGGGGCCCGCACCAAGATAGCTGACACTTACAATAATTTCATCAGAGCTAACAACAGGAAACACTTCGGTTCGAAGTAGAGGTAAACTGACAACACCACCAATTATGATCAGCAGCATCAAAAGATTAGCCGCGACGTGATTGTCCGCAAACCATGCGATTAAATTTCTCATTGGTTACCTCCTTGTGGAGCAGGTGGCTGAGCGCCACCCGCCTGTCTTGCAGCTCTACGTGCTTGCATAGCAGCGCGTTGCTCTGGGGTCATGTTCGCTACTGCCGCTCGTCTTTGTTCCGGCGTCATGTTGGCTGGATTTGGTCTTTCACCTGCCGCTGGTGGCGCAGGACTTTCTGCCGCCGCCGCTGCCGTAACACCCCCTGATGGTGCGGATGGCGCAGACGCCGCTGCAGCTTGTCTTCCGCCGCCGCCAGGACCACGGCCACGGCCGCCGGGACCACCTGAAACGGGTACGCCATCAAGGCTCGAAATTTCAGACTTCATTCCTGGAACATAAGAAAAAGGTGGCGTTGTAGTAATTTTTTCACCTTCATCTATTCCTGACAAAATAGTCACTATTAGCTGATCACGGTCAAGCACGTTTACAGGTTTAGTAATTAACTTTTCATCTTCGAAAATATAGATATTATTATCATCGCGCATGGCTTTAACCGGCACTTGAAAAACATTGCCAATTTTTGGCCCCATTACTTCAAGATCAACAAAAACACCCGGGAGAAGCGGTGGGGTTTCTTTATCACCTTTTAAATTCATTGGGTCCATGACGGTACCGATGGCATAATAAACGCGACTTTTTCTGTCAATATTACTTTCAATTCTTAAAATATCAGCATCCCATACAATATTATCTTCACGGGTAAGATCACGAACCTTTACTTTCAAAACGTCCGCTTCAGGAAGAATGCCAACCCGCTTCACACTGAGTAAGTCCATTTGTTTCTGGCTAAGCGGCATACGAATTTCGGCTTCATCGGTGCCAAAAACATTGGCAAGATCCTGATTATTACCAACGATCTGTCCAAGGTCCACTTGCTTCTCACCAATCATAAGCGGGAATGGTGCTTTCACTTCTGTTCGCCCAAGGCGTATGTTCTGGGCATCGTAATTGGCCTGCGCCCCTTTAAGCCCGGCTTCAGCTTCACGCAGTTGAGGAATACGAAGCACCAGTTCTGTTGCATCGCCTTCGCCGTATTTATCCCAGTCCTGACGGGCGAGGTCTGCTTGTTCACGTTCGACACTTAATGTTTGTTCGGCGCGAGCCACATTGACCTCGGCTTGAACAAGGGCCAGCTCATAATCCCTCGGATCAATTCGCAAAATCACTTCGCCAG
This sequence comes from Kordiimonadaceae bacterium, assembly GCA_018660225.1. Classification (GTDB taxonomy): domain Bacteria; phylum Pseudomonadota; class Alphaproteobacteria; order Sphingomonadales; family Emcibacteraceae; genus Pseudemcibacter. The sequence goes on from JABJKT010000070.1 coordinate 38,223, forward strand.
TATCAAAATACCCACCTGTCAAAAATTTTGGCGAAATATATAGAACCTGACCGGTCACTTGTGATTTTAAGGTAATATTAAACCGGCTTTCCACAACGGCCTGAGTACTAACTTTCGGGAAATAATCCTTACGCGTTGCTGTTATAACTTCTACTCGTTCCACGCGGTCTTCCAGTTTTTCAACGGGTGCCGTTGGACGCATGATATACATACCCGTAAACGCAACAGCGGTAACAATAGCAATACCAGCAATTATCATTAGCTGTGAATTAGACTTTTTCATTATAAACTTTCCTGAATACTATTTGCCTGATCAGTGCCGGCCATTTGATTTATGTAATTTTCTATATTTTCACCGCCGAGCGCCAAATGAAGATCGGCGCGGTTAAGCAGTCTTCGATGCTGCACCCTGAGTAAACTTTGCTGCGATGAAATGCGGCTTCTTTGAACATTGAGCAAAGAAAGAATGTCAATAAGTCCTTTTCCGTACTGCTCGAGCGCTTTTTCCTCACTGGCAATAGCGCTTTCAACGGCAACCGTTAAGTGCCGTTCCTGCTCAGCCAGAGTAACTTCAGCCGTCAGGGCGTTTTCCGCTTCCTGATAAGCAGCAAGCACGATTTTAAGATAACTTGCCAAGCTGCTATCAAGGCTAACTTCATTAATGACCACTTGCTGGCGGCGTCTGCTGCCATCAAATATCGGCTGAACCAGATTACCAACAACGCTCCATACCAGACGGTCAATATCAACAATATCGGCCAGCTCATCACCGCTTGCCGTTGTGTTGCCGGAAATGCTGAGCGAAGGATAAAGCGCTTTTTTAGTCACCGTTAAATCATAATTTGCCTCAATCACACGGTTTTTTGCCGCAACGATATCCGGTCTTTGCACCAGTATATTTGCCGGAATTCCCATGGAAGCCAGATTTCCAAGCCCCGGCAATTCAGCATCCTGAGGCACTTTACCTGTTGGATAAGAACCAATTAAAGTTTCCAGAACTCTCATTCTTTCAGTAACGGTTTGTCTTTGATTAGCAATATTAGAGCGTGCCGTCGCAACATTAGTTTCAATTTGCAGAACATCCAAAACATCAACCAGTCCGCGAGCATAACGACTATCCACCAGATCCTCAGCTTGTAGTAATTTTTCAAGATTAAGTTCAAGTAGTTCGATTTGCAAAATGGCTTCAGTTACATCAAACCAGCGCTGTGCGGTTCTAGTAGCCAGTGACATCCTAGCATATTCAAGGTCATTCTTTGCTGCGAGAACCGATTGTTCCGCTGCCCTGTTATCATTGGCTAGCCTGCCCCATATATCCGCTTCCCATGCAAGGCCACCGCGCAGGGAAAACCCCTGATTATCGGCAGTTCCACTTTGAAAATCACCACTTCGCGATGTGCTGGCGCGGATATCACCGGTAATGCTGCGCGCACCCCGGGTAATTTGCTCCTGGGCCATGGCCGTTCTTAGGCGATTTGCTGATACTCGCAAGTCCGGATTATTGGAAAAAGCCTTCATAACCACTTGCGGAAGATCTTGCACTTCAGAGGCTTCTAACCAGTTTAGCTCAGAGTTAATGCTATCAATATCAGGGCTTTGCCACTGATCTGGTGCATTGACCATATTAAGCTGATCGTCCACATTAATAGTCCCAGCACAACCGCTAATGACTAGTCCGCCAAGAGCAATTAATCCAACCAATTTGATATTATGTCCCAAAATCATACTTAATTTCACTTTTCTCTATTTTCTATTCACTAATCCTTATACGCCTGAAATCCATAAACCCTTCATTTTATTTACTAAAATCTTAAAGATAAGCAGCTTAGACCGCCGTCTATTTTTCTATATTCTGAAACATTTACTTCTCTGACAGCATACCCTGCTTTGATAATGGCTTGGACGGTTGTCGAGTACCCTTTTGGCACAAGCACCGTTGCGTTTATCCAGACACTGTTTGCTGAATAGCTCATTTGCGGATCAATTTCAATAATATCATACTTTTGAAACTCTGGCTTGGCCAAAAATTCACCGCAGGCGACGAGGTTATTATTTTCCAGATACCCGAGGCCGGTTTTCAAGTGAAGCACTTCCGATAACGTCACGACCGAGCCTGTCATACCGTATTTTTCAAGAATAGCAATCATCTGATCGGCACCTTGCTGGTTTGTTCTAGCGGAAAGGCCGATATAATAATGATCGCCGACCATCATGATATCACCAGCTTCCACAAACCCAGGCGATATTATTCTTTCTACATTTTCATAAAAGCTACTGACCGCATCTTTGATAAGAGCCACTTCACCGCGGCGGCTTATCGCACCAGGGTTAGTCAAGATGGCGCAGTGCGGTGTCATAAGGGCCGGGTCCTCTACAAAACAACTATCCGGATAGTCTTCGTTTGCTTCAAGCACCATCACTTCAAGACCGCATTCTTTGAGGGCCTCAATATAATCATCATGCTGCGCGCAAGCTTTCTCAAAATCCGGCTCTCCAAGATCAGCATCTGAAAGGCCTTCTATCATGGCTTTACAAGGCTTTCGCACAATAGCGTTTTTAAACATCTTTTTTTATTCCAGTTTGTTTTTAATTGTAAATGACCCCAGCGCCAATAATAGCAATAATCGAAAAGATCGTCGCCAAAATTGATACCAAAAGATCTAAATAGTTAATTTTAATGCCCGCCTCTAAATCCATATACTGCAGTTTAATACTGGCAAGGGCGGCGCCGAGATAGGCAATTAAAATGGTAAATGTTGATAAAAGTATTACAAATTCAAAGGCCCCGAGCAATCCCCTGCTGGCGCTCATGAAGATTATAGCCCCGGCAAGTAAGCTTGAGAAAATAATTGATACTACGGGAGTGCCGTTTTTATCTTTTCTTTTAAAAAATGCCGGAAAGACGCCATCTCGCGCCCCGGCAAGCGGAACAATACCCGACAATAAAATCATCGAGTTTAACGCGCCTCCTATAGCGATCAATGCCCCAATGGTAACGATCAGCGCGCCGCTTTGACCAAAAAGCATTTGAGCTGCATCAGTAAAAGGCGATACAGAATGCTGTAAATCTAACGGCGAAATCATCGCCATAACCCCGGCAATTGAAACCACATAGACGGCCGTTGTTGTCAGTACGCCAATGATCAAAGCGCGGGGAATAGTTTTTGTGGGATTTTCAGTGTCATCTGCCGGAACGGTAGCCGCTTCCACGCCAATATAGGACCACATAATCAGCAAACATATGCCCGACACCATAATGGGAAAAGGTTCGTCGTTTGGGTTTATCGCAGGAATTTCTGTCACATCACCGAAATAAAGCCCCGCAGTACCAATAAGAATGAGCGGTATCATTTTTAAAATCACTGTCACCAACTGCACAATACTGGCTTCTTCGATCCCGCGAATGTTTACGTAGGAAAAAATAGCCACAGCACCAAGCGAGAAAAATGCCCCAGCAAGGTTATTTTCAGCAGCAATGGGGAAAAAATACGCCATATAGCCGGAAAATGAGATGGCAATTGCCGCAACGCCTGACCAAAGGGATATCCAGTAGCCATAAGCGACAATTTGCGCTGCTCTTTTGCCGAACGCTTCATAAACATAGGCATAGGGGCCACCTGCCTTTGGACTACGGCGGGTCAGTTGACAAAATGACAGAACAATAAATATCGCGCCGATAGCCGTAGCGAGCCAACCAACAAAACTGTAGCTTCCGTAAGGGGCTAAAATAGCGGGCAATGTAAAAATACCTGAGCCGATCATTGATCCGACAACGAGTGCCCAGGAACGCCATGCCCCTATTGATTTTGACATATATACCGCTTTCTTATTTTTTTCTGTTCTTTGACGCGCAGAATATATAAGAACAATGAATTATGATAGAAAATTATAACCCACCCAAAAATCCCTTTCTTGATATTATTTATCAGGATGATGATATTCTGGTTTTCAACAAATCGGCCGGATTATTATCAGTTCCGGGACGGGACCCAAAACATGCGGACAGTCTACAAAAGAGGGCTCAGCAGAAATTTCCGAGCGCCCTAACTGTTCACCGGCTTGATATGGATACATCAGGACTTATTATAATGGCTAAGAATAAAGCCGCACGCCGTCATTTAAGCATAGAGTTTCAGGAACGAAAAGTTGAAAAAACATACATCGCCCGCGTTTTTGGTGCCTTAATAGAAAATGAAGGTCTGATCGACCTGCCGCTGATTTGTGACTGGCCAAACAGGCCGAAACAAATTGTCGACTTTGAAGTGGGTAAGCCGTCACAAACCAAATGGCAGGTCCTAAAAAGACAGGATAGTGAAACAAGGCTTTTACTTACCCCCATCACAGGTAGGTCACACCAACTCAGAGTTCACCTTCAAAATATTGACCACCCTATATTGGGTGACCGCTTTTATGCTCATGATCAGGCTTTAAATATGAGTAACCGGCTCTGTCTGCATTCAAAAAGACTAACTATTACCCATCCGGTGACTTTAACAAAAGTGACTTTTGAATGTGAAGAACCTTTTTAAAGCTTAAGATCACCGCTAGCAGGGATATCAAAATGAGCCATGACCATGTCAGTGCTGACTTCAGTTAACTTCTGCGGAATCCAGCTTGGGTTATGATCCTTATCAATAAGCACCGCGCGCACCCCTTCGTAAAAATCGCTATCATATGATGATATGGCCGAAACAATTCGGTATTCCATAATCATACAATCATTAAAATCGAGCCGCGCACCTCGGCTTAGCTGTTCGCTGATCACTTTAAGGCTTATAGGCGACATTTTTTTAAGCACAGCCAGTGTCTCGCTGGCCCAATTATGATCAATATCACTGAGATGATCAAAAATATCCTCTATTGTTTTTTCACTAAAGGCCGCATCTATCAGATCCCTAAATTCATCCAGTGGTGCCTCGCCGGGATCTTCGGCGAAACGAGCAATAATATTATCAACATCTTCAGCCGAAGAAATATCCCCTTCCATTAAAGCTTGAGTAAAATCATTGATTTTTTCTGAAGCCATATAGGCGGTGCCAATACCTGCATATAGAATATCAGCCCCCTTAAGTCTCGCCCCGGTCAAGCCAAGATAAGCGCCCAGCGCGCCCGGCATACGCGGAAGAAAATAGCTTGCCCCCACGTCAGGAATGAGGCCAATAGCGGATTCCGGCATGGCGAATATGGTTTTTTCAGTGATGATCCTGTGTGATCCATGAATGGACGCGCCAACCCCGCCGCCCATAGTGATGCCATCTAAAAGGGCGATATACGGTTTTGTGAAATGATAAATGCGCGCATTCATTTTATATTCACTTGAGAAAAAATCGCGCCCAGCGACATTATTTTCCGGGCCCTGTTCTACAATAGTTCTGGCATCCCCGCCGGCACAAAAGGCTTTGTCGCCAGCGCCTTTTATAATTACCGCATGGATGGATTTTTCCTTTTGCCACGCTGTCAATTGACTGTCTAGCGTTCGGCACATGTCCATTGACAGGGCGTTTAATACTTCCGGCCGATTAAGGGTAATAATACCAATAGAAGATTTTTCTTCAAAAATGATATCTTCGCTCATTATCAATGCACCCTATGCTGATTTTTTTTATAACGTTGTGATTGATTCTGTTGCTTCAAGTAGCCATGCTTTTTCTTTCCCACTTAGAAGCGGGGCGATTATCTCACGTACTTTGGCATGATATATATTAAACCATGTAATTTCAGCGGCTGACATCATATGAGCATTAACAAGCCTCTTATCGATGGGGGCCAGAGTAATTGTTTCAAAAGTGAGCATGGGCCGTTCTTCTTCCTCAAATTCACTAATGCTGACAATAACCAGATTTTCAATACGTATCCCATATTCACCTGCTTTATAATAACCCGGCTCGTTAGAAAGTATCATACCAGGCTTTAAGGGAACATTATGGCTAAGCGGTGAAATGCTCTGCGGACCCTCGTGTACTCCAAGATAACTACCAACGCCATGCCCGGTACCATGATCAAAATCAAGTCCCACATCCCAAAGAGGTTTGCGCGCTAGCGTATCAAGGTGTGCGCCGGTTCTGCCTTCGGGAAAGCGGGCCTGAGCGAGGGCAATATGACCTTTTAAAACCCGAGTAAAATTATTCCTTTGTTTTTCTGTCGTTTCCCCCAGAGCGATCGTTCTGGTAATATCCGTAGTTCCGTCAAGATACTGTCCGCCAGAATCAACCAGATAAAGCATATCTTTTTTCAGCTTTTTCGATGTTTCCTTCGTCACTGAGTAATGAACAATCGCCCCATTAGAGCCCGCCCCGCTTATGGTATCAAAACTGTTCCCCTGAAAGAGCGGCACATCTTTTCTGAAATCATACAATTTTTCTACAGCATCAATTTCATCAATTTTTCCGCTCGGGCCATGCTTATCAATCCAGCATAAAAAACGGCATACCGCGACAGCATCACGAATGTGCGCCGCCCTCGTGCCGGCAAGCTCCACATCATTCTTGCAGGCTTTGTCGAGAAGGATTGGGTCCTCTTTTTCAATAACAACTGCATTTTCACTTCTCAAAGCTTCAAAGACGGCACTATGGGTCCTTTTGGGATCAACCATTGCCTTCTGTCCGCTTTTGCCGAGATTTTTTAGAGCGCCAACAAAATCTTCTTTAGGATAAATTGTCACCTGTTTTCCCAAGTGATTTATCACTTCATCGCTCATTTTGTCAGGGTCAATATAGAGTTCTGCTTTTGAACTGCTATGTAAAATGGCAAAACTAAGAACCAGTGGTGTACAGTCAACATCTGATCCGCGAATATTAAAAAGCCATGCAATGCTATCAAGTGAGGTAATCACCAGAACGTCCGCCCCTTCGGCTTTGATTTGTGCCGCTATACGTTTTCTTTTAGCGGGTGATTTTTCACCGGAATACTGATCATTTTGAACGCGGGCCGGTGCCTTTGATGGAGATGGTCTATCAGACCATATTTCATCTATAAGGTTATTCTTAACCGCCTTTAAGGTGATGTTTTTAGCGGCCATCTTTTTCTCTGCTTTACTAAGCCACACTTTATTGTGAAGCCAAGGGTCGTATCCAATCACATCACCGCTTTTAAGATTTTCCATGAACCAGTCTTCCGCCGGATCTTTATGTAACTTTAAAACGTTGAATTTTTTTAAATCCACTTGGTCACGAACTTGTAGGGTATAACGTCCATCAACATAAATTGCCGCCCTATCAAGACTGACCACAGCAAGGCCGGCAGACCCTTTAAAACCAGTAAGCCATGCAAGACGATCAGCATATGAAGGTGTGTATTCACTTTGATGCTCGTCCGTATGCGGAATAAGAAATCCCGCTAATTTCTGCTCTCTTAATATTTGTCTTAAAGCACGTAATCTTTTGTCCATTTTGACCTCAATTTAAAAATGTTGCTCTATATTTACAGGATCATGAAATATTGCAAGCAAAAGGTAGGCATTTTTTATTATACGGGTAATTTTGAGGCGGCAGAAAATGCCTTTTTGAATGAATATCAAAAATA
>JABJKT010000071.1 GCA_018660225.1 Kordiimonadaceae bacterium
CCGCTTTGCGCGCCTTCGCCTTGCAGGGTGTAAAAAAGTTCTTTAACCGAATAAGTCATGGCTGATACGCGATCGGATCAGAGTGGCCTGCTTCACTGAACCCTTTAAGGCGTAGCAGGCAGCTATCACACTCTGCGCAGGCAATACCGTTTTCGTCCGGGTCATAGCAGCTATTCGTGAGTGAATAATCAACGCCGAGCTCAAGTCCTGTTTTAATGATCTCTGCTTTAGTCATATCTATTAGAGGTGTATTAATGCGTACGCCCGTATCACCCTCAACACCGATTTTTGTGGCGAGGCGGGCCATATCTTGAAAAGCGGCGATATATTCGGGACGACAATCAGGATAACCACTATAATCAAGCGCGTTAACGCCAATGAATATATCATTGCAGCTAAGTGTTTCTGCAAAGGCTAAGGCAAATGACAAGAATATTGTATTGCGGGCAGGGACATAAGTAACGGGAATTTCTTCTTCCATTTCATGTTCCGAGCGTCCTTTTGGAACGTCAATATCATCGGTAAGCGCCGAGCCACCAAAAGCACGAAGATCAATATCAATGATTTCATGGCGTTTAATATCCATCGCTTTTGCGATCTCCTCTGCTGCATCAAGTTCATGGTTGTCACGCTGACCGTACCGGAAGCTCAGGGCATAAACCTCAAACCCCTGATCCTTTGCTATTGCGACACAGGTTGAACTATCAAGGCCGCCACTGAGCAAAACTACTGCTTTTTTAGATGACATATCATTTTCCAAAACATTTTTTCATCACATAGCTTAAAATATGTGAGAATACCATGACTATTTATAATTCATATTATATAACAAGTTAAATGTTAAAATAATCAGGACTATTTAATGCCTTTATCAGCACCAAGTGCACGAAAGAAGCTTCATACGCGAAATATTGAGCTTAACGGATATCTTCGTGAAGACGGCCTTTTCGATATTGAAGCCCATATGACGGATATAAAAACCTATTCTATTGATAATAAATGGAGAGACGGCATTGCGCCTGGTGAAGCGCTTCATGAAATGTGGGTACGCCTTACCATTGATGGCAACTTTAAAATTATTGATGTAGAAGCGACTACCGATAATAGCCCGTTTGAAATGTGCCCGAATATTACCGAAGCCTATAAGGATTTGATTGGTATTAATATTGGCGCAGGGTGGCGCCGTACGGTTAATGAAAAAGTTAAAGGTAAAAAAGGCTGCACTCATATTTCAGAACTTATGGGACCTCTTGCCACGGTTAGTTTTCAAACCATGATGGGTAATATCCAGAAGAAAAATAATCGCGAAGATAAGAAGAAGCATTTCAAACCAATGGTGCTAAATAGCTGCCATGCCTGGGCCGATGATAGTGAGGTGGTTAAAACGTTTTTCCCTGAATATTATGCGGGTGAAAAGGACGCTTAAAAAGCTGAACCCAACCTGATTAAGACACTGGTAGCATTATCCATATTTTTACTATGGCCGGGATTTAGCTGGTGTAGCAGGTTAAGCTGTACCCTTGCGCCATAAAAATTGCCGATCGAATAGGCCAACTCAAAATCACGTTCCGTACCGTCCGGACTTAACGAAATAGTGTTATAAGCCATAGTAAAACTATTAGTTTGGTAATTTCGGTTTAGCACGTTGCTGATTGTTGCGGTTCCGCCGGCAAGCTTTAACGGTTGGCTAAAGGTGAAAGATATTTGGTCATCATCAAATATGAGAGCATTTCTTTTAAAACCGGCAAGATAACTATAGGATTTAAGAGTGCTCATATTCCCCAGTAAGCTAGCCGTGCTTTGATCTACGGATGTTATGCCATATGTAGCACGGGCGAAAAAATGGCTCTTTTCAGATAGTAATATATCAAGTTTTGTGCCGATAAAGCCTGTGCTTGCGCCTTCGCCAAATTCCAGCGCACCTCTTGAAATGCTACCAAGTACGCTACCATTTTCTTCAAGCAGGCCAATATCGAAGGCCAAGTGCGTATTATTATTCAGACTATGATTAAAACGATTGAGTAACAGTGTATTTTTCACTTCAATTCTTTGAGAAAATAATTGTTCGTCAATATTTATTTTGCTGTTTGCAAATAGACTTTGAAAGGAACTTTTTGTACTAAAAGGTGTTTTATATGAAAAAGCCTGTGTTCCTTGTGAAGATAGTAGAGAGCTAAAACCATGTTTGTTCGGTGCCATAAAATCATCTGGGCGGTAATCTTCCATCATTTCTGCGATCGACATTCCGGCAGAGGTTTTCGCGATCTGCCCGCCCCCTAGGTTATAAGAAAGTGACATTCTTAAATTGCCTGCTCTTTTATCGCGTCCTAAATGATTGCTGAAATAGCGTCTGTCTATTTCGGAAAAACGGCTATTAACACGCCAGCCCATTTTTAGGTTGGCTCTGTCATTTAACTGAATGCTGTGGTAGCGGCTATCAAGCCCTGCGCCGATGAAATTTTCCAAGCTTAAGCCAGCTTTAGGCAAGTATATACCTTGGCTTAGGTCCACATTATAGGACCGCTGATACTGGTCAAGCACCGAAACGTTCGAGAAGGCATCAGAAAATGATATATCGGACCCGAAGGCGCCGCCTGAAAGTAATAAATTTTGCGCTTGAATACTTTCATCTGTACCAATTTCTTTACCGGCCGCAAAGCCAAAGCCGGCTACCGTCAATTGGCCCTGGGCCGTAAAGGCTTCTTTTAAATTCACTAGGCCACGTCCATAAATAATGTCTGTGCCGGGATCTCCTAAATCGGTAGCAGTGGTAAATAAAAGATCGGCAGTTTGCGCTGCTGTAAGATTAGGAAAAGCTTCAGTTAGCAGGGCCGCTGCACCTGAAATAAAAGCGGTAGAAGCGGATGTGCCCGTTATCAATACATAGCTAAAATTATTAGTCGTATCATGGTCGGGGCTTGTAATGTTGCCGCCTGGTGCGACCAGATAAACATCTTGGGCATCAGCCCCAGCCTTATAACTAAAATCTGAAATTACGTTATTTTCATCTACTGACCCGGCAATGATAATTTGCCCATTAGCCCAATTCGCATAGGCATTACTAGTGGATAGTTGGGCGCTATCACTGACGCCAATAGGTGTGTCGTCGTCAATATTACCAGCGGGTACAACGATAAGTATTCCCGCATTAACGGCGCGCTCAATAGCGAGAGCTAATGTGTTTGTGTTCGCAGTATCAGAACCAAGGCTTTCATTAATAACATCGACACCTTGAGCGACTGCATAATCATAAGCTTTTGCAATATTTGAATGACTAAATGTACAATTATCAAGATCAGGACAGTCTGTTGCGTCGGTAGTGTTTATATTTAAAATTTGTGCGTTATAGGCTATGCCGTGCATGTTGGAAGCATCATTGTTTGTATCTTTGCGGGCCGCTATAATTCCTGCCATTGCGGTTCCGTGACCACTATAATCATCAGTGTCCGCATCATTTCCTGTGGCAACGTTAGTGCTTGCTGCATGAAGTTGGCCGGCCATTTCAGGAACTTCTGTGACACCACTGTCAATGACGGCCACGAGCACACCTTCGCCGCTAATTGCATTAAGATAGGCTGACTGGGCATTCATCTGAGCAAGCGCTGAGTTTTCCTGAAATTCGGCAGTATTATAAACTATAGGTATTGGAGTAGGAGTTGCAGGAGGCGGTGTCGTCGTGGGGCTAGAGGTTCTTCCG
>JABJKT010000072.1 GCA_018660225.1 Kordiimonadaceae bacterium
AAAGGGAGGGCGGGGCTAAAGAGATTATGACTACCTAGAATAATGTCGCAATGATCATCGGATAGCTCTGGCGAAATATTATTGTCGTTAAAATAATGTGTGATAAAAATCAAGGTCTCAATTTTTCTTACTGCTTTGCCGTACCTAAGCTCTGCTATCTCCGTTATCGCGATAACCTCGTCATGAAGCTGATTGAGATAAGTTTCTTCCAGAACACGCTCTGCCCGATCCTCATACCATGCCTGCACTTGAAGGCCGAGGAAGATACCGATCACAACGATCAGAATTTCGATGATGATCTGTGATAGGTCCTGACGTCTAATTGCATCTGCCATTCGGCGAAGTATCATTATATTCCCCTCTAAGTTTTCGAGAGCTTACCCTAATTGATTTAATAGGTCAAAAGACCGAGTGCCGAGAGTCTGCTTCCGGCCAGAAGCAGACGTTCCGCATAAATATCATTTTCAATGATTGTAGTTGAATTTGAAGATCAAAATTCCGGAATGAGTGCTGTACTCAAACTTCCAGACGGTACCCTGCAGGGCGTCGTCGACCCTCGTCGAGAGGGCAACGTGGGTATCCTTTATAAGAATGAGCTTTGATCTGATAACAGGTTATTCTATTAAAATTTACATTTTGTTTACGTTAATAAATTATTAATGATTGTAGGATTGTTTTATAATTAATCTAATGAAATAGGGAGAATTGTTGTGAATAGTGAATTATTAAAAACATTCACCGATTTCAGCACTCAGCGAAAAATACTAATTGGTGTCATGCTGCCATTGATTTTTCTGCTGATCTCGACATTCGTTACGCTTTATAATACCAGCCAGATGAAGGAAACCGATGATTGGGTAGATCATACCCATCAAGTGCTCAATTCTGCAGCCGATATTCTCAAAGGCGCCGTCGATATGGAAACAGGAATGCGGGGCTTTTTGCTGGCTGGTACGGAAGATTTTCTCGAACCCTATGAACAAGGTTCCAGTGTCACGTTTGCGTCGTTAAATGAACTCCGCGGCACGGTAGACGACAACCCGCCTCAAGTTAAACTACTACGTGACGCCGAAGATATATTAAGAGAATGGCAGTCCAATGTCGCAGAACCCTACATTGAGATGAGAGGAGACGTTGGAATTGACAGGTCTATGACCGACCTGGGTAATCTGGTCAGTCAGGCAGAAGGAAAAAAATATTTCGACCAATTCAGAGCAATTATAGCTAATTTCACTAGCATAGAACAAAACTTGCTTGATACTAGAATAGATGACAACAACAACAGAATTTCGGCAACGAATATAATCGTTGCATCCGTCACCATCACCGCCATCATTTTAGGTATTTTTCTTGCTATTTTTATCAGTCGAATTATTACCTCGCCACTTTTATCCTTAAATAAAGCCATGAAAATTCTATCAGAGGGATACACCGATATAGACGATATCGACATTCCAGGACTTGAGCGCAAGGACGAAATTGGTGAAATGGCGCAAGCTGTTTCCATTTTCAAGGGAAACGCCCTTCTGATGGAAATAACATATGAAGCGATACTGACATCGCTTGAAAAGGCAAATACAATTGAAGAATTCTGTCAAGACACCATTCAAATCATCACCCCTATGATGAAAGGGGGTTATGCAGCTTTATACACCTACAATGAAGAGGAAAAAGTACTACGGATGATGGGAAGTTACGGCTATAACAACCCTAAAGATCTTACAAAGAAATTTAAACTGGGGCAGGAACTGGTAGGCCAGTGCGCCATCGAACAAAAAACGATTTTGCTTAAAGATATCCCCAAAGATTATGTAAAAATCGCGACCAGCCTCGGATCGTCTCAGCCAAAAATGGTTGTTCTGAAACCTATCATACATGCTGACAAAATATTAGGCGTTATCGAAATTGCTTCTTTCGAGGAGTTCGAAGAATTTTCACTCGAAACGCTCGATGAATTGCTCGCAATTATCGCATTAAATTTACTAAACATACGGCGTGCTGCTAAAACCAGTGAGCTGCTTAAAGAAACAAAACAGCAGGCCGAAGAATTGAGGGTAACGAAAGAAGAACTCAAAACCAGCAGCGAAGAATTGCTCGAAAAAATCCATCAGCTTGAAAAGTGAATTGAAAAAATGGACAACGCTTGATCTGGACAAGTCCACAGTTTGCGAATGTCTGTTTTGGGTCGGAAGTGGGCACTAAGATTATCTTAATTTTTACATTTTAAAATAGTTTAAACTGGTCCTTTGTTGCTGGCTTAATGCACTGCTCGCCGTCGTTTCGGGCGCTATTGACGTAGGGGCTTACTTCATACATTTCTAATTTTTGATCGATATCCGTATTCAGTTTTGAGAAGATATCCCGGTCGGGCGGGTCTGCCGGGCGCAACCACAGATCATAATCTTCGGGGCTGATAATGACCGGGGAGCGGTGATGAATTTTTTTGACTATGCCATTTGCCGGTTTAGTAACCAGCGATACCGTTTCAAGCCAGTCTTCCCCGGCCGGCCCGGTCCAAGCTTCCCAGATGGCGGCGAAGGTGAAGGGCGTGTGGTCTTGCAGACATAAATGGTAAGGAATGGGCGACGTGCCGCCGCGTTTCCATTCATAAAAGCCGTCAGCGGGCACAAGGCATTTTCTGCGTCTAAATGGTCCCCTGAAGGATGGTTTACCGGCAATTGTTTCGGACCGCGCATTTATCATTGGACGGTCGGTTTTTATTTCCTTGGCAAAATGGGGGATTAGTCCCCAGCGCATAAGCGCGCCTTCCCGCGCAGGCAACGCTTCATCCGGAATAATCGACTGATCCTTATCTGATCCTTTAAGCCTAATGACCGCCACCGGCTGGCTCGGCGCGATATTAAAGCGCGACGGCACCTTAAACGGATAACCCATATCCATAAATTCGATAAATTGATTGTAGCTTTCACTAGAAAGCGAATATCTTCCACACATGATTTATTTTACGCTATAGTTATCCCTAATAACAATAATATATGAAAAATAACTAATGAAAAGAGATTACCCGGATCGCCCCATTACCGCCGTCGGCGTTGTTGTCCTTAAAGGGGGTGATGTATTGTTAATTAAGCGAAACAAACCTCCAAAAACACAGCTTTGGAGCATTCCAGGCGGCGCTCAGGATTTGGGCGAGCCATTATTAAAAACGGCCGCCCGTGAGGTTTTAGAAGAAACTGGCATCAGCATTAAAAATATCACCCTGCTTGACGCGCTTGATTTTATTGAGCGCGACGACAAAGCCCAGGTCAAGTTTCATTATAGCCTGATCGATTACGGCGCTGAGTATGACGCGGGGGATTTAAAAGCCGGCGATGATGCTATGGAAGCAAAATGGGTATCATTTGATGATTTAGAGCACTATAAGCTGTGGCAGGAAACAATTGATATCATCGAAAAAGCAAGAATAAAGCTCGGTCAATAAATTATGGAAAAAGAAAATATATTTAAAAGATTTTTTTATAGCATGGGCCGCCATATAAAAGTGCTGGCCATAGCCTGTGCCTTCTCAACGGTTGTTTATGGTGGTATTTATCTTATAATGTATTTAACGGGTTATATTTAAAGGGTTTATCAATGTCAGAGCCATCTGCACCAAAATTTAGCAAGCTGCTTTGGCTGCTTTTTATGATCATTATAATGGTGCTTTATTTATTATTCATTTCCCGTCTTATTGATGCCTTTTTTGCAGGTAATATTATGCTTGAACTTATATGCTACCTGATTGCAGGAATTATCTGGATTTTTCCTGCTAAATGGATCATGTTTGAAATTAACAAAACAGACAAACCGGGGAACGATTAATGCGTACTTATTTAAATCTATTCATTATACCGATTGCGTTGATGCTTACGGCTTGCAGCGGCAAGAACAATCAAACGGCCGCCTCGGCTACCCCTGCGCCCATGGAACGGCAGAATTTTGATAACACAAATGTTGACGGAACCTATGATAGAGAAAATGTCATAAACGCCGCATCAGAATTTTTTGGTGAAGGATCAGAAGCCGTCGCCAGCGTCATCGAAAGAGCATTTTCCGACCTTGGAAAACCAAACGGCTATATTATCGGCACAGAAGTCAGTGGCGCGATTATTGTCGGAGCCCGTTATGGTGACGGAACACTGTCCCATAAAATTGAAGGCGATAGCCGGGTATACTGGAAGGGTCCATCAGTTGGTATTGATGTCGGCGCAAACGGATCACGGGTCTTCGCGCTGGTTTATAATTTAAATGATACCGAGGATCTATATCAACGCTTCCCCGCCGTTGAGGGAAGCATATATTATGTTGCCGGTGTGGGAATGAATTATCAGCAGCTTGATGAAATTATCATCGCACCAATCCGTGTTGGTGTTGGGCTTCGGGCCGGCATTAATTTAGGCTACCTTCATTTTACCAAAGAGCGAAGCTGGAACCCTTTCTAAAGGCCTAGTACCCCGTCATAAATCAGCTTAAGCCCTGTAAGAAACAGCGCCACATAGCATATTGCATAAAATTTATCGTTGGAAACTTTGTGGTGCATCCACACCCCGAGCTTTATACCTATCGGCGCAAGGGGTAACAAAATCAGTGACGTGAGCAAATTATCGGCTGAAAGCTGGCCAAGCCAAGCATAGGGGATAAGTTTCACATAATTAACCGCGATAAAAAAGAACACCGATGTTGCCAGCAACTTCGTCTTATCAAGTTTAAGGGGGAATAAATACATTGAAAGCGGCCCGCCGCCAGCATGGGCAATAAAGCTGGCAAAACCACTTAACGCCCCGCATATGCCGCCTTTGACCATATTATAATCTAAACCTTCGGCCGATTTGCGGCGGCGATCAATCAGATAATATTGAAGAACAAAAATTACCGTTAAGGCGCCTACCAATATTCTGATCATATCAGCATTTAACAGGCTGAAAATTGTGGTACCGAAAGCGATCCCTATAATGGCGCCGGGCACGATGCTGATTAATGCTTGCTTGTCCCACTGGCCCCAAAATATTTTAACGGCAAATAAATCCATCACGCATAAAATAGGCAGCATAATTGCCGCCGCCTGACGGGGATCAATGAGCATGGCCATCATGGGAACCGCAACCATGCCGAAGCCACCAACAAAGCCGCCCTTTGATATTCCGACGATCAGAACGGCAACTGCAGCAACCGCGTAAAATAACGGGCTTTCAATCACGGTGCTTAACCCGCAATCCTGTGAAATTCCATTTTGTCATCATTTGATAATGTCGGCTGAAATTTATAACCATCAAGATTAAACTTTTTGAGCTTCTGCACATCTTCAATTTTATTTTGAATGATATAACGCGCCATCATGCCTCTCGCCCTTTTTGCCATCATACCGGGACTTTTGACCATGCCGTCTTTGACAAATTTAAAAACCGGCGTCACTACACGGCCGTTCAGCTCTTTTTCACGGATTGATTTGAAATATTCCTGAGAAGCACAGTTAATAACCACATCGGTTTTTTGTTCTTTGAGTAGTTGATTAAGTCCATCAGTTAATTCACTTCCCCAAAAATCATAAAGGTTCTTTTTTCTGGGAGTATTAAGGCGACAGCCCATTTCAAGGCGGTAAGCCTGTATTAGGTCAAGCGGACGTAACATGCCATAAAGACCCGATAAAATTCTAAAATGATCTTGAGCAAAATTTAAGTCATCTTCGGATAAACTGTCCACATCGAGCCCGATATAGGTATCACCCTTAAAGGCATAAACAGCCTGTCGGGCATTTGCAGGGGTAAAGGGCAGCTCAAAATCACGGTAACGTTCATAATTGAGATCAGCTAGATTATCACTAAGATTCATTAATCCTGCAATTTTCTTACGGCTTAATTTACGGACCGATTTTATCAACTTCTCACTTTGCTCGAGATAATCCGGCTTAGACCAGTTAGGTCTGATTTCGTCACTTACAAAATCCAGCTTTTTGGCTGGTGATACAACAACAATCATCTTAATTATTCTTCCTGATTATAATCATTCTAAAAAATGCATTAATGAACATATAAATAACATACTCATTTTATTTTGACAGTATAATTTAATATATCAATTGTCCTATTGACATTATGGTCATAAGATCACATTTGATACTAGAATAATCACGCACCTTTCAGGATCAATTCAAAATACATGGCTGCAGCAAAACAATCGCCGAGAGTAGACTTAACGGTAGGCCCCGTTCACAAACATCTGATCAGAATGGCGCTGCCGATGATACTCGGACTTTCAGCCAGTATGTCATTTACCTTTGTTGATCTGTTTTATATCGGCATGCTTGGCACTGATGAGCTAGCAGCAATGGGTTTTATCACCCGTATGATTATGATTATCATTTCCGCATCAATCGGACTGAGCGCCGGCATATCGTCGGTTATTGCCCGAGCAGCGGGTAATAAAGATCAGGACGAAATTAAAAGACTGGCCACAAACACGCTTATTCTGACATTTCTGATATCGATCAGTTTTACCCTTATTGGGCTGCTGACAATTGATCCGTTATTTATGGCAATGGGAGCCGATGAAGCCGTCATGCCCTTTATCAGGGAATATGTTACGGTTTGGTATTTTTCCCCGCTTTTCATTATGCTCCCCATGACGGGCGGTGCGGTTATGCGCGCGCTTGGCGATACAAAACTGCAGGGCAACCTGATGCTTTTTGCTGCCATGGCCAACGCGGTCCTTGATCCTATTTTCATATTTGGCTTATTCGGTTTTCCTGAACTTGGTTTTGTCGGCGCTGCCTGGGCAACTTTAATAACTCGTTTCTTTAGCTTTGCCGTGATCATGTATGCGCTTTATTATCAGTATCACGTCATCTGTTTTGAAAAAAAGACCTTAAGCCAGTTTTCCGCGTCCGTTAAAAGAATTATGCATGTAGGTATCCCGGCTACCGGCACAAATATGATCATACCAATCGTCGCGGCAATCGTCATATCCATCATTGCCCGTTACGGTACTGACGCGGTAGCGGCAACTAATGTAGCGACAACGATCGAATCTCTATCGCTGGTTTTATTCTTTTCGCTCTCAAGCGTAGTAGGGCCGTTTATTGGACAGAATTTGGGGGCGGGAAATTTTGACCGCATTGAAGAATGCATAAATAAAGCCATGCTGTTCTGTCTGGCGTGGGGCGGCTTTATGGCTATATTACTAGCCCTTCTGGCACCCTTTTTGGCATCGCTCTTTTCCGATGATCCAGCCATTAATGCCTTAACCGTTTCCTATCTTTATGTGGTGCCGCTCTCATATGGTCTCTACGGCCTTGTCATGAGTGTCAATGCCATGTTCAACAGCATCGGCAACCCAATGCCCGGCGTGGCCATTTCATGTCTCAGGGTGTTTTTCCTGCAGCTGCCACTGGTTTATGTAGCATCACAGCTCTATGACTTAGAGACAGCCTTTATGGTAATCAGCGCCTCAAACATGATCGCCGGATTTGTTGGTTACATCTGGATAAGGCGAAAAATCACCGCCCTTAAAGCGGCGTAGATATTACCAAGGCAGCATGCGCTTTAGTACATTGTCTTTCTTAACGAAATTATGATACATGGCCATGATGATATGGATCAGTACCGCTGCTAGCGTTGATTTGGCGAAAATGCCGTGCATGGTTTTGGCAAGCTCGACGGTTCCTTCATCAGCGGCATTATTGGCTGTAATGCCGGCAACGGGCAGCGCAATAAGCAGTATATAAAATAAAATATGAAGGCCGTGAGCGCCAAGTGCCTGAAGCTTTCCCGTTCCTTCTGGCATTTCAGGGACCGGATTTTTAGCCCGCCATGCGAGCCTTACCAGCATCAGAAATAAAATTGTTATGCCAACCAGAAAGTGAACTTTGTTAAGTCCCATACCTTCGAACTGTTCTTCCTTGAAATTACCGCCAAGCCAGAACTGGCCGATGATAATCATAAATATTCCCCAATGGAATGTTTTAGCGACCCAGCCATATGAATTATTTGTGTTTTTTGCAGACATGATTATACCCTTCTCATTAGTCTTTATTTTTCTTGTTTTTAAAGAATTTTCCAAAAATTGTTCTGATATTAAAAATGATGTAAATTGGAATAACGATAATCGCCCCAAGCAGGATATATTTACCAGCCCAGTTAATTATATCAATAATGACTTCGATGATACGGCTTATTGTTTCAGGAACATTTTCAATAAGTTCTACCGGATCAATATTAAAGAAACTTAAAATAAGCCCAACACAAAGCGAGGCTATAATCAGCTTCCAGATCAGAGTTGATGTTGATTTATCCATTATTTAATCCGCTTAAAACAACCTTTAATATCAATATATTGGGTTATATGGGCGGGTTATGTCAATAAAATTAATATTTAGGGAAATTAAATATTTGGGGAATTTAATTTTCGCCTTGTTCAGTTTTCTTGAGTAGGTCCTCATCTTCCAAACTATAACGAAGTTGTGTCATTAGAAATCTTATCGCTTGGCTTTGCTCGCCGCTATGGATTTTAGAACTGGCTAAAATGCCTAGTTTATTCATAGCGAGCTTGTAATTCTTGTCATTGCTAGCGCTTACGATGGCCTCAACCTGGTCACGAACAGCTTGTTCTGACTGTGTGAAGCTATCCACAAGCCTGTCTTCAAGTGACTTTTGGGTTTTCTCACTATTACTATCACAAGCGTTCAGTGACAGTACGCAAAAAATGCTAATTAAATATTTATTCAATTTCTTAATCATAACACGCTCAAAATATCATAAAGAATATTAAAAAACAGTTTATTATAATGGCTTATTATTTAGCGCCCTTACAATTTCAATAAATTCATCCATTAATTCTGGCGACGTGTTAAAGGCTGTCACGAGTCTTGAAGTGCTTATGTCGCCATTTTTTTTGCTATAAAACTGAAATCCTGATGTGGATAATTTTTCCCGAAGCTGGTCCTCTATCTCAGCAAACATGACGTTTGACTGCACAGGAAAAGAAAACTTAATATGATCAGAGTTTTTAACGCCCTGATAAAGTTTTTCGGCCATCAAATTGGCATGGGTAGCATTTTTAAGCCAAAGATCATTTTCCAGATAAGCGATGATCTGCGCTGAAACAAAACGCATTTTAGAGAGAAGATGCCCGCTTCTCATACGGCGATAAATAAAACTTCCGTCATCACAGCCATTAAAGAAAATCGCCGCTTCCGCCCCTAATGTACCATTTTTTGTGGAGCCGAACGAAAGCGCGTCAACGCCCGCCTTCCAGGTCATTTCGGCGGGACTACAGCCAATTTTCGCAACCGCATTAGCAAAACGTGCCCCGTCCATATGTAATTTCAGATTATGTTTTTTAAGAACCGTTGAAAGATCATGAATTTCATCAGGGCTATAAACGGTGCCAGCTTCTGTGGATTGAGCGATGCTCAACATTGATGGCTGGCTATGATGCGGCTCGCCGATGGTAAACCAGTCTATGGCTTCTTCCAGCTCGCTGCCGGTAATTTTACCGTCTCTGCCTTTGAGCGGCACAAGCTTTGCACCACCGCTTTGAAATTCATTAGCACCACATTCATCACCATTAACATGGCTATCCTGATGACAAAAAACAGCACCGAATGTAGGGGATAAAGTTGCGATGATAAGCGAGTTTGCTGCGGTGCCTGATATTAAATTAAAGGCCTTTAAATCTTCACATTCAAACGCGCTTTGAAGAACGGCTTCTGACCTCGCCGTTAAATCATCACGGCCATAAGCTTCCGCGTCGCCGTTATTTTCATCAATAATGGCTTGTAAAATTTCGGGTGATATTCCTGAATTATTGTCACTGCGCATAAAATGCTCTCCTCTAACATCAGTTATTTATCGACAAATGACATAAAACTGATATTTATTACAGATAATTTTTCAAAGATCGCCAAGAAAGGTACAAAATGCCCAATTACCGTTCAAAAACATCGACCCACGGCAGAAATATGGCCGGAGCACGTGCCTTATGGCGCGCCACCGGTGTTACCGACAATGATTTTGGCAAACCGATTATTGCTGTGGTCAATAGTTTCACCCAGTTCGTACCCGGTCATGTGCATCTTAAAGACCTTGGCCAGATGGTGGCGCGTGAAATTGAAAAACACGGCGGCATTGCCAAAGAATTTAACACAATCGCCGTTGATGACGGGATCGCCATGGGCCATGACGGTATGCTTTATAGTCTGCCGAGCCGTGAAATTATCGCTGATAGTGTGGAATATATGGTCAATGCCCACTGTGCGGACGCCATGGTTTGTATTTCAAACTGCGATAAAATCACCCCGGGTATGCTTATGGCATCGCTCCGCCTTAACGTCCCGACCGTGTTTGTATCGGGCGGGCCGATGGAAGCTGGCAAAACAGAAGGGATCAATCACGGACTTGATCTGGTAGATGCCATAATCATGGGCGTTGATCCCAAGGTCGATGATGCAACAGTGGAAAAAGTTGAACAGGCCGCCTGCCCGACCTGTGGATCATGTTCGGGTATGTTTACAGCAAACAGCATGAACTGTCTTACAGAAGCGCTTGGATTATCGCTTCCTGGAAATGGTTCCGCGCTTGCGACCCATTCTGACCGTAAGCAGCTTTTCTTAGGTGCTGCCAAAACCATAATGAATATCACTGAGAGCTATTATAAAAATGATGATGAGAGCGTTCTTCCAAGAAACATCGCGTCCTTTAAAGCTTTTGAAAATGCCATGACCCTTGATATTGCCATGGGCGGATCAACCAATACGGTGCTGCATTTGCTTGCTGCCGCTAGTGAGGCCGAATGTGATTTCACAATGGAAGATATTGACCGGCTTTCTAAAAAAGTACCCAACATATGTAAACTAGCCCCCGCATCGCAGGATTATCATATGGAAGATGTCCACCGCGCCGGCGGGGTCATTGCCATTTTGGGCGAGCTGGAAAAAGGCGAGTTCATTCACCGTGACTGTTCAACCGTTCAGGGACGATCAATAGGTGAAGTGATCGATTATTTTGATGTAAGCCGTGCGCCTGCTGATGACGTGGTTGAATTTTATAGGGCGGCCCCGGGCGGCGTGCGCACTACGGAAGCCTTCTCGCAAAGCAAGCGTTATGACACACTCGATCTTGACCGTAAAAATGGCTGCATCAGGGATATTGAAAATGCCTATTCACAAGACGGTGGCCTTGCTGTGCTTGCAGGAAATATCGCCCTTGATGGCTGCATTGTAAAATCAGCTGGTGTCGCTGAAGAAAATTTCACCTTTAAAGGCCCGGCCCGCGTTTATGAAAGCCAGGACAGTGCCGTTGAAGGCATCACAAGTGGCGACGTAAAATCGGGCGATGCTGTCGTTATCCGTTATGAAGGACCGCGCGGCGGGCCAGGAATGCAGGAAATGCTATACCCCACATCCTATCTTAAATCCATGGGACTAGGGACGGAGTGCGCCCTTATTACCGATGGTCGCTTTTCCGGCGGCACATCAGGACTTTCCATTGGTCACGTATCACCAGAAGCCGCATCAGGCGGTGCAATTGCCCTTATCAAAAATGGCGACATTATCGAAGTGGACATTCCAAACCGTGTGATCCGGGTGGATTTAAGCGATGACGAGCTTAAAGCGCGACACGAAGCAATGAATGCCCGTGGCTCGACCGCATGGAAACCCACCGAAATAAGAAGCCGGGTCATATCAAAAGCCCTTAAAGCATATGGCCTGATGGCCACATCCGCTGATAAAGGCGCCGTACGCCGTATCGATCATTTATAAGGAATAAAAATGACTAATAAAGTTGAATATGAATTTACAAAAAATTTATATAACGAAAAACGATCCTATGTAACAAATCTTGAATGTTCGATCACTGGCAAAGATGATTATGAGGCCGGGAAAATCCATGGCCTATCCGAAGCCGGAAGACCGTTACTTGTCCGTTATGACCTTGAAGCCATAAAGAACAGCGTGACCAAAGAAGAGATCGAGGCACGTCCCGGCGGTTTTTGGAAATACCGTGAATTTCTACCTGTAAATACGGGCGATGCGATGACGAGCCTTGGTGAAGTGATGACACCGCTTATTCCGCTAAATAAATCTGTACCTGAAGTCTGCGACGTGATCATCAAAGACGAAGGCAGATTACCAACGGGATCTTTTAAAGCACGTGGCCTCGCGCTTGCGGTTGCGATGGCCAAAGAACTTGGTCAAAACCATCTTGCCATGCCAACCAACGGTAATGCGGGCGCGGCGCTTGCCGCTTATGCCACTTTCGCAGGACTTAAAACGACAATCCTATGTCCCGATGATACGCCGATTGTCAATATCCGTGAGATCGAACTTCAGGGCGGCGACACTTATACCGTAAACGGCCTAATCAATGACTGCGGTAAAATCGTTTTTGAAGGTAAGGAAGAAATGGGTTGGGCCGATATTTCAACCTTGAAAGAGCCGTACCGCATTGAAGGCAAGAAAACCATGGGGCTTGAGCTTGCTGAGCAGCTCGGCTGGGAAGTGCCGGACGTTATTTTTTACCCAACTGGTGGCGGCACTGGCCTGATCGGTATGTGGAAAGCATTTGACGAGCTTGAAAAAATTGGCTGGATCGGCTCAAAACGACCTAAAATGGTCGCCGTTCAAGCTGAAGGATGCGCTCCGATTGTAAAAGCTTACGACGAGGGCTTGGAGCATGCGCCACTATGGGAAGATGCCTTCACACATGCCTGGGGTATTCGTGTTCCAATCGCGGTTGGTGACTTTCTGATCCTGCGCGCAGTTCGTGAAAGCAATGGTTTTGCCATCGCCGTTAATGAAGAACATATTTTTGAATGCCGTGACCGTGTGGCACGAAAAGATGGTGTTCTACTTTGCCCTGAAGGCGCCGCAACCTTTGCCGCATGGGAAATGGCCCTGAAAAGCGGACAGGTGAGCAAGGACGATAAAGTCGTGCTCTTTAACTGCGCCACTGGCCTTAAATACCCAATGCCGGAAACCGATCAATCCATCGATAAAAATCAGCCTATTGATTACAGTAGATTTAAATAGGTCTAAAAGTTGACATGATTTAAAAATAACCTGTAAGGATAGTCATATAAGGAGTTAATTATGAAAATCCTCACGTCGCTCGCCGTTTTAATATCTTCAATCTTTCTCATTAACGCAAGTCACGCTCAAGAAGGTGCTTTCTGCCAAGGCCCGGTTATCACCATGAGCGCAATTGGTGAAATAGAAAGCCTTCCCGACGTTGCCGAAGTATCGCTTAACGTCAAAAGTCAGGCAAAAGACGAAACGTCTGCGTTAATTGACCTCTCCGCCAATATTGAGAAAATCATTAATGTGCTTGAAGATCTGAAAATCAAAGATGAAGATATGCGCACTGATAGTATAAGCATCAGACCGGTATATGACCAAAGAAACCGTCAGGAAATAATCGCTTATGCAGGCGCCACGAGTGTTCACTTCAAGACCTTCGATCTCAATAAAATAACAGACCTTATGTCCGGCGTGATGGCGGGAAGCGATAATTTATTCTCGAACATTACTTGCTCTTCCACTGATAAGGAAAATCTTGAAGACCAAGCCCGCAAAGCCGCCTTTAAAAAAGCACTTCATAAAGCAAACCTATATGCTGAACTAGCGGGAGAAAACCTTGGAAATATATGCACAATTACAGAAGGTCAGGTACAGATGATGCCGCGCAGAATTGATATGATGCGTCAGGAAACAATGGCTATGAGAAGCGCACCGGTCGATATTTCAATTCCTATAAAGCCTGGAAAAATAACAACGACGGCGCAAGTTACCCTTGTTTACCAACTGGAAAATTAGAGCTTATCTAGCACGATGAAGCTATAATCATGGCTGTCTTTTTCGTCAGCCACATGATCTTCGCGTGAATATTCGAGCCAGTCTTTTGCGTCTAGTTCCGGAAAATGAGCGTCGCCCTCAATAACTGCGTGAATGCGGGTCAGGTAAAGGCGGTCTGCTTCAGGCAGGCAAAGCTTGTAAATCTCAGCGCCGCCGATCACCATGACTTCTTTAAGTTTTTTAACTTCGGCCATGCCTTTGGCTACATCAAGGGCCATTTCGACGCTATGGGCGGTGATCACCCCTGCGCGGGTAAATCCCGTGTCACGGGTGATGACAATATTTACACGGCCCGGAAGTGGCCTGCCGATACTATCAAAAGTTTTTCGGCCCATGATAATCGGCTTATCCATAGTAATCTTTTTAAAATACTGAAGATCAGATGAAATTTTCCACGGCATGTCATTGTCTTTGCCGATCACGCCATTTTCTGATGCGGCTACTATAAGAGAAGTTTTAATCATCAGACCGCAACGATACCTTTAATATGGGCGTGGGCCTGATAATTTTGCAGCTCAAAATCCTCAAATTTAAAATCGAAAATGCTTTTCACATTCGGATTGATCGCCATGGTCGGTAGAGGAAGCGGATCACGACTAAGCTGCAGATCAATTTGATCCATATGATTAAGGTAAAGATGAGCATCACCAAAAGTATGAACAAAATCACCATATTCAAGTGCACAGACCTGCGCCATCATCATGGTCAGCAGCGCGTATGAAGCAATGTTAAATGGCACTCCAAGAAATACATCCGCGCTTCGTTGATAAAGCTGGCAACTCAGTTTCCCGTCCGCTACATAAAACTGGAACAAGCAATGACACGGCGGAAGCGCCATATGATCCACATCGGCTACATTCCACGCGCTGACGATTAATCTGCGGCTATCGGGATTATTTTTAATCATATCAACCAGACCGGTGATCTGATCAACGGTTTCCCCATTTGGCGCGGGCCATGAACGCCACTGATGTCCATAAACAGGGCCAAGGTCACCACTATCGTCGGCCCATTCGTCCCAGATGCGAACGCCATTATCCTGCAAGTATTTAATATTGGTATCGCCGGCGATAAACCACAGCAATTCATGAATGATCGATTTCTGATGAAGTTTCTTTGTGGTGACCATAGGAAAGCCTTGGCTAAGATCAAAACGCATCTGATGACCAAACACACTTTTGGTGCCGGTTCCTGTTCTGTCTTCTTTATTTGTGCCTTCGTCGCGTATATGGCGCGCGAGATCGAGATATTGTTTCATGGCTACCCAGCTTAAGTTCAAATTGCTAATTATATAAATTACATAATTATTTACGCAAATCTATTTAAATTTTGATCAAGTGCCCTTATATATAGGGAGTCGGGCAACCGACTACGGCAATAAACTGATATATGGAATAAACGTTACGGACCCGGGGGCGGTACCCGGCGCCTCCACCATTACCCTAA
>JABJKT010000073.1 GCA_018660225.1 Kordiimonadaceae bacterium
ACAGCGAACGGCGTTGGTTATTATTGCT
Source organism: Kordiimonadaceae bacterium (assembly GCA_018660225.1). GTDB lineage: Bacteria > Pseudomonadota > Alphaproteobacteria > Sphingomonadales > Emcibacteraceae > Pseudemcibacter. The sequence continues at coordinate 29 of JABJKT010000073.1, forward strand.
TTTTTCATTTCAAGGCCATCATCAATGCGCGAGCCATACTTTCCGCACGCAAAATCAAACTTAATCAAGGTAGGATATAGAAGATCCCCGGCATAATCTCCCGTAAAAGGCCTGCCGGTTCGGTTAGCTCCTTTAAGACCAGGAGCAAGGCCTACTATTAAAAGTTCAGCATCCTCCGCGCCAAAGGCGGGCACTGGGCCATTGAAAAAATCAGGGAATTTTTGCTGGTTATTATTTCTAAACTCTACAAGTCGCGGACATAAAGCACAATTAAGTGGCGCATTGCCGGGCAGGGCCTGCTGGTTCTTTTTAATCAGTTTTAAGATATTCATTGTTTATGGGTGACCTATGTCATCTGAATGGTCGCCCCTACCAAATTCTTCGCTCATATCTGAAATTTCAATAAAGCTGTCTGCTTGCCGCCTTAATTCGTCAGCAATCATTGACGGGCGGGTTTTAGTGCTGCTGACAACCGAAACACGGACGCCCTTGCGTTGAATGGCTTCGACAAGCCGTCTAAAATCACCATCTCCAGAAAAAAGCACCATATGATCCACATGGTCTGCCATTCCCATCATATCGATGGCCAGTTCCATATCCATATTGCCTTTAATTTTCTTTTCCCCTTTAGCGTCGGTAAATTCTTTGGTCGGTTTGGTGACCATTGTATAGCCGTTATAATCAAGCCAATCCACAAGTGGCCTTAGCGGTGAATATTCAGCGTCTTCAATAAGGGCGGTATAATAATTAGCACGCAGTAGGCGGCTTTTTGTAGCGAAATAGCGGCGTAAGCGACCATAATCAATATCAAAGTTAAGAGCTTTTGCAGTAGCGAAAAGGTTTGAGCCATCAATAAATATGGCCAATTTTTCATCAGAATAAAATAACATGATTAATTCCTAAAATATAAATAAAATATAACTACTTATAACATAAAACTGACCTAAAATGAACTTGATTCATAAAGATGTGTTTTGTTTACATATATAACATTTAACTGGTTTGTTTAAGAGCAATCTATTAAGTTCCAATTTTTAAATATTGATAAGCAGAAGTGAAAATGATTTTAATCGGCATGGGTAGTAATTTGACGACCAGTGAATATGGTTCGTCAAAAGAAATTCTGAAAGCGGCTATGAAGGCGCTTAACCGTGAAGATATACGGATCATTAAATGCTCAAGATTTTATCAAACAGAACCAGTTCCAAAATCTGACCAGCCATGGTTTGTCAATGCGGTGATCAGTGTAAAAACATCGCTTTGTGCGCTTGAGCTTCTTAATAAGCTCCATGAAATTGAACAAAATATGGGTAGGGTAAGGCTTAAAAAATGGGAAGCGCGGATCATTGATCTCGATCTGTTGAGCTACCATGATGAGGTTTACCCTAATGCTGAAAACTGGCATAATGAGGCCTCTAATCCGTCATCAAATGAACCAGTTATTCCCCACGGGAGACTTCATGAAAGAGATTTTGTGCTGATTCCCATTTCTGATATAAACAAGAGCTGGCAGCACCCTGTCTTACAGAAAAATGTTGAAAAAATGCTAAATGATCATGAATCGGTTGGAATTGTCAGACTTTTATAGTCAAAAGTGATCATTTATAGTATATAGCGCCTTTACAGGCAGCGACAAGAATTGTATAAGCCCTTTTTTATTAGTTATATGGAGAATGTGCAACATGGCACGCGTTACCGTAGAAGATTGTGAAGATAAAGTCACAAATCGTTTTGACCTAGTACTGCTCGCGGCACGTCGTGCGCGTCAAATTTCAGCCGGTGCTCCGATCACTGTTGAACGGGACAATGATAAAAATCCTGTTGTTGCTCTGCGTGAAATCGCTGATGAAACAATTCTTGCGGGTGATTTACAAGAAGCCGTACTTTATGGCCTTCAAAAGCATGTTGAAGTTGATGAGCCGGAAGAAGATGATATTTCACTCCTTCTAGCTGAGCAAAAGCTAACTGAAAACAATCAGGATATGACAGCTGATAACCTTGCAAAAGTAGCTATGGAAGTTAAAGCAGATGTTGCTAAGGCTGAAGCCGAGGAAAATGAGACAGAAGCTTCCGAATAAAGGCCCGAAATAAGGCTATGAAATAATTTAATAAAAAAGACTTGTTTGAGGTGTTCTCAGCAAGTCTTTTTTTGTACACTATATATAATTAGTGAAATGAAACTGGAATAAGCACTGTGATACGTCAATTTGAACTTGTTGATATGGTGAAGGCCTACGAACCTGATATAGACGAAATGCGTCTAAATCGGGCTTATGTCTTTTCCATGAAAGCACACGGTCTTCAAAAACGTGCCAGTGGCGACCCTTACTTTTCCCATCCGCTTGAAGTGGCGGGTATTTTAACTGCGATGCAGCTTGACTGCGATACTATTGTAACGGCGCTTCTTCACGATACTATTGAGGATACGGTAGCCACTTACGAACAGATAGAAGAACTGTTCGGCGTTGATATAGCGAAGATGGTTGATGGGGTGACAAAACTATCGGAGCTTGAATATACTTCCGAGACTTCAAAACAGGCCGAAAATTTCCGAAAATTTCTTCTTGCTATGTCCGATGATATTCGGGTTTTGTTGGTGAAGCTTGCCGACCGGCTTCATAATATGCGCACCTTGCATCATATCAAAAAGCCAGAGAAAAGAGCGCGTATTTCAAGGGAAACCCTTGATATTTATGCCCCGCTTGCCGAAAGAATAGGAATGCAGGAATTGATGAATGAACTTGAGGATCTTGCCTTTCCTCATGTTTATCCGGAAGCGCACGAATCTATTATGAAAAGGCTGGACTATCTTTATGCCAATACGGAAAATATCCGTGATGAGGTGATAAGCGAACTTGAAAAAATATTTGCAGAAAATTTTCTTGATGCTGAAGTTGTGGGACGGAGAAAACAACCTTATTCGATCTGGAAAAAAATAACATATCGCAATGTCAGC
>JABJKT010000074.1 GCA_018660225.1 Kordiimonadaceae bacterium
CCCCCCGGCCTCGCGGCCTCCCCCCCTCAGCACCCTTGCCTCCGACCGAGGGCTCCGGATTGGAGCATAATTGGAGAGGCAGGTGGAGAGAAAAACAATTGCCTACCCCTTCCCGCTTCGTTAGACTTTCTTTCCAGTTCTTAAAAACAGAAAGTTCTTTTATAATGGATCTCATTCTTAAAAATGTTGTTATTCAAGGTGCGCAGTCGGCTGCCCCCAAAGATATTGGGATAGTGGGTGGTGAGATTGTTGCTATTGAAAATGAGCTAAATTCTGATGCCGAAATTTTGGATATTGGCGGTCGGTTGGCTGTGCCGGGGTTTGTGGAATCTCATATTCATCTTGATAAAGCGTGCATTATGGATCGCTGTGTATCAGAAGAAGGGACGCTGGCAGAAGCGCTGCGCGAAGTATCGGCAGCTAAAAAAGAATTTACTGTTGAGGATATTCGGGCGCGGGCGGTGCGGGTGCTGGAAAAATCAATTCTTCAGGGAACGACGAGGATGCGCGCCCATCTTGAGGTTGATCCGGTTATTGGGCTTAAAAGCATTGATGCCATTTTGCCGCTGGTTAAAGAATATGCCTGGGCGCTGGATCTCGAGATATGTGTATTTCCGCAAGAAGGCCTGCTCAACAATCCCGGTACCGATCAGTTGATGGTTGAGGCGTTAAAGCGCGGCGCAAAGGTGGTTGGTGGGTGTCCTTATACGGATAGCGATCCGCGCGGTCAGATTGAACGGGTGTTTGAAATGGCGAGAGAATTTGATGTTGATGTGGATTTTCATCTGGATTTTGATGTTAACCCCGAAGGCATGACGGTCAGTGATGTTTGTGAACTGACGCAGGCCTATGATTATAGTGGTCGGGTGGCGATTGGTCATGTTAGTAAACTATCGGCGCTTAATGCGGAGGAACTCAAGGCGGTTTGCACCGAGATGGCAAATGCGGGGGTGGCTCTTACGGCGCTTCCGTCCACAGATCTTTATCTTATGGGCTCAGAGCGGGATCACAATATTGTTAGAGGGGTCGCGCCGCTACACCGGATCAAAGAATTTGGTGTTAACTGCGCGGTTTCAACCAATAATGTGCTTAATCCATTTACGCCTTACGGCGATTGTTCGATGATCCGCATGGCGAACCTTTATGCCAATATTGGGCAAATCGGCACCGATGCGGGACTGCGGGACTGCCTGGATATGGTAACACATGCGCCGGCACTTTTGATGAGGCATGATGATTATGGCATTAAAGTCGGCAATCCGGCTGATCTGGTTATTCTTGATTGTAAAACGGATATTTCTGCCATTCAAGAGCTCGCGATCCCGCTTTACGGATTTAAACGTGGCCGGCGAACTTTTACCCGTAAGTTAGCGAAGTTACATAAACCATAGGATTGATGGGGGGATGACGGTGATGATTGTGTTGACATTTGCTCTCTATTCCCTATTGTGCGCGCATAACGATGAGACATGAAAAGGATTTCGATCAAATATGAGTTTTGATTATCTAGGTTTAAGTGACGAGCTGCTTTCAGCGATTAAAGATGCGGGCTACAGTGAGCCGACGCCCATTCAAAAGAAAGCCATCCCCAGCGTGCTTCAAGGCCGCGATATATTAGGGATCGCCCAGACCGGTACCGGTAAAACCGCCGGCTTCACCCTTCCAATGATTGATATCCTTTCGCAAGGACGCGCCCGGGCCAGAATGCCTCGCTCGCTGATCTTAGAACCTACACGCGAACTTGCGGCGCAGGTTGAGGAAAGTTTCGATAAATACGGGAAAAATTCCAAGCTTACATGTGCGCTGCTTATTGGTGGCACTGACTTTGCTGGTCAGGTTAAAAAACTAGATAAGGGTGTTGATGTACTGATCGCAACGCCTGGTCGCCTGCTTGATCATATGGAACGCGGCAATGTTATGCTCAACGGTGTTGAGATACTGGTTGTTGATGAAGCTGACCGTATGCTTGATATGGGCTTTATCCCGGATATTGAACGCATTTGTAAAATGCTGCCGAAAAAAATTCAGTCGCTGTTTTTCTCGGCGACGATGCCGAACGAAGTTAAAAAACTTACCGACAGTTTCCTTAAAGATCCCAAAGAGTTTACAGTTTCAGCGCCGACCGCTACTGCGGTTACTATTGAAGAACATCTGGTTAAGTTTAGAGGTTCTGACAAAGATAAACGTAATGTGCTTCGTCATCTGATCAAAAGTCAGGGTGTTGATAATGCGATTATTTTCTGCAACCGCAAAAAAGAAGTGAAAATAGTTAATAAGTCGCTCAAAGCTCATAAATTCAGCGCGGCAGAGCTTCACGGTGATCTTCATCAAAGCACGCGTACGGAAGTTCTTGCTGATTTTAAAGCGGGTAAAATTAAAATACTGGTTGCTAGTGATGTTGCCGCGCGCGGACTTGATATTCCTGACGTGGGTCATGTGTTTAATTTTGATGTTCCTTCAAACCCTGAAGATTATATCCACAGAGTCGGGCGCACAGGCCGGGCCGGAAAATCAGGCATAGCTTTTACGTTAAGCACACAATTTGATAAAAAATACCTTGATGGGCTTATTAGATTTCTGAAAAAAGAAATTCCGCTTTTTGATGTTCCTTCTGATTTACTTGAAGATGGCCCTAAGAAACGCCACTTTGAAAAAGACGATAAAAAACCGGTTAAAACTGATAAAAAACCGGTAAAATCCGATAATAAACATCGTCAAGAGAAACCCGCTCAAAAGCAGGAAAATCAAGGAAAACCAAAAGAAAAGTCTAGAGAAAAACCAAGTCAAAAACCAAGAGAAAAAGTAGTCGGCATGGGTGATCATGTTCCTGATTTCTTACGTCATTAATCCTCCCAAATCTCAATTTATTTAACTTATTTAATATGGTTAATAAAACTTAAATAAAACGTTAAAATTTTATTAATAAGTTATTGATTTTAATAATCTTTTCAATGTTACACTTATTTAACCATTTTTTAAAAATATATCTCTATAAATAATTATAGAATCGAAATTCTACGTTGTGAATGATGGGGAATTAAACTAAAGAGATATATAAGAAAATGACAAAATTTCTATCCGATGGCGATAAAGAATTTATCTGGAACAATTCAGAAACCACCATCAACAAAATGACTGAACTTGAAGTAACACCAACACCAAAAAACTATCACCTATGGTACACTCATTCAGCTCAATCAGACCTTAATCTTTCAAAAGTCATTGATAACATGATCGCAAAGAACATGCCTTTTAATGATGATCTTAATGAAAAACTTTATGAAAAATTCTTTTCTGCAGAAAAAGAATTAAAAGCAATTGTTGAAACCGGTGCAACCTTTCAAAGGGAACTCAAAAAAATAGTTGGCGTTTTAAAAGATGCTGGCAATGATACAAGTGAACATACAAAGACACTGATGGAACATATGGAAAAACTTTCTGATTTTGAAGGATCTAGTGATCTTAAAGATATCATTAACGTCGTTATTTCGGACACTGACAGGATTAAGGAACAAAGCCAGCAGCTTGAAACAAAATTAGAGCACAGCACAGTCAAAATAGAAGGTTTACAAACAAATCTCAGTAACGCCCGTATGGAAAGCCGCACGGATGCGCTGACCAATATCGGAAACCGGAAATTTTTTGAAGAGAAAATCAATAAATATATGACCAATTTCAATAAAGTGGGCCAGGACTTATGCCTTATTCTTTGTGATATTGATTTCTTTAAAAAGTTTAATGACAGCTTCGGCCACCAGATCGGCGATCAGGTGTTAAAAGTAGTTGCCCACGTCATCAAGAAGGAACTCGGATCAGAAGGAGCCGCAGCCCGTTACGGCGGCGAAGAATTTGCAATCTTACTGCCTAAAACACAATTAGCTGAAGGTGTAAAAATTGCTGAACAAATTCGTTCAGTCATTTCAAAGCGTATTATTAAAAATAAAAATACCGGCGCTAATTTCGGCAGAATAACAATGTCCCTTGGTGTGGCGAATGCCCTGCCCGGTATAACAATTGAAGATCTTATCCAAAAAGCAGACTCGGCCCTTTACCTTGCTAAATCAAATGGCAGAAACATGGTACAAAGCGAATTAGAACTTGATCAGATTGTACCAACTCAACAAAGCCTTTCCGCTTAACAAAACAATATTATTACCAAATTTAAAGTGTCAGTCTAATAGATAGATTGACACTTTTTTACGTTTAGGCGATATTTCATGCAATTGGAACATAGGAATAGATAAAAATGCCGAAGCTTATATTGGATACAATGGAACTGGATTATAACGGCAACATCGCCATACTCACCTTAAGTCGTGAAAAAGCGCTTAATGCTATGAATCAGGATTATTTTGATAATTTTAAAGCGGTACTCAATAAATTATCGGCAAAGTCTGATCTTAAAGCCCTGATTATAACTGGTCGCGGCAACGGCTTTAGTGTCGGTGCAGATCTTAAAAACTTGCCGATAGAAAAAATTGACAGCGACCTTGATCTGGGTAAAAGTTTGCGGGAGAATTTTGAACCAATGGTCATGGGCCTTAAAGCATTGCCCTTTCCTACCATAGCCGCCGTTAATGGTTATGCTGCCGGTGCAGGCATGGGTTTAATGCTCGCTTGTGATTTTACCATCGCTGCTAAATCAGCCCAGTTTTTCCAGGCCTTCATCAACATCGCCCTTGTTCCCGATGCCGGCAGTTCATACTTCCTGCCACGGATTATTGGCCGTGCCCGCTCCACGGAAATGATGATGCTGGGTGAAGCCATTTCTGCGGATGATGCACTTAATATGGGATTGATATACGGCATTAGCGAAGAAGGTACCCTGATGGAAGACGCATTAAGGCTTGCTGGAAAACTGGCAACCAAACCGACATCTGCATTAATTCAGATCCGCGCATTATTAGATAGTTCATTCGAAAACAGTTTAACCGATCAATTAGAGGCAGAAGCCGCAGCCCAGCAGATAGCAGGAAAGAACGAAAATTTCAAAGAAGGCGTCACAGCGTTTAATGAAAAACGGCAACCGAAGTTTAAATAAGCCTACTCCGGAGCCCCCATATAGTCTTCAAGTTGCTTGGTGATATTGGCGTTTCTAAGTCCCGCCAGACGGGCTTTGCTGAGCGCTTCCCTCTCGGAGTTTTGATCAACATTAAAAAGATGTGTGGCAAGGATAATTGATGCACGGTCGCCGGAGCCACAGTGCACAAACACATCACCGTCCGTGGTACTAGCGATAATGCCTAGTGCTTTTTCAAGCTCGTCCATATTGATTTTTTGATCATTAATATCACCGTAGCGGTCATTATAAATACGTGCACGGTGAAATTTAAGGCCGGCATCCTCAACGGCTTTTTGTTCTTCAAAACCGCCATTTTCTGTTTTAGCACGGTTAGTGATAACGGTGGTAACACCCATTTCTTTTAATTTTTTAATCGCTTCAGGGCTCGGCTGGCTGGCAATATAGAAATTTTTATACTTCACCATATTTTTAATGCCATCGATGGGTTTTACTTTAACAATAGAACTTTCGATAAA
>JABJKT010000075.1 GCA_018660225.1 Kordiimonadaceae bacterium
CCCTCTGTCTCCCAACGTATCAGGAAGTGAAGGATCATATAATTCAACAAACGTTACATGTCTTCCAAAACCATTCTCGGCGAGCTTTTTAACATGCTCTAGAATGCTATGAATGTTTATTTCGGATCTTTCCAGCTGTCTATGATCTGTAAAGACTTCCATACGGTCAACGATCGTGCAAATTCTGTCCACTTCTTCGCATATCAGGTTGGTTAATGCTTTATCGTCTTCGTTTACATCCTGTGCTAAAATTTGGGCGGAGCCTTTTATGCCGGAAAGCGGATTTTTTATTTCATGAGCAAGCATTGCAGCCATACTCGATACAGAACGTGTAGCACTGCGGTGGGTTTGTTGCTGGTTTATTTTTTGAGCAATACTTCGCTTTTGCAGCTGAATTAAAGTACCGGACCCTCTACTATCCATTAACGGGTCGCCGAGCAGCATTGTTGCATTAACATCTATTTTAAGATCGCCAATATGGGGATTTCCGATATTGATATCATATTCGGTAATGACCGCCCCTTTTTTTCGCGCCTGATCAACCAGTGCCAGCAACGGGCTATCAGCGGGAACAATATCTTCTAACTTTTTACGTTTTAATATGGGGGAACTGCTACCGAGAAACTGTTCCGCTGCAACATTTACGAAAGTAATTTCATTATCCGAATTTACAGTGATAATGGCGTCTGCAATACTATTTAGAATAATGTCTGAATGATCTGTTTGTAATGACGTCAGATCAATCATTTCATTTTTCGCACCCATAATCTACGCCGCTACATATTCTAAGAGTGGCTCAAAAAAAGCATCAATTGTTTCAAGTACTTCTTTTGTTTCGGTCATTTTATTGACCTTTTGGCGAAATGCCGCGCTGTCTTGCAGACCTTTTGTGTACCAGCTGATATGTTTTCTGGCGATCTTTTTACCGGCATCCTCGCCGTAATAATCAAGCATAGCCAGATAATGCTCGACCATGATATTCTTTATTTCCATTAGTTCAGGATCAGGTAATTTTTCGCCTGTTTTCAAATAGTGAATGACCTGCCCTAGAAACCAAGGACGACCGTAACTACCGCGGCCAATCATCACCCCGTCAGCACCGGATTGACGAAGCGCATCACTGGCATTTTCGCAGGTGATAATATCACCATTTGCTATAACCGGAAGCGATACCGCCTCTTTCACTTGGCTAATAAAAGCCCAGTCAGAAACACCTTTATACATTTGATTACGGGTGCGTCCATGAACGGTGATCATTTTTACACCTTTATCTTCAGCAATTTTAGCAAGCTCTGGCGCATTTCGGTTGGTTATATCCCACCCGGTTCGCATCTTAAGTGTCACAGGGATATCAACGGCTTCAACTGTAGCCTTAATGATCTTTCCGGCTTCTTCAAGATTTTGCATTAGTGCCGACCCGGCATAACCATTTACAATTTTCTTTGCCGGGCAACCCATATTAATGTCAATGATCTGCGCGCCTTTGTCTTCATTCATTTTCGCGGCCTGCGCCATCATTTCAGGATCATGACCGGCAAGCTGCACTGACATTAAATATTCGTCACTTTCAGCGGTCGCCATTTTATGGGTCCGCTTATGATCACGGATCATCGCCTGACTAGCGATCATTTCAGATGTGACAAGTCCCGCACCAAAACGCTTAACAAGTCGTCTAAACGGCAGATCAGTCACACCGGCCATAGGACATAAAAGAACCGGGTCTTCGACCGTAATCGGACCTATATTTATCGGTTTAAGCACACTATCCATGGTTAAAAATTAAGCAATCTTTCAAAATGTCTAAAAATTAGTCAATAAGGGCGGCACTATAACCGAAATGCCCTATAAGGTCAAAGTAGAAAAATCTGTAATTTATAGGGGACATTTTCAAGTAAAAATGATAGCGTCACCATCATGACAATAAAGAATGTAGCCATTATCGTTGCCGCCGGTCGCGGTCACCGTCTGGGCGGGGAAATACCAAAACAATATCTTGATGTAGGCGGCATGCCTATACTGCGCCGCAGCGTAAATGTATTCCTTGAAAACCCGACTATTGATCATATTCAAGTGATCATCCATCCTGATGACTTAGAGCTTTATAATTCAGCCGTTGGTGATCTTGACCTGCCACCACCAGTTCATGGCGGTGAAACACGCCAGCAATCTGTTTTAAAAGGGCTAGAGGCGATCAGTGATCTGATGGCAGAATATGTCTATATTCATGATGCGGCCCGTCCATTTTTAAAGCAGAGCACCTTAAATAAGCTTATCAGCGAAGTAGAGGAGCATGGTGCAGCCATACCGGCCTTAAGTGTTACAGACACCATCAAATATATGGCCGCAGACAGTATTCAAAACACCATCGACCGCAGTTTTTTATACCGGGCGCAAACGCCGCAAGCCTTTCGTTATAAAGCTATTTATATGGCCCACCGCCGCCATGAAAATAACGACCTTACCGATGACAGTGCCATTGCCGAACAAAGCGGCCTTAAGGTGCGGATAATTCCCGGCAGAGAAGATAACTTTAAAATAACCACCGAAGATGATTTAAAAAAAGCGCATATTATGACCCAAAGCTCTTATACAGATGTCCGCATTGGCTATGGCCTAGATGTTCACGCCTTTGAGGCAGGCGATCATGTGATCCTCGGCGGCGTAAAAATACCTCACGGCAAAAAATTAAAAGGACATTCGGACGCAGATGTCGCTATGCATGCGATCACCGATGCCCTTCTTGGGGCCATGGCGCTTGGGGATATCGGCGAACATTTCCCGCCCAGTGATAAGAAGTGGAAAGATGCCAGTTCAGATATATTCTTAAAGCATGCCGTAAAACTGATAGACGATGCCGACGGCGTAATTGCCAATATTGATCTTACTATTATCTGTGAAGAGCCAAAAATAGGCCCGCACCGCGATAAAATAAGAGATAAATTATCTGAAATTATTGACCTTGATATGGGCAGAATAAGCGTAAAAGCGACAACCACTGAAAAGCTAGGCTTTACGGGTAATGGCGAAGGCATTATGGCACAGGCCGTAGCAACAATCAGGTTACCGGAATAATTATGGTACTTAAAAACTGGAATAAATCATTCTTTCATCCGTCGCTGTGGCTATCGACCTGGTTTTATAGTGGCCTGATCCCCTTTGCACCAGGAACATTCGGCAGTATCGCCGCCCTGCCCTTTGCCTGGTTTATTATAGACGGCGGCGGAAAAATAGCGCTGATTTTAGCGACAATAATTATATTCGTCGTCGGACTTTGGGCCTCAAAAGAATATATGAGCGAAACCGGAAAAACCGACCCCGGTGAAGTGGTAATTGATGAAGTAGTCGGCCAGTGGATGGTTTGCCTACTGATTGTTGATAATAATCATATCGGTCAATATTTTCTCGCCCTGCTCAGTTTTCGCGTCTTTGATATTATGAAACCATGGCCTATATCCGTGTTTGATAAGCGTCACGATGCATACGGCGTGATGATGGATGATGTGGTAGCGGCAATAATGGGAGCAGTGGTCTTTTATGCTGTAAATCAATATGTTCTCGGATGAAATAAAATCACTTGCTACTGAAGTACTTGACCTAAGCCGCGCCAAAAACCTTAAAATTGCCACGGCGGAATCTTGCACTGGCGGCTTAATCATTGGCGCCCTAACCGAAATTGCCGGATCATCGGACGTGGTTGATCGCGGCTTTGTCACCTATACCAACCGCGCCAAGATGGAATGTTTAGGCGTTAGCGCTGATACGTTGAAAATTGATGGTGCCGTAAGCCCCGAAGTGGCCATAGCCATGACCGAAGGGGCCATTAAATACTCATCAGCGAATATTGCTGTCTCTGTAACCGGTATCGCCGGCCCGGACGGTGGCACCGATCAAAAACCAGTTGGACTAGTCCATATGGCCGCCATAAAACGCGGCGGCAATCCCCTGCACCAAATGCATAAATTCGGCGACCTTGGCCGGGGCGCCGTGCGCCAAGCAACAATTATTGCCGCCTTAAAGCTTCTGAAGGAAGTGATCTAAACCCCGCGCAGTACCTGAGCTGGTCTTACTGACATGGCTTTATATATGCTGAACATACCGATGGACATGGTGATTATAATGCTGGCAACCACAGTAAGTAGTGGAATTTGAAGTGAGAAAGTCCATTCCATTTCCATAATACCAACAACAATACCGTAAGCGGCAATAGAGCCAAGAACGATGGCAACAATCCCCGTTGCTACACCAAGAATAACAAATTCAAATATATAAGCTTTCAGGATATCCATCCTCGTCGCGCCCACCACTTTAAGCACAGCACTATCATAAATGCGCCCTTTATGGCCCGCCGCTATTGCACCACTAAGCACCAAAATACCTGCGACAATCGTAATTGACGCCATGACGTCAATGGCGCCTTTTATCTGAAGTAGTAATAGCTGAACATTTTCCAGCACTTCTTTAAGGCGTACTGTTGTCACATTAGGAAATTCTCTGGTAATCGCCCGGTAATTGGACGCTTCGGTTGGTGATGATGATTTTATGGTTCCTACATAAGTGAACGGCGCATCACTTAATACAAACGGATCAAACATAAGCACATAATTTATGCCAAACCCACCCCAGTCAACGGCACGAATTGAGCGCACAGTAACATCTACACTACGGCCAAGCACATTGACGGTAATATTGTCGCCCGGTCCAAGGTCCATACCTTCAGCCATATCATTACTGATCGAAACTTCCGGCTCGCCCTGATATCCTTCCGGCCACCAGTCACCGACGGTAAGTTTATTGTCTTCCGGCACTTCACTAGCAAAGGTCATCCCTCTATCGCCGCGTAGCATCCAGCGTACATCCTGATCTACTTCCACTTCTTCTGAAGAAATTCCTTTAACATGGGTGATCCGGCCTCGTAAATTGGGAACGGTCCGATAAAGGCTCACTCCGTCTTTGGCCAAAGCAAACTCTTTAAAATCAGCATGTTCTGCTTTTTGAATATCAAGAAAGAAATAAGACGGCGCATCCGTATCGACCCGGCGTTCAATTTCCGCATCAAGGCCAAATTCCACCAATGAAATAGCGGTAAGCAGTATTAAACCAAGCCCTAGGGAAAGAATAATTGACAACGTTGAATTACCGGGTCTTGTTATATTGGAAAGGGCAATCCTGAGTGCCGGGCTAAAGCGGCGCGGCAGATATCCGACAGTATGGCGCACCAGATAACCAGTCCCGAGCAATAAACCAAACGAAGCAAGCATGCCGCCCATAAAGTAACCGGTTAATTCCCTATAATCAGCCATTAAAAATACCACACCCAACATAAGTGCGGTCAGCCCAACTATGATCATTAAATAAATACGGGGTATTTTTTCGCTTTTTTCACCTGATATAGTCAGACGGAACAACTGCCTCGCGGAAACATTCTTTGCTTTAGCAAGCGGCCATAAAGTGAATATCAAACTAATGAGAATGCTGTAAAATGCCGCCACGGCCAACGGAACAGGGAAAAACTGGCGCGAAATATCAATCGGCATTTTACTTTCTAAGAAGTCAGCAAACAAAAAGGGCAGACTTCCCCCGGCAAGTAACCCAAGCACAATGGATATAAAGGACATAATCATTATTTGCTGCAAGTATATTTGAAAAATAGTATTTGAACTTGCACCAAGAATTTTAAAAGTAGCAATGGTATTGGTTTTAGAATTGAGATAGCCATGCACTGCATTGCTGACCCCGACCCCACCAACAAGCAAAGCGGTAAGCCCAACAAGGGTCATAAACTGGCCCATACGATCAATAAAGCGTTGGGTACTGCCACCGCCACTGCTTTTATCACGAACCCGCCAATCGGAATCCGGGAAAGCCGTTTCTGCGTCTTCTTCGAATTTTTGACTGTCAGCCCCTTCGGCTAACCTTAGTCGGTAATTATATTCTACCAGACTACCAAATGTAATCAGTCCCGTTTCTTCCATGCTATCAGATGAAACAATTATCGTCGGTGCTAGCTGAAATCCTGCGTTGGAACTATCAGGTTCTTTTACGGTAATGCCTCTAATCTCATAAGCAAGGCTGCCGATATTAAGAATATCGCCCACTTTTCTATCAAGTCTTGTTGCAATGGCTTCTGATGGAACGGCGCCCCAATGACCATCTTTAAATTCAAAAAGCTCCTTTGTTGAAAGCCCGCTAGACGTAATAAGCTCGCCAAACATAGGATAACCGCCATCAACCGCTTTAACTTCAATAAGGCTGCTATCGGTGAAGCCTTCCGTATGGGCCATAGCGCGAAGCTCTGTGACCAGTGATATTTCAACGGATCTCTCAGTGGCATATGCCATTTCTTCTTCAGTTAGGGTGCGTTGATTTGTTTCAATTTCAACGTCGCCGCCAAGAAATGTTCGCGCGTCCCGCTCAAGGCTGGTAGAAATGTTTTTGGTAACAGATCCAACCGATGCGATAATTGCCGTTCCTAAAAATAAACAGGCAATAAAAATTCGAAAATGCTTAAAAGCAAATCGGAGTTCCCGCAGTGCGAATTTCATTGCAATCATTATTCGGCCACTTTCCTGTTTTGCTCGTCAACAATCAAACCATCTTCAATATGAATGATTTCATCACATTTTCCGGCTAACTCCTGATCATGGGTAATCAGTATGAGTGTGGCATTGTTTTTTTGTCTAAGCGTAAAAATAAGCTCAATAATATTATGGCCTGTTTTACCGTCAAGATTTCCGGTTGGTTCATCGGCAAATAATATTTTTGGCTCCGGCGCCATGGCCCGGGCAATAGCAACACGCTGCTGCTCCCCGCCCGAAAGCTGAGTTGGATAATGATCCATCCGGTGATCAAGGCCTACATCAACTAGCATATTTTTTGCAATTTCTTCCGCACCATTTATCCCGGCAAGCTCTAACGGCACGGCCACATTTTCAAGTGCTGTCATGGTTGGAATAAGGTGAAACGCCTGTAAAATAATACCGATATTATTTCGCCTGAACATTGCAAGCTCATCTTCGTTCATATTATCAAGCACATGCCCGGCGACAATGACGGAACCTTCCGTCTGACGTTCAAGCCCGTTCATCACCGACATCATGCTAGATTTACCGGAACCGGACGCGCCCAAAATGGCTACCGCCTTACCTTGAACAACATTTAAATCTATACCATTTAAGATTTTAACTTCAAAATCGTTGCTTTTAAGTCTGAGATGAATATTCTGTAGTTCAAGAATTAAATTGTCAGTCATATTTTATTTTACTCATTAACGGTGAGGTTGTACGTGCCTATTTTTCAATTGTTATACATTAATGTTATTACCACTCCAATAGCCATATTCAAGCATATTGCGATTAAACGCATTATTTTTACGTTTATAATGGTTGTCAGCTCTTTATACGCAATGACACAGCTTAGCCATGCGCAGGATAAAAAAATAATTCTTGCTTTTGGTGATAGCCTGACCGCAGGTTACGGCCTTGCACCCGGCGAAGGCTTCACTGACCAGTTAGAAGATACCTTAAACGCCATTGGCACAAATGTAATTGTTATTAATGCCGGCGTTTCGGGCGACACGTCCTCTGGTGGCCTTTCCCGCCTAGAATGGGTCCTTGCCAATCTTGCGCAGGTAGACCTTGTGATACTTGCTCTTGGTGGTAATGATGCACTTCGCGGCATTCAACCAGAATTCACCCGCAGCAATATTGATAAAATGGCCAGCATCTTAAAAGATAAAGAAATCTCTACCCTGATTGCCGGGATGATGGCGCCGCCAAACCTCGGCCAAGTTTATGCTCAAGATTTTAACAGCATTTTTCCTGATACTGCTGAAAAATATGACGCTGACCTCTATCCGTTTTTCCTGGATGGTGTTGCTGGTTTCATAGAACTTAATCAGAATGACCGTATCCATCCCAATCCCAGAGGTGTTAAAATCATCACCGCGAAAATGGCCTCAAGCATCATTGAAGCATTGAAATAGCACTAAAAAAGAGTAGTTTTTCCACTTCATCTCAAAAACCTGTCACTTCATCGCATTGGGCTTTTAATCCCGTGATATTTATTTATTACTGGTTTTGCAAGCAATGTTCCTCCCTATAGCTACTTGCTCTCTAATTGCTCCACATGAGCAGAAACTGAACATAAACAGGGGTATTTTACTATTAACAGTAATTTCCCTACTCCCCCTTCCCCCTGTTTGTTATTGCAAGCTCCCTTCTAAAAGGGGGCTTGCTTTTTTTTGGGCTTTCATTCAATTATAACTAATGAAATTTAATACATAGGAAGATCATGTTAAATAAATTTATTTTTCCAATATTGATTTTTACTTTTATACTAAATATACAGTCCTCCTTAGCTCAGAAGGCCCTCACAATTGGCGAAGAGCATATATTGCACTCTGACATATTGGATCAAGATAGGACTATCCTGGTTGGCCTCCCGCGTAATTATGATGCTGAAAAAAAATATCCGGTATTATATCTGCTAGATGGCAGACGATATTTCTTAATGGCACATGGCGTAATTGATTTTCTAGAGGGTAGAGCACAAAAAATACCTGAAATAATCCTCGTCTCTATTCCAAATATATATCGAAATACCGACCTGACACCAGTTTATGAAACAGATGATCCCAATGCTCGACTAATTGAATATAGTGGCGGTGCTGAAAATTTCCTTAAATTTATAAAGGATGAACTTCAGCCTTTTATTAACTCCAATTATTCATCAAACGATAATAATATTCTGTTTGGACACTCAGTCGCGGGGCTTTTTGCTACATATGCTTTTCTGAATGAGCCAGAATTGTTTGACAGTTATATAACCAGCGATCCCAGCCTTTGGTACGGCGAAGGTATGATGATCAATAAGTTTTCAGCAAATAAAATAGCCTTCCAAAAGATAGAAAAAAGCATTTACATGACGCAAATCGACCGAAGCAAAGACGAGGAAGATATTATGTCGCGGCCCCAAGCAGACTTTATGGCGATCCTTGACGAATTACCAAACATAAGAGCGTCAAAGGTACTGATCACCGGCGAAAGCCATGGAACAGTCCCGCTTAAAAGTTTATATCAGGGACTTCCGTTTATATTTAAGGATTATGAGGCAGAATTTGGCTATTAAACTTAACTTTGATCATTACGGTGAAAAAACAGGTGGATCCCCACTGGTAATTATTCATGGCCTTTATGGTTCGGCGAGCAATTTTCGCGGACTGGCCAAAATTTATGCCCAGCATTATCAAGTTTACTGCGTTGATCTTAGAAACCACGGAAACTCCCCGCATTCAGATGACATGTCATATCCTTTAATGGCGGCGGATGTAGTAGAATTTATGGATGATCAGAATATTGACCGCGCTCATATCCTTGGCCATTCCATGGGCGGCAAAACGGCGATGCAGGTGGCACTAAGTTACCCTGAGCGCATTGATAAACTGGTACTTGGCGATATAGCACCAATTTTATACCCCAATCATCATGAAAGTATCTTTGAAGGCCTTACCGCCATCCCACTGGATCAGATAAAATCACGCGGTGAAGCGGATAAGCTCCTCAGCCAATATGTGGATGAAGCCGGTGTTCGTATGTTTCTGCTCACTAATCTTGTGCGCAGTGACGAAGGCGGCTTTAACTGGCGCATCAATATACCGGCGCTGATAAACAATTATGATCATATCGCAGCGGCACCCGACGGCATATCTTACGATGGCGAGACCCTTTTCATTCGCGGTGAACATTCTCATTACCTGCTAGATGAATATGTGCCAGAAACACTTGAATTATTCCCGAGCGCCCGCATTGAAACCATCGACGACTGCGGCCACTGGCTCCACTCAGAAAAACCCCAAGAATTCTCTAAAATTCTTTTAGATTTCCTAAAGTAATTTTCAAAAATCCTACTCGATTTCCTAGAGTAAATACTGCACCCTCTTGATGATGTGATCTGCGGCATGATCTATTTCTTCTATAGTCGTCATGCGGCCTATACCGATCCGTACGGAAGCATCAATTTCCTGCTTGTTAAGTCCGATGGCCTCAAGAACATATGATGGCTTATGCTTCGCTGAAGAGCAGGCAGAGCCTGTTGAAATAGCGATATCCCTAAGATCTGCGACCAATATATCACTTTTAATGCCGTAAAAAGTCAGATTTATATTTCCTGGATAACGGTTTTCACGGCACCCATTAAAATGCACATTATTGAGAGCCGCCGAAATTTTACTGAGCAGTCTTATGGAAAGCTCGGTGACATGCTGGTAGTCCTTAGCCATTTCTTCACCGGCAATGGCGCATGCCTTACCGATCCCTGCACATAACGCCGGGGAAAGTGTGCCAGAGCGAAGGCCATTTTCCTGACCGCCGCCATCAATCAACGATAAAATTGGCGTGTTTTTTCTTAAATAAAGCGCCCCAATACCTTTTGGCCCATAAATTTTATGACCGGAAATGCTCATGACATCAATGTTAAGTTCTTCCACATCTAGCGGGATTTTACCTACCGCCTGCGCCGCATCCGTATGGAAAATGACACCCTTATCCCGGCAAAGATCACCAATGGCTTTTAAGTTTTGAATTACGCCGATCTCGTTATTAACAGCCATCACCGAAACAAGCGATGTTTTGTCTGTAATCGCAGCCTCAAGAGCGCCCATATCAATCAGGCCATCCTCATCAACATCCAGATAGGTAACATCAAAACCACCATTTTCAAGCGAGCGTGCCGATGCAAGGACACATTCATGTTCGCTCTTAACCGTAATGATATGATTTTTCTTCGGATACGCCGCGTAGACAATGCCCTTGATAGCAAGATTGTTGGATTCAGTCGCACCGGATGTAAATATAATTTCGCCGTGCGAAGCACCGATTAAAGTGGCGATATTTTTTCTGGCAATTTCAACTGCCGCTTCCGCCTGCCAGCCAAAGCTATGCTCAACCGAATGGGGATTTCCGAAATTTGTCGTAAGATACGGCATCATCGCTAACAGCACCCGCTCATCAATCGGCGTTGTTGCCTGATAATCTAAATATATGGGAAACTTAACTGTTTTTTCGGTCATACTGCTTTTTCCAGCTTTTTATAAAGGCTCTCACATCTGAGTGCTCACTGCCCCAACCAAGGCTCATTCGAATGGTAGATGTGGCGATATTTGCGTCATTGCTCATGGCGTCTATGACGTGGGATGATTTTACCTTTCCTGATGAACAGGCTGAGCCGGAACTAATGCAAATTTTATCAAGATCAAAATTCATAACCTGGGTTTCGCTAGTGACATTCGGCATATAAATGGTTGAAACATTTGGGAGTCTCTTGGCATTTTGGCCTAAAAACTTCGACGCAGGCGCATATTCAAATAATTTTCTTTCAATTTCGTCGCGCCAGCTTTCAAGCTCTTTCATTTTTTCGAGTGACTGCGGGATCAGTGAAACCGCCTTGCCAAATCCGGCGATACCTGCAATATTTTCTGTGCCGCCGCGCCGACCAATTTCCTGACCACCACCCATGACAAATGACTTAACGGGAAGCTTTTCATAAGTGATAAGCGCACCAACACCCTGCGGCCCACCAGTCTTATGAGAAGAGAGGCTCATCATATCAGCGCCAAGCTCCATAAAGTCAATTGGAACTTTCGTTAGCGCCTGAATAGCATCAATATGAAGAAGCGCTCCTGCTTCATGAGCGATCGCGGAAATTTTCTTAACATCTTGCATTACGCCTGTTTCATTATTGGCAAAAAGTATTGATATAATAGCACTTGAGCCATTTTCTTCAAGTAGTTCCTTAAGAACACCAAGATCAATAAGCCCGTCTTGATCAACGGATAAATGATCCACACCTCCCTTAAAACGGCTTGAGGCTGAACGTATTGAATCGTGCTCCACATTGGTGGTAATAAGCCGCGTCCTGTCGCAGGTAAGCACTGCCATATTATTGGCTTCAGTTCCGCCAGATGTAAAAATAATCATCTGCGGGCGGCAATTTATCTGCTCAGCTATAATTGAGCGCGCTTCTTCCATCCGGGCTTTGGCAAGCCTTCCTAAGCCATGCACAGAAGACGGGTTACCCCCTTCTTTCATTACCTCGCTCATAAGCTCAATCACTTCAGGTTTAATGAGCGCAGTGGCATTATAATCAAGATATATCAGGTCTGGTTTTGTCATTTTTTTTATAAAATCCAATTTCATAGTTGAAATCTAACTATGGTTTTATGCTATAAGAAGGCGGATACATCAATAAGGTATTTTTATTCCATTAAATTTGCCACATAAATTTATAAATCTAAGGTTAAAATTAATATGCCAGAAGTCATTATCAATGGGCCGGAAGGTCGCCTTGAAGGCCGCTATCATCCTAGTAAAAGTGAAAATGCTCCGATCGCCCTTGTACTCCATGCTGACCCGCAATTTAACGGAAACATGAATAGTAAGATTTGTTATTACCTTTATCATTCATTTGTCCGTCGTGGCTTTTCAGTACTGCGGTTTAACTTTCGCGGCGTTGGTAGAAGCGAAGGTATCTATGATAGTGGCATTGGTGAACTTAGTGACGCGGCATCGGCACTTGATTGGCTACACACAGTAAACCGGGACAGTCCACAAGTTTGGGTCGCCGGATTTTCATTTGGTGCGTGGATTGCCATGCAGCTTCTAATGCGTCGTCCTGAAATAAATGGATTTTTATCGGTTTCCCCGCCGGCAAATCTTTATGATTTCTCTTTCCTTGCCCCATGTCCGTCATCGGGACTGATTAATCAGGGAACGGCTGACACTGTTGTTACGGAAGAAAGCGTTCAAATGCTTGTAGAAAAACTTCAGGCACAAAAAGGCATCACCATCGATTATGATAAAATTGAAGGGGCGAGCCATTTTTATGAAGCTCATCATCAACCGCTCGTGCAGTCAATCGATAAATATCTGACAATGCGTCTTGGTTATTAGGGTAAATTAATTACACCACCTGTGGACGGCTCGGATATTCCAGTCGTCCCGGGAAATGTAATAGGCAGATCATATAATTTTCGCACTGCCATATAGGCAAAAGCCTCCGCTTCAATATAATCACCATCAAAACCAAGTGCGTTAATGGGCGCAACATCCCCGTCCAGAACATCTTTTAACATTTTCATGATAACCGGGTTATGGGCCCCACCGCCGCACACATACCAGTTTTTCACCTCTGCCGGGCATTTTGCGGCACCAGCTTTTATGGTCGCAGCAGTAAAAGCGCATAAGGTCGCTGCCCCGTCTTCAAGTGATAACGCGCTCACTTCGCTTACTTCAAAATCATCACGGTCGAGCGATTTTGGCGGGCTAATATCAAAATAATCATTTTCCATCCAGCCGCTGACCATATCATCATTAACTTTCCCTTTAATGGAAATCATGCCGTCTATATCATAGGGAAGATCAGTGTGCTCTCTAACCCAGTCATCAAGTAGTGCATTACCCGGCCCGGTATCAAAAGCCACCATGTCGCCGCCTTCCTCGCTTCCGACCCATGTTATATTGGCTACCCCACCTATATTAATCAGTGCCGCCGGATATTCGCTTATCTGACCCTTTAAAATTGATTGATGATAAACCGGCACCATTGGCGCGCCCTGCCCGCCATTTTTAACATCATTACCCCGCAGGTCATTGACAACCGTTATGTTTAATCTTTTGGCTAACCTTTCACCTAGTCCGATTTGCCATGTCCAGCCCTCATCAGGGCCGTGCAACAATGTCTGACCGTGAAAGCCTATAACATCAATATCATCAGTCTTAAGTCCGTTTAATTCCAGCAGTTCACAGACAACAACATAATGTAAATCCGTCTGGATCTGTTCCGTTTCATTTATCAACGCATTTTTATCAGTTGGTCTTTTTTCCTTCCTTGCTTCGCTTAAGGCCTGTTTAAGACGGCTTCTCATATCAGTGCTGTAATCCATATGAAACGCTTGGCCGAACCGCTGGACTGTATCGCCGTCAGACGTAATCAACGCCGCATCAATGCCGTCAAGCGACGTGCCGCTCATCAGGCCAATTGCAAGTTTTATCGGGCGATTATTATCCAACTGTGCATATTCCTTTAAATTTCAGTTTCAATCAGTGCCAAACTTATGTTACATGAGCTTTATAAAAGAAATAAACATATAATAAAATAAATGACAATATTATGATCGATACTATAGACAATTATACGCCGAAATCTGAATTTCTTAAAACAATGTTAGAGCGCGGCTTTATTCACCAGTGCACCGATGCGCAGGCACTTGATAAAAGACTGCAAAGCGAAATTATTCCGGCCTATATCGGTTTTGACTGTACCGCTAGCAGCCTTCATGTAGGCTCACTCGTACAGATTATGATGCTGCGTCATCTGCAAAAATCCGGCCATAAGCCAATTGCCCTCATGGGCGGCGGCACCACAAAAATCGGTGATCCAAGCGGTAAAGATGAAAGCCGACAAATCCTGACCCATGACATGATCAATCAGAATATGAACGGCATAAAAGGCGTGTTTGAAAAATACCTCGACTTTGGTGAGAATGCGACCGACGCCATTATGCCCGACAATGCCGACTGGCTTGATAAACTTGAATATGTTGATTTTCTGCGCGATGTGGGGCCGCATTTCACCATTAACAGAATGCTGACTTTTGAAAGCGTCAAGCTGCGCCTTGACCGGGAAAACCCGCTTACGTTCCTTGAATTTAACTACATGATCTTACAAGCTTATGATTTTCTTGAACTACAGCGCCGGGTTGGGTGTGCCATGCAGATGGGCGGATCGGACCAGTGGGGCAATATCATCAACGGTGTTGAGCTGAACCGCCGGATGGACCGTAAAGAAGTTTACGGCCTAACCACGCCGCTTATAACGCTGGCTAGCGGTGCCAAAATGGGTAAGACCGCTACCGGCGCGATCTGGCTTAACGAAGATAAGTGCTCAAGCTATGATTTCTGGCAATTCTGGCGTAACACGGCAGACGCGGATGTAGGCCGTTTCCTCGCGCTTTTCACTGAACTTCCCATGGATGAAGTAAACCGCCTCGCCGCACTAGAAGGGCAAGAAATTAACGAAGCTAAGAAAATACTGGCTAACGAAGCCACGACTTTACTTCACGGCGCAGATGCCGCAGCAAAAGCCGAAGAAACAGCCAAGAAAGCCTTCGAAGACCGCTCGCTTGGTGCTGACCTGCCAACGATTGAGGTTTCAAAATCAGACCTTGAAGCAGGTATTGCCGTTTCCGATCTTTATATCACTGCCGGGCTTGGTAATTCAAAAGGTGAGGTTAGACGCCTGATTAAAGGCGGCGGTGCCAAACTAAACGACGAAAAAATCACTGACGGTGAAATGAGTGTTTCCCTTGATCAGCTTAACGATCAGGGCAGCATCAAACTATCCGCCGGAAAAAAACGCCATATACTAGTCGTGCCAAAATAAAGGGAAATTAAATGGATAATATTGATAGACGCGGATTATTAACCGCCGGGATCGCTGGTGCAGCAGCACTGACCATGAGCGGCTCTACCAACGCCCTTGCGCAAACCAGTCCAACTATTAAACCGCAAAGGCTTAAGGCTGGCGATACGGTAATGATCATTGCTCCGGCTGGCGTCGAATATAATAAGTTCCGCCTTCAGCTTTCTATTGAAAGTCTTGAAGCTCTCGGCCTTAAAGTGAAAGTCGCGCAGCATACTCTGGACAGATTTGGTTATTTCCCGGCTGATGATGAAACCCGCGCCGCTGAAGTTAATCAAGCCTTTGCCGATAAGCAAGTTAAAGCAATCATCGCCCTTAAAGGCGGCTGGGGCGCGGCGCGTACGCTGCCCTTTCTTGATTATGATCTGATTGCGAATAACCCTAAAATTCTGCTTGGCTATAGCGATATTACCGCGCTACTGAACGCCATCACCCTAAAAACCGGACTGATAACATTCCACGGCCCAACCGCAGGCAGCGCATGGAGCAGCTTTAGCGCGCAAAATGTACGTGAAGTGCTGTTTGAAGGTAAAGCCCAGCACATGGAAAACCCTCAAGACAAAGGCGACTATCTGACCGTCCGCAACAACAGAACCCAAACCATAATGCCCGGTACCGCTGAAGGCGTCTTGGTTGGTGGAAATCTAAGCGTCCTAACCGCCGTTCAGGGCACGCCATATTTCCCCGATATAAAGAATAAAATCCTCATGCTCGAAGAAGTCGGTGAAAATATCTACCGCGTTGACCGCATGCTGACCCAACTAGCATTAGGCGGTCACCTAAATGAATGCGCCGGCATCGTCTTCGGCG
>JABJKT010000076.1 GCA_018660225.1 Kordiimonadaceae bacterium
TAAACGCACGGGTGATATTGGCTATTTTAAAATTATTTCTGAAGGTGCTGTTGCCTCAGGTGTTCGGCGCCTTGAAGTGCTAACTGGTAATGCAGCTTGCGCATATTCTGCCGTTCAAGAGAGTTATTTGTCGGGTGCAGCGCTTACGATAAAGGCACCAGCCAGCGAACTGGCAAATCGTCTAAGTTCTTTAATATCTGAACGCAAAGTGATGGAAAAGGAAATCGCCGACCTACAGAAGAAAGTTGCTATGGGCGGTGGTGAACCGGGTAGTGGTGATGACGTTAAAGAAATCAACGGCATTAAATTCATCGGTCAAGTACTTGACGGTATCCCCGCAAAAGAACTTCGTGGTCTAGCCGACGAAGCTAAAGGCCGAATTGGATCTGGTGTAGTTGCGTTTATCGCTGTAAATGACGGGAAAGCGGCGGTTCTTACCGCCGTTACCGATGATCTAACGGCTGATATTAGCGCCGTTGAGCTGGTTCGCGTTGGGGCGGCTGCTGTTGGTGGTAAAGGTGGGGGCGGGCGTCCAGACATGGCGCAGGCTGGCGGCCCAAACGGTGCAAAAGCAAATGATGCGATCAAAGCAATTGAAAGTGCAATTGCCTAATGGAATAAATATATGCCGACAAAAAATATAAGTTTAAGACGGCACATTTTCGATATAATTGAAATTGGTGCCAGTGGTCATTTAATCGGTCGTTTTTTCGATGTGTTTATGGTTATTCTTATATTGCTTAATGTTTGCGCTGTTGCCATTGAAACTGTCGATACAATCGGAAGTCAATTTGCTCGGGAATTTCTTTTATTTGAAATTTTCTCACTGTCTATTTTTATTTTTGAATACTCATTGCGTATCTGGACTTCGGTGGAATATAGACCAAAGCCCGAGCAATCAGGCAAAAACACCTTTCGCGCAAGGTTTGTATTTTCGCCTTTAATGGTGATTGATTTTATAGCGATCGCACCAACGATATTATTTTCGTTTGTTGGTTTTGATCTTCGGTTCTTGCGCGTGTTCCGTTTTTTGCGTCTTTTCAAACTGATGCGTTACTCTCCGGCACTTAGCTCGCTTGGCAGTGTTTTTTATGCAGAACGTAGAGCGCTCATCGCGACGCTTATCATTATGCTTGGCTTGGTGCTTTTCGCATCAACGATAATGTATTATCTGGAACGTTTCGCGCAACCTGACGCCTTTGGGAGTATTCCCAATGCCATGTGGTGGGCATTTGCTACTCTTACCACTATCGGCTACGGCGATGTTGTGCCCATTACTATGTGGGGTAAAATATTTGGCGCGATGGTAATGGTGTTAGGTGTAGGGGTTTATGCGCTTCCCATTGGTATTGTGGCATCCGGATTTGCCAGTGAAATTCACCGTAGGGATTTTGTTATTCGCTGGGGGCTTGTTGCCAATGTTCCACTATTTCACGGTCTTGATGCCAATCTGATTAATACTATTGCCAAAAGGCTGCGTTCCCAGGTCGCTGAAGCGGGAAAGTTGATCGCTTATGAAGGTGAGGATGCCGATAAATTATTTCTTATTGTTTCCGGTTCCATTAGGAGGCGCAATGAAGAAGGGGAATTTCATCTTAATAAAGGTGCCTTTTTTGGCGCAAAATCATTAATGCAAAGAACGACTTTTCGCGCCAATTATATGGTCACTGCGAAAGCACAACTGCTTGTTCTTGATGCGATTGATTTTCATCATTTGCTTGACCATTACCCAAGCCTGAAAGAACGCATCGAAGAAACGCACACTGAAGAAGATAAGGATGATTTCGGACAAACCGAAGTTGAAGAGCTGGAATAAAAAAGGCGGACTAAAAAGCCCGCCTAAAAATATTATTTTATAGTTAAATCAGCCCATTTCTTTTTGCAGGTTCTGATCAATTTTATCAAAAAACTGTCTAGACGTAAGCCAATGTTGCTCAGGGCCAACAAGTAGAGCCAAATCCTTAGTCATGTCGCCTTGTTCAACGGTCGCGACACAAACTTTATCAAGTGCATCTGCAAAGTTAACAAGCTTATCATTGCTGTCAAGAACGCCGCGGTGACGAAGGCCACCGGTCCAGGCATAAATAGAAGCAATAGGGTTTGTTGATGTCTCTTCACCTTTTTGATGCAGGCGATAATGGCGTGTCACGGTGCCGTGGGCGGCTTCTGATTCCATAACCTTACCGTTAGGGGTAATAAGTTGGGAAGACATAAGTCCGAGTGAGCCAAAACCTTGGGCAACAGTATCTGACTGAACGTCACCGTCATAGTTTTTACAAGCCCAAACAAATTTACCATTCCATTTCATTGCGCAAGCAACCATGTCATCGATGAGGCGATGCTCATAGTGAATACCGGCAGCTTTAAATTTATCGGCAAATTCACTTTGATATATTTCTTCAAACAGATCTTTGAAACGACCGTCATAAGCTTTCAAGATAGTGTTTTTGGTTGAAAGATAAACGGGCCATCCAACATTAAGGCCGTAATTCATGCTTGCACGGGCAAAGTCACGGATGCTGTCATCAAGGTTATACATGGCCATAGCAACGCCGCTGCTTTCAAATTGGAACACTTCATGTTCAATGACGTCGCCGCCATCTTCTGGTTCGAATTTGATCGTTAGTTTACCAGCGCCCGGTACGCGAAAATCCGTTGCACGGTATTGGTCACCAAAAGCATGACGACCAATAACTATCGGATCAGTCCAGCCAGGGACAAGACGCGGAACGTTAGAGCAAATAATAGGACTACGGAAAACTGTGCCGCCAAGAATATTACGGATTGTACCATTAGGCGAGCGCCACATTTTTTTAAGGCCGAATTCTTCAACGCGCTCTTCATCGGGTGTGATGGTCGCACATTTTACGCCAACACCGTGTTCGATGATTGCAATGGCACTATCAATGGTGATTTGGTCATCTGTTTCATCGCGCTTTTCAATGCCGAGGTCATAATAATGAAGATCAACATCAAGGTATGGGTGAATGAGGCGTTCTTTAATCCAGGCCCAAATAATTCTGGTCATTTCATCACCGTCTAATTCAACGATGGGATTGTCTACTTTAATCTTAGCCATGTTAGTCCTTTTAGTTTTTTTTAATGTATTTTTTTAGCGGTGGATCTAATTTTGAAAATCCAAAATCCTTTGGCGCAACGTAACATTAGAAGCCTAAATATGGAAGACCTGATTGAGTTTAATTCTTCAAAAAAGAGTATTTTTCGGGTCTATTTTGGGATCAGGAAGACTTTTAAGCAATGGAAGGACTTCTTCAGGGGTGTTCACCACATGAAAAAGTGACATAGTATGTTCGGACGTGAATTCGTAATTTATAATATTTCTTAACAAATCCAAAAAAGGACCCCAATAATTTTCAGAATTTAATATGACAATTGGTTTGTCATGAAGCTTTAATTGTTTCCATGTAATTGCCTCAATTGTTTCATCTAATGTTCCAATGCTGCCGGGAAGAACCAGAAATGCATCGGAGTGATCAAACATCATACGTTTTCGTTGGTGCATGTTATCGACAATAGTGAGGTTTGTAATATTTTCGTGTGACTTTTCATTTTCATCGAGATGCCCCGGAATAATACCATGCACTTCTCCGCCGTAATCCATAACACTACTCGCGACAATACCCATCAGACCGACGCTGCCGCCGCCATAGATAAGATTGATCTTATTTTTGGCAATGATTTGTCCAATTTCCTTTGCAAGAATTTGGAAGTTTTTATTATTACTGGACCGTGATCCACAATATATGCATAGAGAATTAATTTCAGTCATTTTATTATCTTATAAATTAGCCACATATTTGACAAATTTTATTTTTAATTAATAGATGTGAGCATTTTTTTTGCCAGAATAGCTTTATTGGTGAAAAACATACTAGCAATTTTATGGTCATAGACTATATAAGTGATATTATTAAAGCATAGGATGCTTCATTTTTATGAAGTTGGATAGAAAAATTGAGCGATTATTTAAAGTACCAGAAAAAAAAGCAAGGCTCAGGATTAAAATTTAGTCTTGGCTTAATGGCTATTGTTGCTGTTAGTGCTGTAATTTGGGTCATTTTTCTCGCAGATGATGGTGCGGAAACAGATTTTGCTGTGGTTGAAGATGTCGTGGCTGTGGTTGAAGCCGTTCCTCAAGAAGCATTGGACGCTCCGGTCTCTACCGTAATAGTGCCCAGTTTTGACGTCGTTAGAATTAGTAGAAATGGTACAGGGGTAATAGCAGGCCGTGCAGAACCTAACAGTGACGTCATAATATATGCTAGAGAAAAACAAATTGGCTCGGCAATATCTGACCGAAATGGTGAATGGGTACTATTATTTGATGAGCCGTTACCTATTGGACCAACTGAACTTAGTATCATCTCTAAAACCCAGGGTGGTTTTGAAATTTCTTCTAGTGACATTGTTATTGTTGCAGTTCCTGACAGAAATGAAGAAAACTTCAATGGTGATGATACGGAAGGCGTTGTTGCCATTTTAAGCCCCCGTTCTGGTAATGGCCCTAGCCGTGTTTTACAAAAACCAAGAAATATTAATATGATAGAGGCTGCAAAAGGCTTATCACTTGATGCGCTGGATTATACGGATAATGGCATAACTGTCGTAAACGGTAGTGCTACAGCAGGCGCCAATATAAGAATTTACCTTGATAATGAATTTATAGGCGACGCGAACGCAAACGAGGAGGGTGTCTGGAAATATGAAATTAGTAAGACACTTACTATTGAAGACCATATTATCAGGCTAGATCAAATACTCATCGATGGTGATGTTGAGGTCAGAATTTCACAGCCCTTCTTCCCGTTTGTAGCACTAGATAAGGAGCTTGCTACTGGTGA
>JABJKT010000077.1 GCA_018660225.1 Kordiimonadaceae bacterium
CCAGAAACCAGTGAATGAGTCAAACTAACTGTGGCTGTAGCTAGATTGTAGCTAGAAACAACAAAGGACCAAGCCAACAACAGCTAAGTCCTTGTAAATAATGGTGCGCCCGACAGGATTCGAACCTGTGACCTACGGATTAGAAATCCGTTGCTCTATCCTGCTGAGCTACGGGCGCACAATGTGTGTTTTTAATTGATTAGGGGCGAAAGGCGAAAACGTCGGCGTAATTTTTTAGGCGGCGTTTGCGAACATGTGGCTCCTGCACAATATAATCAATATTATTGCGCTCAGCATATGCCACAGCTTCGGCCTTCGTGTCAAAGGATAATCGTATTTGGCTATTCATATCACCAGAACCGGTCCAACCCATCAGCGGATCAATATCCCTTGCTTGCTCAGGATTATATTCGAACTCCCACCTTTTGCACTTTTTAAGGCCTGATTGCATGGCGTTCTTGGTCGGTTTAAAAATACGTGCTGTCATTACTTGAACCTTATAGAATTATTTTCACTCATCCTTTTTACTCCACTTAAGCGCACAGTAAAAGGAGAAAATCAGTTCTTTATAAACTAATTTAGCAGGTAATATTTTATCTAATGGGTGTTATTGGTTGAAAAAAGTAACTAATTTTTTATCACCGATAAGATCTTCAAGAGTATATTTATCAATGGTGCTTAAAAATGCTGCCAATGCTTCTTCCATAACATTACTGAAATTACATTCTTCCTTTAGCGCACAGCGGCCATCTTTGTTACCAAAGCATTCGACAATATTTAGATCATCTTCTGTGTAACGCACGAGTTCGCCAATGTTGATATCTTTGGCTTCTTTACCCAATCTGAAACCACCATTTTTACCTCTAATGGTTTCAAGGTAATCACCTTTCCCCAGAAGATGAACTACTTTCATTAAATGGTTGCTTGAAATTTCATAAATTCCGGAAACTTCACGAATAGACGCTAGTTCGCCGTTTTTCATGGCGACATACATTAGTACGCGCACTGAATAATCAGTAAAGGAAGTAAGCCTCATAAGTACCTCAATAAGAACAATTACACATGTTAAGTTAATTTAGTTTAAATCATATTTGATTACAAGTTATTGTATAACATAATGACTTAAATATGTATATTCAATTTATCTTATTAGAATATTTACGTGCTTTTTCAGATTCTGACTTTAATTGCCCACATGCCGCGAGGATATCTTCGCCGCGTGTTGTCCTGATTGGGGCAGATATTCCCTTGCTGAAAATTATGTCGGAAAACTTGGCTACCCTTGTTTTACTGGGGCGCTCATAGGAAGAGCCGGGCCAAGGATTAAAAGGAATTAAATTTACTTTAGCCGGAATTTGATAGTCTCTTATCAGCTTCACCAGTTTAAGCGCATCTTCATCGCTATCATTAACATCTTTAAGCAGAATATATTCAAAAGTTATTTTACGGCTGTTTTTGATGCCAGCATAATTTTTGCAAGCGGTTAGCAACTGATCAATTGGATATTTATTATTGATCGGCATAATTTCGCTTCGGGTTTTATCATCGACAGCATGGAGTGATATGGCGAGATTAACGCCCATTTCCTCACCACAGCGATAAATTTCTGGAACCACGCCCGATGTGGAAAGCGTAATTCTGCGCCTTGAAAGATTAATACCATTATCATCCATGACAATATGCATGGCTTTTTTAACATTCTCAAAATTATAGAGCGGCTCGCCCATCCCCATGAGAACTATTGTCGAAACCAACCGACCTTCAGACGGGCTCGGCCATTCGTTCAAATAATCTCTCGCGACAAGTAACTGCATGACAATTTCTGTTGGCGTAAGGTTCCTGACCAGCCTTTGGGTACCGGTATGACAAAACTTACAGGTGAGCGTGCAGCCAACCTGCGACGACACACATAATGTACCGCGGTCTTCTTCTGGTATAAAAACAGTTTCCACTTCCTGACCATCAGGAAATTTCATCAACCATTTTCTGGTTCCATCTTTTGAAATTAGATTTTCTATGATTTCCGGGCGGCCCACATCGAAATGCTGTTTGAGCTTTTCACGCATATCTTTTGATATATTGCTCATTTCATCGAAGCTTTTTGCCCCTCTGAAATAAATCCAGTGCCAGATTTGCTGTGCCCGCATCCGGCATTGCTTTTCAGGAACGCCTATTTCTTTTAATTTCTCGCCGACCTCTTGGTGGGTAAGGCCAATAAGACTTCTGCTTTCATCAAATGTATGGCGCGGCGCAACAACAGGTTCTACGCCTAAAGGTAAAGTCTTCATATTTTATCTCTTAAAATGCCGAAAATTGCCGAAATTTAACGGCAGGCATTTGTTATCGCGTTATGGGCTGCTGTAAAGCCGGACAGTGAAAAACGGTAACTTGTCGCATTACCACGTCCACTCCTGGCATTTAGCGTAAGACTATTGCCGCGCTTCATTGAAGCAACCATTCCATCATCCTGTTTAGAATCGTAAGCCCAGGCACCATCTTCTTCGGTGAAGAGTTCGTCTTTGCCCTGCTTATCAATGGACACTCTTACTGAAGAGCCCTTTTGAAATTTATATCCGGCGATGAAATTAAATTCATTACGAATTTCACGTGATGGTTTATGGGTAATAGTGACATACGGATTACCATGTCTTAACGAACCCGGTGTTTTAGTTTTTGGCAGTGATATTATATAGCACACCGTTTGACCGGCATCCGTTTTCATCACGAACGCATCCCAATCACGAAAACTGCTCAGCAGTTGTCGACTATCAGCCTTGGCTAAACTCGTCGTTAACATTACGAATGAAATGGTGCACACCAACCATGTCATGAATTTATTCATTAGTATTCCTCTTACATTTGACTTCTGAAATCATTTTATCAGGTATTACGCCAATGTTAAATTTTAATTTTGTCAGAATTTTGATTATATTATAACAATTGTCAACAAAGACTGGTTTATTTTATATCATTTTTGCATATTTTTTATGTTGAGGTGCGATTATTATGGCTAAATGTGTTTTTATAATGTATCAACGAATATTGTTACATATGAAACTAATATTTTAAGGATCTAAAATATGGGTAAAATATATCAGGATGCCGCCTCATCACTTGATGGAATATTATTTGACGGCATGACCGTTATGGCCGGCGGTTTTGGCCTATGCGGTATTGCCGAAAATCTTATTCTTGCGCTAAGAGATAGCAACACAAAAAACATCACGGCGATAAGTAATAATGCCGGGATTGATGATTTTGGTCTTGGTCTTCTATTGCAAACACGCCAGATAAAGAAAATGGTTTCTTCTTATGTCGGTGAAAATAAAGAATTCGAAAGACAGTATCTGGCCGAAGAACTTGAACTAGAATTTAATCCGCAAGGAACACTGGCAGAAAGAATTCGTGCCGGCGGCGCTGGCATCCCGGGTTTTTACACCAAGACCGGTGTCGGCACTTTGGTAGCAGAGGGTAAAGAGCATAAAGATTTTGACGGTGAAACCTATATCCTGGAAACAGGCCTTAAAGCAGATATCTCACTGATCAAAGCATGGAAAGCCGACAAAGAAGGCAATCTTGTCTTTAGAAAAACCGCCCGGAAC
>JABJKT010000078.1 GCA_018660225.1 Kordiimonadaceae bacterium
CCCTTTTCGTATCTGAGTGAAGCCGATAGACCATCAATCTTTGGTTCCGCCAGAAGTTCTACTTCAGAGGTCTCATCAAGATTTAAAAACCTTTTCACCCGTGACGCAAAATCATGAACGTCATCACCGCTAAAGGCATTATCCAGTGATAGCATAGGCTTTCTATGATCTACTTTCTTAAATCCGCTTGATGGTGTTGAGCCGACTGATTTGTTTGGGCTGTCACTTCGCACGAGCAATGGGAACTTTGCTTCAATTTCATTATTACGTAGTCGAAATTGATCATAATCTGCATCTGTAATTTCAGGATTATCCTGCGCATGATAAAGTTTATCATGATGCGCGATGACCTTTGCCAGCCGTTCAAGCTCTTGTTCGGCCTGATCACTGTCAAGATCGTCAACGGCAATATCGCTAAAATCATTCATCTAAAAAATACCCATTAAGAAGCTTACCACTTTAGCAGATTATCCGCTGCTGCGCGAGCTTCTTTGGTTACTTCTGCACCGGCAAGCATACGTGCGATTTCTTCTCTTCTATGCTCGCTCTCAAGCGGGGTCACGTCCGTAAGCATGGCGCCATCATCGCTTGATGCACTTTTATTAATCAGCCAATGGCTGCTTCCGCGCGCAGCAACCTGGGGCGAATGGGTAATCACTAATATCTGTGCTTTACTGGCCAGCTTAGCCAGTCTTTCACCAACCGCATTGGCAACCGCACCGCCCACACCCTGATCAATTTCATCGAATATAAGTGTGGCGACACTTGTTTTGCGGGCGAGCACCACTTTAAGGGCAAGTATAAAGCGTGAAAGCTCACCGCCTGATGCAATTTTAATAAGACCACCAAAAGGTGCCCCCGGATTTGTTGAGACGCGAAACTCTACCCGTTCACCGCCGTCCGCCGTCCAATTTTCAGGCTCTAGCGTTTCTAGCCCGGTGTTAAATACCGCCTTGTCCATTTTAAGGGCCGGTAGTTCCTTATTAACCTGCGCATCCAACTGTGACGCTGTTTTTTGACGCATAGCGGATAATTTTCCAACATTTTCTTCGTATATTTCCTGAGCGTCGTTAACTTCTCTGCTAAGGCGCTTCACTTCTTCATCACTAAAAGCAAGCGCAGCGAGTTTTGCTTCAAAATCATCTTTCACCTGCGTCAAAGCGTCAGGTTGGCAATTATGCTTACGGGCTGCTGCCCGCAGGGCAAATAGTCTTTCTTCGGCATTTTCAAGGTCGTAAGGATTAAACTCCAAATTCCTAATCACATCTTCCAGCTCAGAAATTGCCGCTGATGTCTCGTTTGCTGCGCGGTCAAGACTTTCTGAAACGCCGTCGAGTAGTCCCGGTGCTTTTGCCGCTATTCGCTCAATCTTGCGCAGTGTAACCCGTAATATGGTGTCCGCACCTTTATCATTTAATAATTTATTTAAAATCCCGCCAAGTCCTTCTGACAGGTTTTCGCCTTGCATCATTAACGTACGTTCTTTGGCAAGCTCTTCTTCTTCTCCGGCGATTGGGTTTAATTCTGTGAGCTCTTCTAAATTATGGCGAATATAATCTTCGTCCTGCTTTACTTTCTCTAATCTTTCTTGCTCTTCCAACAAATCTTGTCTTAATGTAGTAAGAGTTTGATGATTTTTACGAACCATACCAAGCAAAGTATCATAGCTACCAAAGTCATCAAGAAGAGCGCGGTGCCCTGAAGGATTAAGAAGCCCCCTCTCATCATGCTGTCCGTGTATTTCTATCAGCGTTTCGCCGACCGACCGCAGTAATGAAATACTGACGGACTGATCATTGATAAAAGCCTTGCTTCTGCTGTCTTTTAAAATGACCCGGCGAAGTATCAATTGGCCTTCTTCATAATCAAGTTGCTGATCATCAAGCAATTTCCAGGCTTTATGTTTTTTATCTAATGAAAATTCTGCACTAACGCTTCCCTGTTCTTTTCCGTGGCGTATTAGCTCACGTCCGCCCCTTGCGCCAACGCCAAGACCAATACCAGAAAGTAAGATAGATTTACCGGCGCCCGTTTCACCACTTAAAACACAAAGACCGTCTTCAAAATCCATTTGAAGGCGGTCAATGAGGACAATATCCCTGATCGTAAGTGAAACAATCATTATAAAGCGCCTACCCCTTAATTCCTATGTTTTTGAAGGAGTTCGGAACTATATCTATTCCAATCACTGTTTGGATAATTCAGCGCAAGTACCGACGCTGACTTTTCAGCCTCCATCACAATACCAAGCGCTAAATATGCTTCGGTTATTCTATGAAGCGCTTCAGGAGCATGGCTTGTGGTTTCATATGACTTCACCACGTTATTGAAGCGGCCAATGGCTGCAAATAATTCACCAGTCGTTTGATAAAAGCGGCCAATTTCCATTTCCTTACCCGCCAAATGATCATTGGTTAATTCGATCTTGATGCGCGCGTCTTTTGCATAATTTGAGGAAGGATGAAGCCTGACTATTTGTTCAAAAGCGCTAAGGGCCTGTTCAGTATTATTCTGATCACGGCGCACATCAGCAATTTGTTCATAATAACTAAGAGCTACCAAGTAGCGAGCGTACGGAGCATTGGCATTTCCCGGATGCAACAGCAAGAAGCGTTCTGCAGCTAAAATAGCGTCCTCATATTCATTGCTCATATAATAGGAATAAGCCGACATCAACTGAGCACGCCTCGCCCAGACCGAATAAGGATGCTGTCTTTCAACTTCATCAAAAGCGACAGCCGAATAGCGATACTGTTTTTGATCCATGTATTTCTGGGCTTCGATATAAAGTTGATCAACAGGAAGATCCTGATATTTCAATGTATCGCCGCTACAAGCCGTAATAATAATTGACGCGAGCACTATCGCAGACATTCTATACATGCCTTTAGCAATTAAACTGAACGGGGTAGATAATTTCATTCTCATTCCAATTTTTCTCATTGAGATAGTTCAATAACCCAATTATATACCATGCTTCAACTAAAAATCACTATTTCACAAGCAAAATGACACAGAAAAAACACTTTTTTTATCAATTAATCAAATAATAGATTGATTTATCTGTTTTATTTCATTATTTGCCTTATTTTAACGTATGTTATACAATAACAATTAATTATGGTATTTATAAGATCGAAATATGAAAATAACTTTGACTAAAATTTTTGCAATGTCGCTTTGGTGTCTTTATTTTATTGGCACCTCTTCAGCATATACAAAAGAACTAAGCGTTGTGACAAGCATTAAACCAATTCATTCACTGGTTTCTCGTGTCATGGGTGATTTGGGTGAACCACAGCTGCTTATTGAAGGTGGCGTAACACCACATATTTTTCGCATGAAACCATCTGACTTTAGAAAAGTGGTAAATGCAGATGTCTTATTTTATGTCTCTCCTAAGTTTGAAACCTTTTTAAAGTCTACATCACTAACAAGCAGCTCCTCATTAAACGTTATCGCCTTTGCTGAGCAGGACGGCATAAAATTATACCCCTATAGAACTAGCAAAATATGGTTTACTGAAGGGGAACTTGATGATGAACATTTGCGTAGCGAAATGGATCTTCATATCTGGCTTGACCCTTCCAATACCAGACGCATTGTAAATATCATTGAAGAAACACTATCCCAGCTCGATCCCGCAAATACGCTGACTTTTATGCAAAACGCAAGTCTTCTTATTAAAGAGCTTTATGAACAGGAAGAACTTATTCGTGAACTTCTGCGTCCGCTTCGCGAAAGTGCCATGATCGTTTATCACGATGCTTTCCAATATTATGAAAAAGCTTTTTCGTTAAAAAGTTTTGGCGCTATACAGCTTAAGTCCGATGAAACACCGAGCGTTAAGCATTTAACAGCCCTTAAAAAGATCGCGGCTGAGCGTAATGTCACTTGCGTTCTAGCCATCCCCGGTACCCATCCACGCATTGCCATGGCTGTAATGGGCGACACCACGGCCGGTTACGGCATTGTTGACCATTTGGGACAATATCTAGATCCAGGACCGGAAAGCTATTTCCAGTTGATGTTTGAGATTACCCAGAGCATTCTTGACTGTCAGGAAAAAGACGACGCATTTATGTTTGGTGCAAATTAAGCGGAAGTGCCGTCGTGTACTTCACCTGCCTCAAGGTAAAAAACGATGTGGATTCTGAAATAAGCGGATGATTTAATAAATGTCCGGCCAGAAATTTTTCGAACTTCTCAACATCAGGAACCACCACCATTAACGAATAATCATGTCGCCCGAGGATCGCGTAACATTCGGTAACTTCCGGCCGCTGTTCAATAAAATCTTCAAATTCAACCCGTGTGTCTTCGCCGTGACGGTTAAGCCTTACATGGATCATCGCACAGACATTAAGCTTGGTTTTCTTCTGATCTAGAAGCGCAACCGTGCCCTTTATCACCCCCACTTCTTCGAGGTTTTTGATCCGTCGCCATACCGATGTTGCAGACACGCCAGTGATTTCCGCAATTTCCTGATTAGTGAGTGTCGCATCATTCTGGATAAGGTTTAAAATTTTTATATCCGACGAATCAAGTGAAATATCCATATCATATACCTTTATATTTTGGATTATTATTTCGATTTTAGCCTAAATGTCCATAATTTAAAAACAATATTTCATAATAAATGGTTTATAAGTTCCTTATCCACCAACTATTTCACGATAAGGAAAGTAATATGGCCGATTTATTTGATAACCCAATGGGGGTCGATGGTTTTGAATTTGTTGAGTATGCCTCACCGGAACCTGAAAAATTAAGAGAGTTATTTAAGCAGCTTGGATTTACAAAAATTGCCAAACATCGCTCTAAAAACGTAACACTACATAAAGCGGGCGGCGTTAATTTCCTGATCAATGCTGAACCAAATAGCTTTGCCCAAAGATATGCCTATGCCCACGGCCCAAGCATCTGTGCCATGGCATTCAGAGTTAGAAATTCTAAAGAAGCTTATGATCATGCCATTGCCCAAGGAGCAAACCCTGTTGCACAGGAAGTCTCGCCGATGGAGCTTTATATTCCTGCAATCGAAGGTATCGGTGGAAGCCGGCTTTATCTTGTTGATCGCTACGGTGAAAATAATATTTATGATGTAGACTTTATTGCTTGTGAAGATGACGACGCTGCTGAAATAGCCGACACCGGTTTTGAGTTTATCGATCATCTTACCCATAATGTCTATACGGGCCGCATGGGTTATTGGGCGGATTTTTATGAGCGCATCTTTAATTTCAGAGAACTTAAGTTTTTTGATATTGACGGTCAAAAAACTGGCCTTACCAGTAAAGCCATGACTAGCCCTTGTGGAAAAATCCATATTCCGCTTAACGAATCAAAAGATAACCAATCGCAAATTGTCGAATATCTCAACGAATATAAAGGCGAAGGCATACAGCATATCGCCCTCTATACTGAGAATATCTATGATTCTGTTGATACCCTTCTAGCGCGCAACGTGCCGCTACAGGATACAATCGAAACTTATTATGATCTTATTGATGACCGCATTGATGAACATGAAGAAGATGTTGCAGAGCTTCGCAAACGAAGAATTCTTATCGATGGCAGTAAAGAAGAAGGAATATTATTGCAAATATTCACTGACACCGTCATTGGCCCAATTTTCTTCGAGATCATTCAGCGTAAAGGCAACAATGGTTTTGGCGAAGGTAACTTTAAGGCCCTGTTCGAGTCCATTGAACTAGACCAAATGAGACGCGGCATTATCTAATTTAACAGTTAGGCCATTAAAAAAGGCGGTCATTTGACCGCCTTTTTTGTGCAAACAAGCTATTTATTAATTAGCTTGACGTCTTAAAAATGCTGGAATTTCCAGATGATCATCTTCATCATCTTTTTCAATAACCTGCTCCTGCGCAGCAATAGGCTCCGGGACAACAACGCCAACCTCTTCAATAATCTCTTCTTCTATTGCTTCTGAGCTTTCTTCTATCTGCGCTTCTGGTTCCGGCGCAGGAACATTGAGCATATCCCCTTGTCTCAAAACAGGCTCTCTTTGAATAATAGGCTCTTTTTTACCGCCTAGAAGATTTTGAAAAAGACCAAGCTTTTGACGCGGCTTAACGCGCTGTTCGCTATTGTCCTCCACCTCATCAACATAAGGATCCGCAACTTCTTCAGCTACAGAAATTTTTTCTTCAATAGTTTCTTCAGGCATAATTGGCTCAGGAGCGATAAAAGGTGCATCACGGTCTTCTGAAACATCCTCGTCTTCTGCTTCGCTCACTGCACCATCATCATTAAGCTTATCAATCAGTTCCTGCGTGTCTTCGTTAATTTCATCAACGAGAACCAGTGGCTCCTCATTATGTTCTGCCACAGGCGCATCATCCGCTTCCGATTTCACTTCAGCAGTAGACTCTGGCTTAATTGGGCTACTATATATTTTTTGCGGAATTTCTGAATTCAGCAAACCATTTGCCTCAATCCCGGTAGCAACCACAGAAACACGCATCTTACCATCAAGGCTAGAATCAAGCGCGGAACCGACAAGGATATTAGCCTCAGGGTCCACTTCACTGCGAATACGGTTTGCGGCCTCATCCACTTCAAAAAGTGTGAGATCCATACCGCCGGTAATATTGATAAGAACGCCCTGCGCTCCCTTCATTGATACCTCATCAAGTAATGGGTTAGAAATAGCGGCTTCAGCGGCTTCAAGCGCTCTATTATCGCCTTCTGCTTCACCGGTACCCATCATTGCTTTACCCATTTCACTCATCACTGTGCGAACATCGGCAAAATCAAGGTTAACCAACCCAGGTAACATCATTAGATCAGTTACACCGCGCACCCCTGAATGAAGTACTTCATCAGCCATTGCAAAGGCATCGGCAAAAGTAGTGCGCTCATTAGCAATTCTAAAGAGGTTCTGGTTGGGGATAATGATTAAAGTATCAACATATTGGGAAAGCTCTATGATGCCTTCTTCCGCTAGCTTCATGCGGCGACCACCTTCAAACTGGAATGGTTTGGTGATCACGCCAACGGTAAGTATTCCTTTTTCACGGGCCATCTTGGCTATCATCGGTGCCGCACCTGTACCTGTACCACCGCCCATACCGGCCGTGATAAACACCATATGACATCCTTCAAGATGCTCGAGGATCAAATCCTTTGTTTCTTCCGCTGCAGCACGGCCGACTTCTGGTCTTGCTCCTGCGCCGAGCCCTTGAGTGAGTTCGACACCCAGTTGAATTTTCTGCTCCGCCAGTGAATGGCTCAGTGCCTGCGCGTCGGTATTAGCACAAACAAAGTCCACGCCCTTGAGCGCTGCGTTGACCATATTATTAACGGCGTTACCACCAGCACCACCGACACCGAACACCGTAATCTTTGGTGTAAGTTCTGTGAGTTCAGGTGATGTAAATTCGATTGTCATCATATCCTCCCGGTATACTTTTGTTAAAGTGGGATTCATTCTTCTTTAACAAACAGTTAACGATACTTTATATTAAGTGATTCGCGCTGTCTTTAAAAAAATGAATCCGAGTCGTTTTTTTTCGCTTCCGAGTCGTTTTAGAGCATATTAAGCTTAAAAATGACCCATTTTACCCTCATTAAGAGTAAATAGTATTAAAAATTCTCTTTGAACCAACTGCTGATGCCTTCAAAAACACCCTGCTTCGGTTTTGTTTGTTTCATAAAATGCAGTTCTTCGGGTTTAAGTGTGGCATATAGTAGCAATCCCGCACCCGTCGAAAAACCGGCACCTGCTGTGGTATCAGCAAGCCCATCCACATTAAGGGGCCGCCCAAGACGCACCCCGCACTTGAATGTTTTTTTCGCAAGTTCCTCAACACCGCCAAGCTGGCTTGCACCACCTGTGATAATAAGCCGACGACCGACAGTGTTTTCTAAACCCGCTTCTATAATTTTATCCCTGACAAGTTCGAAAATTTCTTCAACCCTTGGCTCTATGATTGATGTCAGCATTCGCCGCGGAATTGTTGTCACGCTTTCCTGACCGCTATCCCCTATTTGCGTCACATCAATTCGATTTCGCACCGTTGATACGCCGCTCAGACAATTTCCAAATAATGTTTTAAGTCTTTCTGCGGCAGCCATTGGCGTTGATAATCCTTGTGCAATATCACGGGTTACATGATGTCCGCCAAATGGGATCATATCACCATAAATAAATTCATTATCTTTAAAGGCGGCAATACTGGTAATACCGCCCCCCATATCGATACATATGCTTCCTAGCTCAAGTTCATCAGCCACCAACGTAGAGAGACCCGAGGCATAAGGTGAGAAAACAATATCAACCATATTCAAATGACACCGGTTAAGGCATGATTGCAGATTTCTAAGAGGACTGACGGAGGCGGACGTCACGTGCATTTCGACGCCAAGTTTCTCACCGAACATCCCCTTGGGATCACGCACCCCACCTACCCCATCAATACTGAAGCTGGTTGGTCTGGAATGAATAACAAATCGTTCCTGGTCCTCTAAATAGTGACGACCAAGATCAAGTACTCTTTCAATATCATTATCGCTTATTTCATGACCCGAGACGGACACTTCTACACAAAGCTGGGTCGATTTCGGATCCCCCGCTGATAGATTTACCGTGACATTATCAATCGGATCACCGCCGGCCATTTTCTCTGCG
The DNA here is from genome assembly GCA_018660225.1 of Kordiimonadaceae bacterium. Classification (GTDB taxonomy): domain Bacteria; phylum Pseudomonadota; class Alphaproteobacteria; order Sphingomonadales; family Emcibacteraceae; genus Pseudemcibacter. The sequence goes on from JABJKT010000078.1 coordinate 8,654, forward strand.
GCATCAACGGCTGTGCGAATAGCATTTTCCGTTTCTTCCATATCAACAACAGTCCCAAGATTTAGCCCGCGACTCTCTCTATGGCCGATACCAATAACACGAGGGCGGTTGCTCTCAGCGTCAATTTCGGCAATAAAACAACATATTTTACTACTTCCAACATCAAGTATGGCAACTATCTTATCACGCATTTAAATTTCTTCCCCTACGCCGCCGGTCTTGGCTAATAGTCGCCGTCTTTCAGCTTCTTCGGGTGTTAATCTAACCACTGTTTTATCCTTTATACGGAAATCTACAGCCAGTATGTTCCGTGCCAATAATTTTTCCGAGCTTTCAAAATCTGTTAAATTTTTCCAGGCATAGGCTATTTCTTCTTCAGGAAGCATTATTTTAATACCGTTTTTAAGGATCAAATCCCAACGTCGGCTACCGACCCAGCTGGCGGTTTCCACCATTTCAAATAACGCATTACTTGAACTAACGGCCGTTAACAAATTTTCCAGTTCGCCGTCTGCACCAACACCGCTTATCATTGGCAGGGAAGTAAAATATTCCAGTTGCTGATCACTAATCTGTATCCCTTCATCAGAGATGATCCATAACTTGTTATCAACTTGCCAAAGCGCCGCTGGTTGATGCTCGGTTATATTTATAACCAGCTCATCTGGTAATGTACGGCTGATGGTTGCGCGTTTAACCCAGGTTAACTGTTCGACCCGGTCCTTGATCGCGCTAATATCAACGCCAAGCAGCGGATCACCCATGGTGATATTCGCCGCGCCTTCAACATCACTCTCGACGATAAAAAATTCACCTTCAATTGATACTTTCTCGACCGTAAGACCCGCATCAACAAGACCTGCTTCGACAGTCGTTTCAGCCTTATTCAACCAACCTTCTGCCATTCCACTGCGCCACAGATATATGGTTGTGACAAACGCAATACATATGCCTGTGATGGTGAGCCCGTTCATGATATTTTTCATCAGGCGACGTCGGCGCAAACTTATTGCTTCTTTCTCACCGCGCTTCATTTTGCCTTTTTGATCTCGGGAATTTTTTACCGCTCGCATGATGCATCCTCTACCATCCAGGTGACAAGTTCTGAAAATCCTATTCCACTATATTTGGCTTGCTCGGGAAGTAACGAAAGAGGGGTCATGCCCGGCTGAGTATTGGTTTCCAAAATATATGTATCATCCTCGTCCATGCGAAAATCAGAACGACTGACACCGCGGCATCCTAAAATATTATGGGCTTTTAAGGCCATTTCCATAAGGGAATTATAATGCTCTTCACTAAGGTCAGCCGGCAGAATATGATCCGTCATTCCGTCCTGGTATTTAGCTTTATAATCATAAAAGCCTTTTTTTGGTTTAAGTTCTGTAACGCAAAGCACTCTGTCGCCCATTACCGATACGGTTAATTCACGGCCAGGAATATATTTTTCGACCATCAGATGATCTGTGTTTTTCCACGGGCCGTCTTGATCCTCTGAAAATTGATCATTTTCCATAACAATGACGACACCAACGCTTGAGCCATCATTATAAGGCTTAACGACAAAAGGCCGTGCCATTGGTTCATTTTCAAATAGTTCTTTGATCGAAACTATTTTATCTTGCGCGCAGGCAATGCCCACGGACTTAAATAATTTCTTTGATAATATTTTATCCATGGCAAGGGCTGATGCTTTAACACCGGAATGAGTGTACGGGATTTTTAATGTTTCCAAAATACCCTGAACGCAGCCATCCTCACCCCATGTGCCGTGAAGCCCGTTAAAGACCACATCTGGTTTTAGCGCCTTCAAAACTTCTGAAATATCGGGCTTTACATCAATTTCGCTAACCTGATAACCCGCATCTCTAAGGCCATTTGCGACCGCCGCGCCGCTAACCAGTGACACTTCGCGCTCGCTCGACCAGCCGCCTTTAAGGACACAGACATGTTTATATTTATTCATATCTGCCTCCCTATTCTTTTAATTTCCCATTCAAGCTTCAATCCTGAATTGTTCATTACCCGGCGCCGCACTTCTTCACCAAGCTCTTCAATATCCGTTGCAGTTGCGCTGCCTTCGTTTATCAGGAAATTACAATGTTTTTCTGAAACCCGTGCCCCGCCAATTTTAAGACCGCGACATCCTGCATCATCGATAAATTTCCATGCCGAGAGACCTGCCGGGTTTTTAAATGTGCTGCCACCTGTTCTGGTGCGAAGTGGTTGGCTTTCTTCGCGAGTATTCGCAATTTCATCCATGCGTTTTTTAATTTCTACAGCATCGCCAGCGCTTCCTTTAAAAGTAGCGCCTACGAAAATATAATCATCCGGCACACCAGTGTGGCGATAAGAAAAACCCATATCCTGATGGTTTAATTCATGAAGATTACCGGCTCTATCTACGGCGCGGGCTTTGACGAATATATCTTTGATCTCTGCCCCGTAGGCGCCAGCATTCATTTTAAGCGCCCCGCCAATAGTGCCTGGCACGCCACGCAAAAATTCAAACCCGCTAAGCTCTGCATCAAGTGCCGCACGAGCAACTGAAATATCAGGTGCCCCGGAGCCAGCCGTAATCATATTTTCAACATGGCTGATCCCAGAAAATCTTTTGCCAAACCTAATGACGACGCCCTCAATCCCGCCGTCACGAATAAGCATATTAGAGCCCACACCAAGCGCCATAACGGGTATATCACCGGGTAGTGACTTTAAAAAAATAGATAAATCCTCTTCATCCTCAGGGGTAAAAAGAATATCGGCATTACCGCCAGTACGGAACCATGTCAGTTTTGAAAGCGTCGCATCAAATTCTATTTTTCCCCGCACATCCAGATTAAAATCATCAAGGATTCTATGATTAAGAGTGGCCGACATCAGCCCTTTTCCTTTCTTAACCCGTCAGGAAGTGCGTAAGCCCACTGGCTCACCGAACCGGCGCCAAGATATATTACCAAGTCACCCTCTTCTGCTAACGCCCCGATCACTTTAGGTAATTCTTCGGGGCCGTCTATTTTCACGACCCCTCTATGTCCCGCGCTTTGAAGACCATCTATTAAGGCTTTCTGGTCCGCCCCTTTAATGGGTTTTTCACCAGCTTCAAAAACCGGCGCAACGATTACCGTGTCCGCATCATTAAAACAGGCACAAAATTCATCAAAAAGGCTTTCAAGTCTTGTATATCTATGGGGTTGCATCACGGCGATTACTTTTCCGTTATAAGCTTCACGGGCCGCACTAAGAACCGAAGATATTTCGACCGGGTGATGGGCATAATCGTCAACTATGGTCACACCACCAACTTTTTCAACAAGGGTAAAGCGGCGTTTAACCCCTGAAAATTTGGAAAATGTACTGCGGATAACGTCATCAGAAATCCCTAGCTCATGAGATACAGCAATTGCCGCAAGGGCGTTTGATATATTATGTCTGCCGGGCATGGGCATTGTGATATTTTTCAACACTTTAACGTCATCATCCTGACGATTGCTGAACTCAACATCAAAATGGGCTGAACCTTCGTTAAAAGAAACATTGATGCCGCGCACTTCTGCCTGCGGGCTAAAGCCGTAAGTAACAATTCTTCGGTCAATAATTTTGCCAATCAGCGCCTGAACTTCCGGATGATCAATACACATGGCCGTAAAGCCATAAAAGGGAACATTTTCAACGAACGTTTTAAAAGCGGCCTTGGCATTTTCAAAATCACCGTAAAAATCCAAATGCTCTGGATCAATATTGGTAACCACCGCCACAGTAGAAGGTATTTTAATAAATGTACCGTCACTTTCATCGGCCTCAACGACCATCCAGTCACCTTCCCCTAGACGAGCATTGGTTCCGTAAGCATTAATGATGCCGCCATTAATAACGGTCGGATCATAATTTGCCTCATCAAGCACAGCCGAAACCATGGTCGTTGTGGTTGTTTTGCCGTGGGTCCCCGCTACAGAGATACACCATTTAAGGCGCATCAATTCAGCTAGCATTTCTGAACGTCTGATAAGCGGCATTTTCAGTGATCTTGCCGCTACCACTTCCGGGTTATCTGGTTTAATGGCTGTGGAAACAACAATGCCCCATGCGCCATCCAGATTTTCTTCTCTCTGGCCGATAAAGACTTTTATGCCCAGCTTACGCAGCCGAATGACATTAGCATTTTCCGATATGTCACTGCCCTGAATTTTATAGCCGAAATTATGCATAACCTCTGCAATACCGCTCATTCCGATACCGCCGATACCGACGAAATGTAATGTTCCGATATTTACAGGGTGACCAATATTATTTGATCCTATTTCCTTACTCATCTTTCGGCCCGTATTCCTTCGCTTGCTTCTTCTACTGGTATTTTATTTATTTTAACCGCTGCCCGGTCACCTTTAACAAGGGCCAGACGCTCTACCACATCTGCCAGATCTTTTGCAGCATAAGGTTTGCCTAATTTTCTTGACTGCTCCGCCGCGGTCCATACTTCATTTGGATGGCGTGACATACGCTGCAACACTTTTGCCAGTGTTTTGGCGTTAAAGTCTCTATTGTTATAAAGCCAACCACCACCGTTCGTGATCATCTCTTTCGCATTCGCCGTTTGGTGGTCATCAGTGGCATAAGGATAAGGCACCAGAATGCCCGGCCTACCTGCGGTCGTAAGTTCAGAAACTGTTGACGCTCCTGCCCGGCCAATGACCAAATGCGACCAACGCAGACAAGTCGGAAGATCCTCAATAAATGTTGTAAGCTCAACGGCAATTTTTGTATCGGCATAGATCGCTCTTACCGCTTCAATATCTTCATCGCGGCATTGCTGGGTAATTTGCAGGCGCCGCTGCGACGCCCTTGGTAATGTGGAGACCGCTTGAGGAACGACTTCGCTGAATATTTTAGCACCCTGACTGCCGCCAATGACAAGTATCCTGAATATCCGCTCATCACCGAGTGTAGGATAGTAAAGATCGCCAATTTCAACGATTTCCTTGCGAACCGGATTTCCAGTCACGGCTGTATAATTATAGCTGTGCCAGTTTACTTTGGCTGTTTCTTCAAATGAAAGTGCGACCGCATCCACTGACTTGGCCATATATCTGTTCACCCGCCCTAATACTGCATTTTGTTCATGAAGACAGGTGGGAACCTTAAGGGATAAAGCAGCTCTTATGGTTGGAAACGAGGGATAACCGCCAAAGCCGATAACGGCTCCCGGAGCGATCATTTTTAATATTGATCTAGCCTCGAATATACCGCTAATAATTTTTGGTATAGCTAATATTTTACCTAATATGCCTTTGTCAGAAAATGATGCACTACCCACTTGATAAATCTTGGCGCCTTTAAACATTTTACGGTATTTAAGCCCGCGCTTATCAGTAATAAGGCTAACCTTATGCCCCCGCTCAAGCAATTCTTCCATCAGCGCCAGCGCTGGGAACATGTGACCGCCAGTGCCACCGGCAGCAAGGACAATATGACTGGTACGAAGCCTAATCATTTTTGCCCCCATGATAAATTGGTCTGCCCGGGTTTATATTTACTATAACGCCGCGTCAGTGATAAAATCATTCCCATGCCAATCGCCAGCGCAAGCATGGATGAACCACCATAACTTATAAAAGGAAGCGTCATTCCCTTACTGGGTAAAATGGATAGATTGACGGCCAGATTAATAAAGGCTTGAATACCAAATTGTATCAGCAAACCCGCCACAGCAAGAACCGTGAACAAGTCCTGCTCCTTCAGAAGATTAACAAATCCCCTGATTACAATGACGGCAAATATACTGATAATAAGCAAGCAAACAACAACGCCAAATTCTTCACCAGCCACCGCAAATATATAATCGGAATGAGCGTCAGGCAGGCGCATTTTCACGACACCCTCACCAGGGCCCGTTCCTAAAATTCCACCATTTTTAAAAGCATCTATTGCAAGGTCAACCTGATAGGTATCAGCATTTTCCGGATGAAAAAATCTGTCAATCCTGTCCGTAACATGGGGTAGAAATAAATAAGCCGCCAAAAGTCCACCAAGTGCCAACACAACAAGTCCGCCAACCCAGATCCATGCAAGGCCCGCCATAAAGAGCTGAATTCCCCAGACAAATGATACTAATATAGTTTGGCCGAAGTCAGGCTGCATTATCAGTAAGCTTATGACTGCAATACATGAAATAATAGAAATTTTCCATCCCGGAAAACCCGGCACTCTACTACTTTCCGCGAACATCCAGGCCGTGAATATAATAAAGGCTGGCTTCATAAATTCAGACGCCTGCAGCGAAAATGATCCGATCGGTATCCAGCGCCGTGCGCCCTTCACTTCCGGGCCAAGGAAAAGAGTAGCCACAAGTAGGACTAGGCATGCCAAAAATAAGACGACGCCGATACGGCGCACCATGATCGGTGTCATCAACGAGACACTGAACATTACACATACCGACATTATCAGAAAAATAACTTGCCGCTCCACAAAGTGAAAACTGGGCAGCCCAATACGTTCTGCAACAGCCGGACTTGCGCCAAATACCAGAACCATTCCAATAGCAATTAGAAGAGCAATAGACATAAGCAGCCAGCGGTCCACAGTCCACCACCATGTGCTTATAATACTATTATCTGTTCTTGAAAAAGTGCTCATTTTATTTCTTTTTTACCTTAGTTTTAATGTGGCTAGACCGATAAGAGCCAGCAGTACGGCAATGATCCAAAACCGGATCACAATGGTTGGCTCTGCCCAACCTTTTTTCTCATAATGGTGATGAATGGGTGCCATGCGAAAAACCCGCTTACCTGTCAGCTTGAAAGAGGCCACCTGAACAATGACCGAAACGGTCTCCAGTACAAATAACCCACCGACAATGGCAAGAACAATTTCATGTTTTGTAATCACACTAACCGCCCCTAACGCTCCACCAAGTGAAAGGCTACCGGTATCGCCCATAAAAATCATCGCAGGGGGCGCGTTAAACCATAAGAACCCGAGCCCGGCACCAATTATAGCCGCTAAAAATACTGCCAGTTCTCCTGTCCCCTCAATATAGGTCAGGTTTAGATATTCTGCGTAAACCGTGTTACCAACCACATAGGCAATGATGGCAAAAGTACCTGCAGCAATTATCACCGGCATAATCGCCAGGCCATCTAGACCATCGGTCAAGTTGACACTGTTTGATGCCCCTACAAGAACGAACATCGCAAATGGGATCATAAACCACCCCAGATCGATCAGTACATCTTTCAAAAAGGGTGGTGCAAATTTATTGCCTATCTCTGGGCCAGCGGCATTTATAATGATTAATACGGCACCAAGCGAAACAAGAACCTCGAGCAATAATTTTACTTTCCCGGATACCCCGGCAGAGCTGGATTTTGTAATTTTCGCATAATCATCCAAAAAGCCTATAAAGCCAAATCCTGTCGTCACAAGCAAGCAGGCCCATATATATTGATTGGTCAGATCTGCCCATAAAAGTGTACCCGAACTTAAACCAAGCAGGATAAGGAAACCGCCCATTGTCGGCGTACCCTGTTTTGTCAATATATGATTTTCAGGTCCATCATCACGGATCGGCTGGCCTTTTTTCTGCTTGCTCTTCAACATAAAAATGACTTTGGGGCCAAATAAGAAACTAATAATAAAAGCCGTAAATAATGAAACGCCCGTCCGGAACGTCAAATAACTAAAGACATTTAAAAAGCTATATTCATCACTTAATGACGTTAAAAAATGATAGAGCATTGATTATTTTACCTTTATCCTTTTAATTGCTGACCGCTTGCTTTTCCCGGTTAAGGTCAAGCTTTTTTAGTTTGTGTACTGTCGAACTCATTTTGCCTGAATTAGACCCTTTAACCATAACAACATCACCACCGCGAATATCATGCAGCAGGGCGCGTTCAAGGGCATTTTTATCGTTAAAATAGCTCACGTTAATGTCGGGAAATTTAACAACGACAAAATCGGCCAGTTGCTTCATATGTTTTCCAACGACAAATAATCTATCGACTTTCGCTTGAGACAAATGGGGAGCAAGATCGCAGTGCAATTGATCCGCCTGATCGCCAAGCTCACCCATATCACTTAAAACCGCTATTTTTCGCCCCGAATTACTATTCTCACATTGTCCCAAAGTATTTATTGCCGCCCTCATACTTGCTGGATTGGCATTATAGCTTTCATCTATCAGCAAGAATGAGGCATTGCCTACCAAATCAAAATGAATGCGGTCGCGTCTGCCACGCCCAGAGAGCGGTTTGAGCTCTGCAAGCCCAAGCCCACTTAAGCCAAGGTCGGCACCAACCGCTTCAACTGTTGCAAGAACGGCAAGTGAATTCATTACCCAGTGGAAGCCAAGCATGCCGACTTTATAAGTCATAACCTTACCCATAATATCGGCGATTACACAGCTACATGTATCATGGAAAAAATGCCGAAGCGCTTTTACATCAGCCAGTTCACTGTTTCCAAATGAGATAATTTTTTCAACACCGGCCTGCTGCGCTTTTTCTACCAGCCGCTCGTAATGGTCATTGTCATAATTCAATATGGCCGTTCCGCCGCCATTCATAGCCGTAAATATTTCAGCCTTGGCATCGGCAATTTCTTCGACATTCTTAAAATATTCGCTATGAGCCAAATCAACGGTAGTAATAATAGCAACATCCGGGCGCACCATTTTGACAAGCTCTTTAAGCTCGCCAGCATGGTTCATTCCCATTTCAAATATTCCGTACTGCGCATCATAAGGCATTCTTGCCAGCGATAATGGCACGCCAACATCATTATTATAACTCAGCACACTAGCGTGGGTTTTCTTATAGCGGGAAAGGGCGGCTTTTAAGGCTTCTTTGGTGCCGGTTTTCCCAACACTTCCCGTCACGGCAATGATCGGAATATCTACTCTTCCCCTGCCCGCTTTGCCAAGCTTAACAAGGGCGGCCATTACATCATCAACGATAATAAGCTTATCAGCGTCCACACCGAGGACTTTCTTTGTTACCACCGCACCAGCGGCTCCTTTTTCAAAAGCAGCTTCAACATAACCATGGCCATCAAAATTGGGCCCGCAGAGCGCAAAGAATAAATCACCCTCTTCCAAAGTACGACTATCTATAGACACGCCAAAGCTATTCCATTTTCCGGCAAGTTTAGTGCCGAAAACTGTTTCTAGTTCTCCCGATGTCCATAAGGGTAGTAAACTCATGGTTATTAATTGCCTTTCTAATTTGTATTACGTTTATTTTCTAATTCCGCTTGCTCAAGCGTAGCAATTGCCGAGCGCACTACTGATACGTCATCAAAGTCAAACACATCATCGCCAATGGTCTGTCCCTGTTCATGCCCTTTACCAGCCACAAGCAAAATGTCGCCCCGTTCCATTTCTGAAACTGCGCATTGAATGGCCGTTGCACGGTTACCGGCATCAACTGCTTCTGGACAGCCGGTTAGTATTTCCTCTCTAATATCTGACGGTTTTTCTGAGCGCGGATTATCATCGGTCACATATACCCGGTCGGCCAAGTTCTTGGCAATTTCGCCCATGATCTTACGTTTTGTTTTATCACGGTCGCCGCCGCAACCGAACACCACTGATAACTTGCCCCTTACATGAGGCTTTAATGCGTGTAAAACGGTATCAAGCGCATCGGGAGTATGAGCATAATCCACATAAACACGTCCCCCGGTAGGATGTCGTCCGGCCTGTTCCATCCGTCCGCGCACCGGGCGAAGATAGGATAAAGCCTTAAAGGCACTGTCCGCGTCACCGCCACAACCAATAACAAGTCCAACGGCCATAAGGGCATTAATGGCTTGAAAATGACCAACGAGCGGCAAGGATATATCATATATTTTCGAGCGGTAACTTACCGTGATTTCCTGACCTGTTGAAGACGTACATTGATTAAGAAGACGAATATCACCATCATCATGACCAACGGTAATAATTTTATGTCCTTTTGCTTCACAGATATTCTGCACTTCCATAACCAGTGGACTATCAATATTTAACACGGCCGTTTTCGAAGGACTTAGCACCTCTGAAAATAGTCTTTTCTTGGCGTTAAAATATTCCCGTTCGGTTTTATGATAATCAAGATGGTCATGGGTTAAATTTGTAAAGGCCGCAGCCGATATATTTACGCCGTCCAGTCTTCGTTGATCCAGCCCATGGCTTGATGCTTCAAACACAACATGATCAACGCCAAGGTCACAAAGTTCACTGAGCGCTTTATGAATAACAACGGGGTCAGGAGTCGTTAGTCCGGTTGTTTTTTGATAGCCATCCGCCTGAATGCCCAACGTTCCCACAGAAGCCGATTTAATACCGAGATGCTTCCATATTTGTTGGGTGAAAAATGCCACCGATGTTTTACCATTAGTGCCGGTTACCGCTGCAATATTCTCTGGCTGAGCATTAAAGAAACGCGATACGTAATGAGGAAATATTCTTCCCGGAAAATCATCAAGTATCCAAACCACATCATTATTTTCAAGCTTAGCTTCCGGCAAACATAATATCGCGGTCGCACCGGAAGCAATAGCATCTTCAATGAAATCAGCACCATTAAAATTAAGGCCCGGTAAAGCAACAAACATAAAACCAGCGTCTACCCTGCGACTATCGGCAGTAATGCCGCAAATATCCACATCAAAACTTTGGTCTTCGTTATTTATAATTTCACTTAATTTCATTCTACACTTTCGGATACTAGCATTAAATCTTCATATTCAATTTCTTTGGTCTTGGTTGGCTCGATGCCCATAAGCGGGCCCATTCGGCGAATTATATTTCCCACCAGCGGCGCAGCGGTCCAACCCCCCGAAGCCATATTGAAGGTCTCTTTTATACCGTTCGGTTCATCAAGCATGGCGAACACTACGTATTTTGGTTTGTCTATGGGGAAAACAGATACGAAGGATGAAATAATTTCACTTTTATACCCTCTAAATCCGTCGCCTTTTTCGGCAGGCTTATTAGCAGTACCTGTCTTGCCACCGATTAAATAGCCATCAACTTTTGCACTTTTTCCCGTGCCGTATTCCACAACCAAATGCATAAGATTTCTCATTAATTCACTAGTGTTTTTTGAAATAACCTGCGGTTGCTCAGTATCAAATAAAATTTCCTCAACATCAGATGCATCTTTCCTTATCAAGGTGGCAGGATTAAGGCGTCCGCCATTCACCATCGCCGCAACCCCATTTGCCAAATGAAGCGGCGTTACCGCAATGCCGTGACCATAAGATGTGGTAACGAGCTCGGTTGGGCCCCACTGCCTAGGCAGAATAGGACGGGCAACTTCAAAAACTTCAACATCAGTTTTACGGAAAAGACCAAGTTTTTCAAAAAACTCTTTCTGGCGTTCCACGCCGATTTCCTGAGCAAGCTTCAAGGTGCCAATATTTGATGAATAAACATAAATTTCAGGAATACTTAACCAGCGGTTTTTTGCATGATCATCATGAATGGTAAATCCAGAAACCCGGACCGGTTTTGATGCATCAAAACCTTCGGTAAGGTCAACAACACCATTATCCAGCCCTGAAGCAATGGTAAAAGTTTTAAAGCCAGAACCCAGTTCATAAACACCCTGCAAAATCTGATTAAATCTTTTTGGATCATTAGCCGCGATATATTCATTAGGATCAAAATCCGGCAATGACGTAAGCGCAAGAATTTCACCGCTATTCACATCAAGGATTACCCCAGCGCCACCTCTGGCAGAAAACCTGTCGATATAAGTCTTAAGTTCCTGATTAAGGATATGTTGAAGTCTGATATCAATGGAAAGCTCCAGCGCGTCTTCAGAACGCATCGGGTCAGAAAGCCTTTCATCATAATAAAGCTCAACGCCAGCGGTCGGTTTATTTTCAAAACCAACAGAACCGAGTACATGCGAAACCAGATTACCATGGGGGTAAATACGCTTTTCAGCATCAGAAAAAACCAATCCTGGTTCGCCAAGCTTATTAATTTCAAACATTTGTTTTGGTGTGAGCTGCCTTTTTATCCAGGCATGGGGCGAAGCGGATGTTAGATCCTCAAGGATATCGCTGCGCTTAAGACCCGGTAATACCTCTGCAATTTTATAGGAAAGAAGTTCAGCATCTTCAATGAGCTTAGGGTGAACACCTAAAGAAGGCGTTTTTAGATTAGTTGCCAGCACCACTCCGTTGCGGTCGACAATATCAGCGCGGGCCATTAGAAGAGATCCATTGGCATTTGCCGTCTGATAACCAGTGGAATTATTTGCCTGAAAAACGCCGATAGAAATCAGCTTCACAGCCAAGCTTAGAAAACCCAGTGTAAAAAAAGCCATTACTAATATTATTCGGTTTCGGGCGACCTCCATCGTACCTTGGCGGGCTCCCTCCACTCGCAAATCAATTGGCTTCACTTATAAATTCCCTTTTTAATTACCAATTTTTGCTAAAATTCTCTCATACAGGCTTTTTTGTTCATAATTTATGTCCTGTATGACTTTTTCTTTCTCTTTCTTTTCAACGTAGCTGGCGACTGTTATATTTTCAGCCGCCACAAAAACTTCGTTATTTCTTTTCGCGGCAAGAGGGTCAGGCTTTTGTCTCGGAAGAAACATCTGAAAATTATCGACCGGCATATTGACCATTTGTATATTATCCCGCACCGTCAGTTCATTAAGGTTAGATGCTATTTGCTCATTTTGAGTAGCATCAAGCACCAAATGACGGCGACTAAGTCTTTCAAGTCGCTCTGGCCGTGATAAATAGGCCATCTCTGCTTTTAAAACCTTTATCGCTTCGCGGTCTTTTAATATTTGCGCGCTGATATCACGCTTCTTTTCTTCCAGGTCATAAGTTGCCTGTTTCAGGTTATAAACAGAAGCGGTTGAAATCATTACTGTCAGTAATGCAAATGCTGCAAATATTTTAATCATGCCGTAACCTCCTTTACCCACGCGGGCGCGTTGGTGCGCACCGCTGCTCTTAGTTTTGCTGAACGTGACCGAATATTTATGTCGGTCTCATTTTTTGAAGCCTTTTTACCGCCTCTAAACGTCATGCTAAATGTCGGATCAGGCATATCCTCACCCTGCACCGGCATATGCCGTGAGCCGCGCGATATATCACCGCTGCGTAATTTAAAAAATTCTTTTACAATCCGGTCTTCCAGTGAATGAAAAGTAACGACACAAAGCCGACCACCGGGGCTAAGCATTTTTTCGGCGGCTTCCAGGCCGCGCCTAAGTTCGCCTAGCTCATCATTGACATAAATTCTCAGCGCCTGAAATGTTCTGGTCGCCCCGTGAATTTGTCTTTTACCTTTTTTGTATTTTGGACCACCCACTGCTTTTTCGACCACCTTCGAAAGCTCCAGAGTTCCTTCAAAATCTTTTTCAGCGCGCGCCTCTACAATGGCACGGGCAACCCTGCGCGATGCTCTTTCTTCACCAAACTGATATATAATATTGGCTAACTCTTCTTCTTCAGTTTCATTAACCACATCAGCGGCCGTCTTACCCTGATCACCCATCCGCATATCGAGCGGGCCATCCCTCATGAAGGAAAAGCCCCGCTCCGCCTGATCAAGCTGCATTGAGGAAACACCAATATCCAGCACGATGCCATCGACATAATCCTGGCCACTTGCTTTAAGCAAATTTTCCATATCTGAAAAACAACCTTGAAGAAGTGCAAATTTACCTGGAAATTCCTTTCCGAGTTTTTGTGCCGCTGCCATGACCGTTGGATCACGGTCAATTGCCCAGAGCATAGAAACATTTTTTTGCAAAATTGCCCGGCTATATCCGCCAGCACCAAATGTGCCGTCCACGTAAACACCGTCACCCGTTGGCTCAAGAGCTTCAATGACTTCATTAAGCATTACAGATATATGATCGGATCCGGAAGTAGAGCGCTCAACAGGTGGATTAAGAGCGGTCATTATCCCCTCCCTTATCGCTACCTGAGTTTATATCTGGGCGAAAACGTAACATTGATCTTTTTTCTTTAACTTTATTACGGGCCTTTTCGAGTTCTTGCTTAAACGCTTCCGGCTCCCATACCTGGAATGTTTTTCCTTTACCTGCAAAGGTCGCATATTCAGTTATACCGGCAAATTCCATCAAATCCTGAGGCAAAATTATCCGGCCATTACCATCAAAGGTAAGTTCCACAAGTCCGGACATTAATGCCAGACTAAATTCATCATGTTCATCGGAATAAGGAGCGAACCCCTCAAAACTATCATTTACCTTTTCAATATGCAGAAGATCACAACATTCAACGGCATCATGATTTACGGCCTGATAAACGACGATAGATTTCTGGAAACCTGACGGTAATGCCGCACGAAATTGGGCTGGTACAGAGACCCTACCCTTTCGATCCACCTTATTGGTGTATTTAGACATAAATAACGGCATTTTGTCGTCCAAAAATTCTTGATCAGTAAAATATTTGATTATTGCGGGTTTTGTCCCACTTTGTTCCTTAAATGGAATATCATGGGATAAGATGCCCGTCAATGGGATATAATGTATAATGTATGGGGTTAAGAATTCATTAAAATGCCATAATGAATAGTCAAAATCATTTATTATCAATGACTTAATCAAAGAAATGAATTGATGAACTTGAATATAAACTTATTGTGGAAAAATCATTAAAATGGGTTTTTATGGGCAAATGCCAATAAAAGATAAAAAAAAGACTAAAATAACGCTAAAATAACGTAGAGAATCGCAGAAAAAGGAATCGGGTATATATTCTGGAAATTATTCCAGTCGCTCGCCCAGACTACCAAAAATACTTTTCACCCGGTCGGGCGAGTATTTAAATTCAAGGCCCATAAAGCCATTTTTTACCCAGGAAACTTTTGAAGGAATATGTTTACTATCCCTAAAGGAAATAACAAAATCAGAACCACGTTCCAGCGGTAGATTTAACTTTATTTTTGCGCCGCTCAAGGATAGGTCATAAGCAAGTGCTTCAAAATAATAACTCCCCACATCAATTTTAGATTTCAGCAATACATTTTGGCGGTTACTTTTTCTATTTTGAAATTCAGATTCCAATTTTTATGTCATTTCCGTTTAAAATTAATATGTCTTTCATGACCAATTATTACCAATAAGTCAACAACATGAATATTCCCACCAATTTATAATTAATTCAGATTAGTTGCAAGTGTCCCTAATCCAGCCTTTATAGTTTTTGGATTATCGGTAAAGTTAAGCCCGACAAAACCTTCTGCCGCCCACACGACTTTGGCTACCTGATTTAGTTTATTTTTTATTTTTATAATTACGTTCGAATTTCCAGCGATTGGCACATCGACTTTAAGGCGCATCCCGCCGAGCGACATATCATAAGCTGTGCACGAAACCAATTCACCATCAACATCAAGCAAAGCAGGAAGAACTATAGCTCTCCTGTTATGCTTGCGCATTGTTTTAAGAATTTTTTTTACATCGCTTATGGACATGGTAATCCTAATTATATAAAATTTTTTGACAGAATAATAGCGTCCAGTTAATAAATAGTTTAATTTCTGTTGTAGTTTATTATTTTAAATGGTCATCAAAATAACGCTTCATAGTTTCGTAAACGTGCCGCCTTCTCATTCTATCCCGTCCCAATCAGTGGATCTGTCCCGGATAGGCCATAAAATCAAACTGAATAGCCCTTTGCTATATTTCATCAAGAAGCATACTCTTATGGATAAATAAAACATTATCATCGCCAAGCCCGTGTAAGGAAAAATACCGAATTTTTATGTTATAAATGAAGGCCGTTTAAAGCTACAAAAAGATTAAAGAAGAAAATTAAAATGTCAGATGGCCTATAAGCCGGGTTCTGTCCAATGATCACTCATTTGTAAGACCATTCATCTAGGATAACTGTTGCCAGCTACCTCTTGCAATCAACCCGAACGACACTTCGGAAGGAAGCGGCCAAGGCCTGTCGTTCCTATTCGATTTTGCACCCGGTGGGGTTTACCATGCCCTTCTTGTCACCAAAAAGGCGGTGCGCTCTTACCGCACCCTTTCACCCTTACCAATAAAATTGGCGGTTTGCTTTCTGTGGCACTTTCCCTGAAGTTA
>JABJKT010000079.1 GCA_018660225.1 Kordiimonadaceae bacterium
TAAGGTCATAATGGGTCGCCAATAAGTTAGCTGCTAATAAAAAAGTCGGCGCAGTATAGCTATCTATTACCACATGTCTATTTAAAGATGAAAAAAGATCAGAACCTATTGATTTCATGTAATTCTGTCGCATGATAAGTTAAAATAGGTAGAAAACAAGTGCAGGCAATGGTTATTCCATTGGCAAGATTGTTCTTCGTACATATTTTAACTTATCATGCGACCCGTAACGGGCTCGGCAAATTTCAGCGGCTATTGGGAAAAGGCCCTTGAACGTAGCCCCGCTATGCCCTGTGAGCCTTTTCCCAATAGCCGCTGAAATTATGCGCGAGCAGAATGGATGAAATCAATAGGTTCTGATCTTTGTTTTTATTGGTTATTTTATTGTTCTGGAACAACTTCCCATTCAAAGTCCCTGCCATGGACATATTTCTCAAACCAGGTCATTTCAACATTCATTTTGGATAGTCTGTGGCGAAGCTCGCGCCAGCCATGTTGTTCACGTGGAACGATATAAAGTGTGGTATCGACGCCGTTAGATTTAAGGGCGCGGTATAGTTCAATAGATTGCTGTTTTGGCACCCGCACATCAGCACCGCCGACGATGACCATCGTGGGTGTTGTGACATTGGAAATGTCTTTGAGCGGCGAATGATCCCAATAGGTATCTATCGGTGCATCTTCCTGCCACGGTGTGCCGCCAAACCATGGGGTGCGGTAAATGCGGGTATCACTTTGGCTATACATGGATATCCAGTTTACGGTCCCCGCTGCTGATGAGGCCGCTTTAAATCGGTTGGTGAAGGTAATTAGTTTATTGGTCATGTGACCACCAGCGCTATATCCCATTTTGACAAGTTTATCGCCGTCGACAATGCCTTCATTTATCAAATGATCAATGCCGGTCATCACATCTAGATGCGACTGATTAAAATAACTGCCGACCATATCACGCACAAATGCATCGCCGTACCCGACGCTACCGCGATAATTTGGCCGCAGGATTACGTAGCCTTTGGCAGCAAGTACTGTGGCATATGATGTGGAGCTATAAATGCCCCATTGATCGGCTGCACGTGGCCCGCCGTGCGTTTGTACGACCAGTGGGTAGCGTGTTCCTTCCTTGTAGTCGTTGGGATAAATGATCATTCCTTCTACATCGACACCGTCTTCACCTTTCCAACGCACAACGCCCTGATCTGGTAAGTCGAAGTCATCAGACAGATGGTCATATATATTGGTTATTTTAACAGGATCGCTTGCGGCCATATACCAGAAATCGCCATTATTATGAGCCGTTCTGACGGACATGATATGTTGATCACTGCGCGGTGAATACTGCCATGAGCCGACTGTATGCTCACCGTTCGTTAACTGTGAAATTTCGCCTGAGTCTAGATCAAGTTCAAATAGTTCGTTATGAACGCCTAGATTGGCTTTGAAATAAATGCTGTTTCCGTCATCTGACCAATGGGCCTGTTGGATGTCATAGTCAAAGTTTCCGAGTAACTGCTTTGCTTTGCCACCACTGGCCGGAATTATAAAAAGATTATTTTCAAAATAAGGCTGATCATTTTCGTCGGTCCAGGAAATATAAATTAGTGATCCATTATCCGGCGAAAGTTCGGCCCAGCTTTCAGGGTTTTTATTGTCGGTAACCGGATGCGCGTCACTGCCATCATTTGACATGATCCATATTTCGGTCTCAAGCGCTGCATCCAGTAATGGATTAGGCCCGCGGTTATGAATTATTTTATTTCCATCTCTTGAAAAGCTTAGCCTTGAAACAGTAAAGTCGCCCTCTGTAATACGCTGTTCAGTGCTATCACTTGTGGATATTTTCCAAAGATGACGTTGTTGGTAATTTTGTTCGAACTTGTAAATGTCGTCTTGTACTTTTTCACGGGCTTTTTGTTCGTCACTTTTGTCATTACTGGCAAGAAAATATATTTCACTGCCGTCATGACTCCATTCAGCTGAAGAAACAGACGTCGCGTGACTTGAAAGGCGGATTGCTTCACCACCACTTACGGGCATGACATAAATTTGTGTATTTTCATCATCACCGCGCTTACTTAGAAATAGTATTTTTGATCCGTCCGGTGACCAACGAGGAGCAGTTGAATCGCTGATATTTGATGTAATCTGGATTAAACTATCATCACCCGTTCCTGCGCGCCAAATAGTGCTTACATGTTTGTTTTTTTGCCAGTCGGCGGTTCTTTTGACAAAAAGCATGCTTTTTGTATCGGGGGAAAGCTGTGCATCGCCGACCAAAGGAACATTAAGAAGTTCATTCATGCTCATCGGTTTTGAATGAACGGTTGAAATTGAGATTAGAATGTAAAATGTTGCAATTATATATTTCATAACGGGTCCCTCTCACTATTTAAGAAAGAGTATCAGGTCATCCAATTTTTTGCAAATTTGTAAAAATCAGGAGAAAATCCAGGCAACGGCTATGGGAAATCCCGGCATGACTAACCTAATGACGGGTGTAGCATAGTCGCTTGGCAGAAGACGTATAATATTTTCCGTATAAAATATAGCCGTTAGGATCAGCAGGGAAAAAGCAAGGCTAGGCTCCACACTATACATCTGCATGGCTACGGTAAGAATTATCAAATAACCGGGATAAAGGGCCGAGGCGCCAAAAGGGAATTTGGGGCTGGGGAAATTAAGAACCAAATAAGTACCGAGTGCGGCGATTAGGATCATCATAAGATTTTCACTGAGCGGAATGTCAGATCCTTTTGATACTACATAAAGCCCCACTGCAGCCCAAAAGAGCGCGACCGGTGCTTGCAAGGCATTATATTGAATGTCTTCAAGCTTAAGAAACAAAATGATGGCAATGATGGTTATATAGGCAAGGGAGAATATATTTGCTCGAATTACCGGGAAGGGCGCATCAATTGAATATATCCAGAAGACCACAAGGATCATCATTGCAATGTGAATTTGCGGGGACAAGAAGCTGATTTTGGGATAGCGGTCCTGAATGAAACCAAAACATAACGATATCAGGCAAATTATAAGAAGCTGATCTGTATTGATACGGATCGGGAAATTGGGGAAGCCGTAAAACAGTAGCAACGTGATGATAAAAGCAATGGTCAGCGACGAATTAGCCAGAGTGTGACCAAGCCCTTCACCAGCAAAATAACGAAACAGTCCGTGCCCGATAATGGTGATCAGGAACGGTAGAAGCATTAACATTATGATAGGATCATTAAAATCCAGCACGCTTTATCTTCCCCTTGGGTGTTGTTTTTATTGAAATTTATATGAAATAGACTCAGTGGACAACAGTCAATATTTTTAAAATTATTTATTTATTGATCTGAAAAGCTAAATTTTTCCAATAAAAGTATTATTTTTTTCATGTAAACAGTCTGTGATATTTTTGTGTAATTTTAGCAGTTGTTAAGTTAAGTATCTGAAATATATACATTATTTCAAAACGAAGAATTGTTGCATAAAAGTCACAGTGTGACATATATGTTTAGGCTAAGTCATTGTAAAATAAAAGGAATTTTCCTCTTGCAATAGCACCTGGAAAGATTAAGAATAAGTCATAGCAAAATCTTGGTGTAGAGACTTTGTGACCGCTCTAAAGAGCATTTCCTCCCTAAACCTTGGGCCATCCTGAAAATCAGGATGGCCTTTTATTTTTCCTAATCTGTATCGTTAATCAATGCATCTATATCTTGATCAAGGTGAAACATTAGTTCGCTGATGATTACTTTTAGGTGGTCGAAATACTTATTCAGTTTTCTTGCACTTTCGTCCATATAAAGTGATTTATTTATTTCGATTTGAATGGCGTGTCTGCCTTTATCGGGAGCGCCGTAACAAGTGGTGTTATAGCCCCCGGCAAAAGGTGCGTTATGGCTAACCGTTAAATCATATTTTTTGAAATGTCGGGTTATATAATCTGTAATAGCTGAATGGCAACTTGAGCCATAAAGGTTTCCGAGAATAATATCAGATTGATTGTGTGATAAGCTTTTCTGTCCTAAAAATTCGTAAGAAGGCATCGAATGGCAATCGATAAGAAGTGAATAGCCGAAGCGGTCATATTCTTCATTTAGCAATGTGTTCAAGCAGTCGTGAATAGGAAAGTAGTAATCAAGCAGTCTTTGTTTGGCTTGATCAAAGGGGAGTTTGGTTTTGTATATATCTTTTCTGGTATAGGCGTATTTAGCGATAGAGCCAAAACCCAGTTTTACTTTTTGACTATGGTTGTTCAGTTTTTCTGTTATCTCGTCATTAAACATTTCCGGATCAAGTTCATATGCTTCGCGGTTGGTGTCCATAAAACTTCTGGCGAAATTATTACTAAGAAGCACTGAACCGCACTTTTGCGCTTCCGTATATAGCTGATCAACAAAACTATCGCCGGAACAGAGTAATGTATGCTCATCAATGAGAGTGGAATTTAAAAAGCCATCAGGAAAACATTCCCCGCTATGGGGGCTATTATAGATAATGTTATTAGTTTTAGTCTTGGCTTTTCTAAGAGAATATAACTTCATATAATTTTTATGATCAAAATTCGTTAGGCATATCTGGATAAATGCTAAAGGAATAGATAATAAAAAAATAGCTAAAAATATATTTTTTGTATAAACTTTACTAATATTTAAGCTAAGCGCATATATAAGCTGTAGATTAGTTCTAGGGTATTTTGAAGGATAATTAAAAGTGCAAAAGATTTTACTTGCCGAAGATGATGAAACCATGCGTAATTTTCTCATGCGGTCCCTTGAAAAAGCAGGCTATGATGTGGTTACGGTTGCGCACGGTATCGAAGCGTTGCCGCACTTAGCATCTGGTCAATTTGATCTGCTCCTTACTGATATAGTTATGCCGGGTATGGACGGTATTGAGTTGGCGCGACGGGCAACAAAAATGTATACTGATCTACCGGTAATGTTTATTACAGGGTTTGCCGCTGTAGCGATGGACCGTAGTACAGAACGTCCAAAAAATTCAAAACTACTACAAAAACCATTTCATCTAAAAGATTTAGTTGATGAAGTGGAAAGAATTCTAGCTGCCTAAAACTTTATCTTCCATAATTTTTACTATCACAATAAATTGATTGTAGCGGATTGAAATATTCCTATATTCTATTCACTTAAATAATTCTTATGTGAGATATAAAATGGATATGAAGATTACGTCGTCAGTGCAGGATAGATACGCCGAAGGCGCTCAGACAAGACAGGCCGAACTTTGTTGCCCGGTAAATTATAATGCGCAATATTTAAAAATAATTCCGTCAGAAGTAATCGAACGGGACTATGGGTGTGGTGATCCATCACAATATGTAAGGCCCGGAGATGTGGTGCTTGATCTTGGTTCTGGCGGTGGTAAAATTTGTTTCATTGCCTCGCAGGTCGTTGGTAAGGAGGGCAAAGTGATTGGTGTCGATATGACCGATGATATGCTTGATCTAGCCAGAAGAAACGCGCCCATCGTGGCTGACCGGATAGGTTACTCAAATATTGAATTTAAAAAAGGTAATATTCAGGACCTTAAAACCGATATGGGGCAGGTTGATGATTACCTTAAGAATAGCCCGGTAACTGACAGTGCAAGCTATAGCGCGCTTCAAAATGAAATCCAGGCAATAGGCGCGAACAGCCCAATGATTGCCGATAACAGTATTGATATTATTGTTAGCAACTGCGTGCTTAATCTTGTTTCCGATAAAGAGAAAAAACAATTATTTCAAGAAATGAACAGGGTGCTTAAAGTAGGTGGTCGAATTGCCATTTCAGATATTGTTTCAGATGAAATATCACCCGAACATTTAAAAAAGGATGAGAAACTTTGGAGCGGGTGTATTTCTGGTGCTTTTCAGGAACATGAATTTGGCACACTTTTGGAAGATGTTGGCTTTTACGGCGTTACTATCGATAAATTTGATGATGAGCCATGGCAAATTGTCGAAGGGATTGAATATCGCTCAATGACCGTGCTGGCCTGGAAGGGTGACGCAGCAGAGGCATATGATAAAAATCAGGCAGTTATCTATAAAGGTCCGTGGAAAGAAGTAACTGATGAGCAGGGACGCCGTTTCCCTCGTGGTAAAAGAACGGCCGTAAGCGATACGACTTTTAAGGCAATGCAGATGGAACCTTATAAAAATCATATGATTACAATTGAGCCTTTAATCATTGTAGAAAAAGATATTGCATTCAGTAACTGTTGCGGTTTTAATGAGCGTTCACCCACGGTAACTAAAATGGGGGTTGTGTCACGGACCACGGACCCGAACCAGGGTAGTTGTTGTTAGTATAGACTGGTTAAAGACGGAATTATAAAGTATGGCAAATGCCGAAGCGCAATTGAGTGCGCCAAATACAAAATATCTGGCGGATTATAAAAAGCCGGATTTTGCAATTGAAACTGTTGAACTGAATTTTGATTTACATGATGGTGTTACCCATGTGACATCAACGTTAAAAATTAAGCGCCAAGGGGAAGAGCATGCCCCGCTGATTTTAAACGGCGAAAACATGACGCTTGTTTCTATTGCTGTGGATGGCTCACCCGCCGAATATAACCTTGATGATGAGACCCTTACTTTAAACGATGTTCCTGATCAATTTGAACTGCTGATCAAAAATGATATTGATCCGGCTTCAAACACGGCACTCGAAGGCTTATATGTATCAAACGGTATGTATTGCACCCAATGTGAGGCGCAGGGCTTTAGGCATATTACTTATTTCCCGGACCGTCCGGACGTTATGGCGACCTTTAAGGTACGCATTGAGGCCGACAAAGGGAATTATACGGTTCTTCTATCCAATGGTAATCAGGTGGAGGCCGGGGACTGCGCAGGCGATCGACATTATGTGACGTGGGATGATCCGTTTCCAAAACCAAGTTATTTGTTTGCGCTTGTTGCAGGTGATCTTGCTTGTCTTGAAGATCACTTTACGACCCGTAGCGGAACAAAGGTTACTTTACGGATATTTGCCGAAAGTAAAGACCTTGAAAAATGCACTCATGCCATGCTTAGCCTTAAGAAATCCATGAAATGGGATGAGGATGTTTATGGGCTGGAATATGATCTGGATATTTTTAATATAGTAGCCGTAAGCCATTTCAATATGGGAGCGATGGAAAATAAGTCGCTCAATGTTTTTAATACTAAATGCGTTCTTGCCAAACCGGAAACCGCAACTGATACGGATTTCTCATTCATTGAAGCAGTGGTGGCACATGAATATTTTCACAACTGGACAGGCAACAGAGTAACCTGCCGCGACTGGTTTCAATTAAGCCTGAAAGAAGGGCTGACGGTTTTTCGCGACCATGAATTTTCCGCCGATATGGGCAGCCGCGCCGTAACGCGCATTAGTGATGTGAGAACACTCAGGCAGCATCAGTTTGCCGAAGATAGTGGGCCGATGGCTCATTCGGTAAGGCCGGAATCATATATTGAGATTAATAACTTCTATACAATGACGGTATATGAGAAAGGGTCTGAAGTAATCCGCATGATGCATACGCTACTTGGGCCACAAAAATACCGAAAAGCAATGGATCTTTATTTTGAACGTCATGACGGACAGGCTGTAACATGCGAAGATTTTGTTTGTGCGATGGAGGACGGTTCAGGTGTCGATCTAAGTCAGTTCAGGTTATGGTATTCGCAAGCCGGGACGCCTGAATTAACAGTGCTTGGAAATTATGATGAGCAAACGCAAAAATACAATCTAACCATCACACAAGTGGTGCCTGACACACCCGGACAAACAAATAAAAAACCAATGCATATTCCCATTGAAATGGGTTTGCTGGATAGCGATGGTAATGAAATGCTGCCCGGCGGCACAATATTGCTGGATTTAAAAGAAGCCAGGCAGGTTTTTCAGTTTGAAAATATTAGCGAAAAACCGGTGCCTTCAATATTGCGGGGCTTTTCTGCTCCTGTGAAAATTAGAAACAGCTTTGATCGGGCTGATCAAATTTTCCTTATTGGCCATGATAGTGACAGTTTTAATCGTTGGGAAGCCGCACAGGTAATTTCCACTGATATCATTCTTACTCTGGTTGAGGATTTGAAAACGAGAAAAACATTCAAGCTTGATGACGACTATATAAATGCGATAGGCAAAGTGTTAAATGATAAAACCCTCGACAAGGCCTTTATTGGTGAAATGCTTGCTCTTCCATCTGAAGGGATTTTAGGGCAGGAAATGTCGCCCATTGATGTGGACGCAATACATAAAGCGCGAAAAATGGTCGTGCAGGGACTGGCAACTTCTCTAAAGAGTGATTTGCTTAGAGTTTATAAAGAATGCAATACCAATGAAGTTTACCGCTTTTCACCACTTGCTGTCGGTAGGCGCCGTCTTAAAAATATGGTTCTTGGCTACCTTATGGAAATTGCTGATGAAGAAATATTAAATCTTTGTTCGCAGCAGTATTATTTTGCCACAAATATGACCGATGAAATAGCGGCCTTTACTTTCATGGTAGATAGTGATGCACCGGGTCGCGAAGTGGCGATCGATAATTTTTATGATAAATGGCAAGATGACGAGCTGGTCATTGATAAATGGTTCAGCGCGCAGGCGCTATCGACCCGCAGTGAAGTTATTGACCGAATTGAAGTACTTAATAAACATGCGGACTTTGATCTTAAGACACCAAACCGTGTCCGCTCACTGATAAGTGTATTTTGCGGTCTTAATCAGGTTTCATTTCATGATAAATCGGGCAGGGGTTATGAGTTTCTTGCAAGAAACATAAAAGAACTTGATCCTATAAATCCGCAGATTGCCGCCGGATTAGCCAAACAGCTTACCCGCTGGAAAGCTTTTGATGCTGATCGGCAAAAAATGATGGTGTCGACGCTTGAAGATATTCTTAAGCAGGACGGTCTTTCCAAACATGTCTATGAGATTGTCTCGAAAAGTTTGATTTAAATAGATAAAAAAAGGCCGCTTCAAGAAGCGGCCTTTTTCTTTTTATATCAATAGCTTACTTCTGATGTTTAATCTCACCATGGACGATAGTAAGTGTATTCTCTGATGACATAATCTGATCAAGTGGAATTGTCATCCAGTCTTTATCAAATACGGATACATCAGCAAGTTTACCAACTTCAATAGAGCCAAGTGCATCTTCCTGGAAGGCAGCCATAGCGCCCCAGATTGTAAGCATTTTAAGGCTTTCTTCGCGTGTTACGGCAAGCTCGGGATGCCAACCTTCACCGGAATAACCGTTGAGGTCTTTACGGGCAACGGCGGCATAAAATTCGATACGTGGATCACCGATTTCAACTGGTTGGTCAGAACCACCAGGGACAATCGCGCCTTTATCGATGAATGTGCGCCATAGGTAAGCATTGGCAAGACGTTCCTGACCAAGACGGTCACCGGCAAAATGAAGATCGCCGATCGCATGAGATGCCTGCATTGACGGGATAATGTCCATATCAATGAAACGGTCAACATCATCTGGTTGGATGTTTTGCGCATGTTCAACACGCCAGCGTGGGTCATTGACGAGGCGTTCAGATTTTGGAACCGCGTTTAGGGCGATTTCATAGGCGTCAAGAACTTTACGGTTAGCATCATCACCAATCGCATGTGTTTCCACCTGAATACCGGCTTTAAGAGCATCAATAAGCATTGGTGTTAGCTGATCAACCGTGTAACGCATAAGTCCGACTGTATCGTAATCTGCATAAGGTTCAATAAATGCCGCACCGCGGGAACCGAGCGCGCCGTCCATAACCGCTTTAATATCGCGAACGGTAAGATAATCTTCAGGATCGATTTGTGCGCCTTCTTCGATAAGGCGTGCTGAACTATCACCAAAACCCATTGCCTGATAGACACGGTGAGCGAGTTTGCCTTCAGCGTGTAGTTCCTTCATTATTTCAAAGCCATTGTATGACCCGCCAGCATTTTGGAAGTTAGTCCAACCGATTGAAACGTTTCTTTCAGTACCTGCCTGAATAGCTGCTTTGGTTTGTTCACGGGTTGGAGAAGGTGTAAGACCGCGCATATAACCCATGGCCGTATCCACTAGCATTCCAGTAAGTTCGCCATTTTCATCAAGATTAATATGGCCGCCGACCGGGTTTTCGCTTGCCGGTGTAACGCCAGCAGCTTCAAGGGCCATGGTGTTAGCAACAAGCGCATGTCCGTCAGCACGGCGCAGTATTACCGGGCGGTCAGGAATAATTTCATCAATATCATGACGGGTTGGGAAACGGGCTTCTGGCCATACTTTTTCGATCCAGCCACGACCACTAATCCATTCCATATCCGGGTTCGCTTCGGCATAAGTTTTAACCGCTGCAAGCATTTCAGCAAGGCTATCGATCCCTTGAAGGTTAAGGTTTACTTCACGGAAACCTACACCAGATAAATGACCATGACTTTCAATAAGACCCGGATAAACGGCTTGGCCGCCAAGGTCGATTACATTTGCATTACCGCATGCATAACGCGCCGCGCCATCATTATCACCAACATAAATAAATTTGCTGTCTTTAATAGCAATGGCCTGGGCTGTCGGGTTATTTTCATTAACCGTATAAATGGCACCATTTGTCAGCACGATGTCAGCCGCAGTACAGGCTTGTGCCATGTCGGTTGAGCTGCCGGCATCACCACTTTGTTCAGCTGAACAGGCAGCAAGAAGGCCCACCGCAGCAGATGCGAGTAAAAGATTTTTGATCATTAATTAGTCCTCATATATTTTGATGTTTTAAATTTGCCACAAGATAGGACGTATCCATAGCAGATTACAATGGGTTTTTGTTGATATTGGTCAATATTTTGGGAATTCTTCAGATTTTCTCTAAATTAATGCCTAACATTTAATATGTTTGAGCTGTATCAGCTTTTATAAACCTCAAAATTGATATTTTCGACCGTGTTTGTTCTTAGCATTGTTCCAAGACCGATATAGGCGCAAAGTTGGAAATAAATGCTAAGCGCTACAGGCTCCCAGGGATCAAGACTATAATGTTGAAGTAGACCGTAAATTAGCAGGAATGTACTTACGGCAATGCTGACTAGGTAGGTTGTGCTAACCACGCCACCAATATGGCGGTCACGGTCTTTGTGTTCCTGATGAGGGTCGAGCTTCTTTCCGTACATAATCCAGATGACGGTGATTGCAAAGTAAATATGAACACCGATAATGGTAACAAGGGTGATTAAACCATCGCTGCCAAATGAAAGATTAAAATCATTGCGGTATAAATTGAATGTAATGTAGATGCCAAACATGATCACTGCTAAGGAAAATTTGAGCGGTGAAATATAATCGAAATAGTTTCTCCGTTTAAGATCAGCGCTGCGTTTGGGAGCTTTATTTTCTTCACGCATTAATTTGTAGTGATTTAATTCGGCAATTTCCAACAGCATGAATGGAAAAAATTGCAACATGGCGAATAACGTAACCATAGAGTCTTTTATTTCGGTTTTGGTGATTAAGGCGCCAACCATCAAAATGATCCCGAGTATAAGGGTAGACCGGGTGATATATTTATATCTGGTTAAGCCTTTTTTTGCACGTTCCTCACCATTTTCTGTTGGGTAAAGTTTTGGATGGGTTGAGGCGGGGTATTTATCCAGAACATGGCTGATGCGGTTTATTATCTGCTTAGGGTAAAAATATGACAGTAAATAGAGCTGGCCGATCGCAGCAGCATATACAATTATTGAGGTTGTCATTTTATTTTATCTTTCTTTTTTCATAGCTTCGGCGAATGCAATTCTAATTTCGCTATCCATTGCACCAGCGTGTTTTAATGTGTCTATTGTTTTTGTAAGTTCCAAGGCGACCCAAGCGTTTAAATCTCTGTCACTGTTTTTCTTAGCTTGTTCATGGATAAAAGTACCACGGTATCCGCGTGTTACTATTACTTCGTCCCGTTCAAGTAGACGGTAGGCCTTAGCAACGGTTTTGTTATTTAAATCAAGATCATTGGCTAACTGACGAATTGATGGCAAGCTATCACCAGCCGATAAATTACCCGACTGAACCGCTTTTTTTATCTGCTCCATAAGCTGAGAAAAAAGCGGTGTCTCATCATCAATGTTAATTACTATTTCCATAAATAGGATAGCCTTTTTATATGTACCATTTGAAGTAAGGGTACAAGTGGTTTAAGGAAATGGCAAGTGAAAAATAAAAAAGGCCGCTGAAATATTCAGCGGCCTTTGATAAGTATATGTTTTTAAATCTTATTTCTGATAAACAATTTCACCATGAACGATGGTCATGACGTTAGTTGATGACATGATCTCTTCTTCGGGGATGGTCATTATGTCTTTATCAAAAATGGAAAAGTCGGCAAGTTTACCAACTTCGATGGAACCAAGGACATTTTCCTGAAACGCAGCGTAAGCGGCCCAGATGGTGAACATTTTTAATGCTTCTTCGCGGGTTACTTTAAGTTCAGGATGCCAACCTTCACCGGAATAACCATCAAGGTCTTTACGGGCGATTGCGGCGTAGAATTCAATGCGTGGGTCACCAATTTCCACTGGCTGATCTGTTCCGCCGGGGATAATTGCACCTTTATCAATGAATGTACGCCATAGATAAGCATTGGCAAGACGTTCCTGACCAAGACGGTCACCAGCAAAATGAAGATCACCAATTGCATGGGATGGCTGCATAGACGGCAGGATATCCATATTGATGAAACGGTCAACATCATCTGGCTGCACGTTTTGTGCATGTTCAATACGCCAACGCGGGTCTGCTACAGCACGTTTTGATTTTGGCACAGCATTTAAAGCCATTTCATAACTATCAAGCACCATTCTATTAGCGGCATCGCCAATAGCGTGAATTTGAAATTGAATGCCTGTTTCTAGTCCTCTGATAAGAAGGGGGACTAGATCATCGGTTGAATAACGAAGAAGACCTGTGGTGTCATAATCAGAGTAAGGTTCAATGAAGCTGGCACCACGTGATCCGAGTGCACCGTCAACGGTGATTTTAAATTCGCGGGCTGTGATATAATGCTCAGGATCAATTTCGCCGCCATTTTGATAAAGAATTTCAGCATCTTCCGGCACGCTCATCGGTCGGATGGCCTGATAAACGCGGTGATCAAGTTTTCCTTCTGCACGAAGTTCACGCATTTGGATGAGGTCTTCATAGTTACTACCGGCATTATGAAAACCGGTCCAGCCGAGGCGCGCATTTCTTTCTGTTCCGGCGCGAATGGCTTCTTTATTTTGTTCGCGTGATACCGGCGGAATAAGCGGGCGAACAATATTCATGGCTTTATCGATTAACATACCGGTTGGGTTGCCTTCATCGTCAAGGTTAATGGCACCACCCGGTGGGGAAACTGTTGTGCCGGTAATTTCAGCGAGTTCCATTGTAACGCTATTAATAACCGCCGCATGGCCATCGGCTCGTCCCAAATACACGGGGCGATCAGGAACAATAGCGTCAAGATCCTGACGGGTAGGGAAACGGCCTTCTGGCCATACTTTCTCAATCCAGCCACGGCCGGTAATCCACGGAAGATCAGGATTCGCGTCCGCATATTCTTTGACCTTTACAAGCACTTCGGCCAAGCTATTGATGCCCTGAAGATTAAGATTTACTTCACGAAAGCCAACGCCAGATAAGTGACCGTGGGCATCGATTAGTCCCGGGTAAACGGCTTTGCCCATAAGATCAACCACATTGGCATCACCGCAGGCGTAGCGCTCTACGCCGATGTCATCACCGACATAAATAATTTTGCTGCCTAAAATGGCAACTGCTTCGGCCGTTGGCTGGTTTTCATTGACGGTATAAACTGTACCGTTTTTGAGCACGATATCAGCTTGTTTGCAGCTTTGGGCATATGTCATGGTCGTCATTAGACCAGTCATAGTCGCGGCAAATAGTATTTTTTTGATCATTTAATGTCCCTCTTAGAAAATTTGGATTATTTTGTGGATATGTTACGACGAATAATACGCAGATTACAACGCTATTCGTTGATTTTGATCAAGTAATGAGGGTTTTATGACCGGCCGTAAGTATCTTCGAAGCGAACGATATCATCTTCACCAAGATATGATCCTGACTGAACTTCGATGATATAGAGCGGAATTTTTCCGGGGTTGGAAAGCCTGTGTTTGGCACCGATCGGGATATAGCAACTTTCATTTTCGCTTAATGTTGATGTTTTGTCATCAATGGTTACTTCGGCGGATCCTTTTACCACGACCCAATGTTCGGCACGGTGGTGATGCATTTGTAGCGAGAGAATTTGACCAGGATTTACCACAAGGCGCTTAACTTGAAAACGTTCATCAATATCCGAAGTCTGATAAGAACCCCAAGGTCGGTAAACGACAGTATGGCTGATATGTTCATCACGTCCGGATGCCTTAAGTTTATCCACTATTGTTTTTACATCCTGTGTTTTATCTTTATCACAGACAAGCACTGCGTCTTTTGTAGCAACGACTATTAAGTTATCAAGGCCGACTGTAGCAAGGGCAGGGCCGTCGGTTTTCATCATGCAGTTTTTACTATCATGTGAAATAACATCGCCGGAAATAACATTGTTATTTTCGTCCTTTTCCGATATCTCCCACAGCGCGTTCCATGACCCTACATCATTCCAGCCCATATCAACCGGCACAACTGCGGCTTTATCGGTTTTTTCCATAACGGCATAATCAATTGAATTGGAAGGTGAGCTTAAAAAGCTTTTTCTATCAGGCCTGATAAAAGTCATATCATTTTCTGCATTTTCCATAGCTTTTTGGCATGCTGCGAGCATTTCCGGTTCATTTGCCGCGAGTATTTCGAGGTATAACGCGGTCGGAAAAAGGAATATTCCGCTGTTCCAATAATAATAACCGCCCTTTACATAACTTTCAGCGGTTTCCAGGTTAGGCTTTTCAACAAATCGTTCAACTAAATTGCATCCATCAATATCTTCAATTTCGCCGCCGCGTTTTATATATCCGTAACCCGTTTCTGGTTTGTCCGGGATAATACCAAAAGTAACTAAAAAATTATGATCATGGGCAGCAAGGCTAGCTGTTTCAATCGCTTTTTTGAAAACTAAGTTTTTGGATATTACGTGATCAGATGGCATTATTAACATTAAGCCGTTAGGGTCACTTTTTTGAATTTGTATGGCTGCAATGGCTGCTGCTGGGGCAGTGTTCCTGCCTTCAGGTTCTAGTATTATTTTGGTTTCATTAAAACCAATGGATCTGAGCTGTTCTGCTATGATAAAGCGGTGCTCTTCGTTGGCAATAAATATAGCGTCGTTAAATATGGCGGGGTCATTTACACGTGAAATTGTTTCCTGAATCATTGTTTTATCTGAAACTAGAGGAAGAAGCTGTTTTGGATATAATGACCGTGAAATTGGCCAAAGTCGTGTTCCAGAGCCCCCTGATAATATGACAGGTGTGATTTTTATTTTATTCATTTTATTTTAACCCATGTATTAATAATTTAATCATTTATAGAGTGATACATTTAATTCATTATTAAAATCAAATGGTCTTATTTTTTTATTCTATCATTTTGTGTCGATATTTAATATGATTTTTACTATCTTGTGATAGTCAGTTGTTGTTTATACGTAAATAAATACAATACGTTAATAATAAAAGAATGTATAAATTGAAAACTAATGGGAAGGTTAATTAAAAGGAACTATAATTAAAGTGATATTTGTATTTCCTTGAAAAGTATTTTTAATGATCAGAATTTTTAAACATTATATTCCTAAGTCTATTCTCGTGCTTGCCATTATAGAATGCGTAATGTTGTATTTTATTATTTGGCTGGCATTGATCGTGCGGTTTTCTCAAATTGGTGATCCTATTCCAACTATGTTAGAATATAGTTTTGAAAAGATATTTTATGTAATTACTGTATATCTGGTTTTATTGGCTACCGGTCTTTATCGACTGGATATCTGCCGGGATCTGAAGATGACTGCGGCTAGATTGTCGGTTAGTATGGTTCTTGCCTTTTTTACAATCTCTATAGTGCTTTACATGTTTCCTGATATTGTTATTTGGCGGAGTGTGGCCGTATATGCCATCGTGCTTACTTATCTATTCTTAATTGCCGGACGGTTTATCTTTTTAAATTTTGTAGATCATGAAAGCATCGAAAAGAGGGTCATCGTGCTTGGTGCCGGTGGCCGTGCTAAAAGAGTGCTAGAAAGTAATAATAAAGCAACGTCAAATGTGAAGTTTATTGCTTTTCTTAAAATGAGCGATAATGAAGTTGAAATAAAAGATGCCATTAACTTTAGCGAAATTGAAAGCCTTGAAAAATTTGTTGAGCAGGAGGCATGTCAGGAAATTGTTGTAGCCAATGAAGAGCGCAGGGGGACACTTCCGGTTAGCGATCTTTTGGCTTGTAAAATTAACGGCACTTATATTTCAGAAGCGGCCAGCTTTATCGAACAACAAATAGGGGCTCTCAATCTTTCTATGTTTAATCCTAGCTGGATGATTTTTTCTGACGGTTTTGACAATACGAAGAAAAGAGATCTTTTTCTTAAAAGACTATTTGATATTATTGCCAGCGCTATATTATTGATTGTTAGCTCTCCTATAATTCTTCTAACGGCGCTAATGATCAAACTATCAAGTGTCGGGCCAATATTTTATCGTCAGGAAAGAGTGGGGCTTATGGGGCAAAATTTTGAGGTTTTGAAATTTCGAAGCATGACCGTTAACGCGGAAGAAGATGGCGTTCCAAAGTGGGCACAAAAGGATGATGTCAGAGTGACTTTGGTAGGAAAATTTATTCGCAAAACCAGAATCGATGAAATTCCGCAAATATTCAACGTTTTTCGTGGCCAGATGAGTTTCGTAGGTCCTAGACCGGAAAGGCCATATTTTGTAGAAAAGCTAGTTGAAAAAATCCCCCTGTATGACAAGCGTAATACGGTGAAGCCTGGCATAACAGGATGGGCTCAGCTTAGCGGCACCGGTAAAGAACTATTAGCCCGGGCACTTCATTCGTTAAGTGATAGAAAACAAATGCCGTTTATTGCTATCAACTGCGGCGCTATTCCAGAAAACCTTATAGAAAGCGAGCTGTTTGGTTTTGAAAAAGGAGCCTTTACCGGAGCGATAAAACAGGTAAAAGGCAAGATTGAAATGGCTGAAGGGGGTACACTTTTTCTTGATGAAATTGGCGATTTGCCACTTCCGCTACAGGTTAAACTGCTTAGGTTCCTGCAAGAAAGAGTTATCGAACGTATTGGTGGCAGAAAAGAAATACCCGTTGATGTGAGGGTGGTTAGTGCGACCCATCAGGAACTCGAAAACCATGTTGAAAGCGGTACATTCCGAGAAGATCTTTTTTACCGACTTAGCGAAATAGTGGTCAATATTCCTGATTTAAAGGATAGAGACGGAGACGCTTTACTATTGGCGCAAAATTTTCTGAAAAAGTTTTCCGACGAATTTAATAAAAAGGCTAACTCTTTTAACAAAGATGCCGCGCGCGCTATTTCTTCCTATGACTGGCCTGGTAACGTTAGGGAACTTGAAAACCGTATTAAAAGAGCGGTAATTCTCAGTGATAGTAGTAAAATATCAATTGATGATCTGGAAATTGATTATAGCGATGATCACGGTGAAACTCTGAACTTAAAAGAAATTAGAGAAAAATATGATAAAGTAGCGATTGTTAAAGCATTATCACTGAGCAATGGAAATATCAGTGAAACAGCTAGGCTACTTGGCATAAGCAGACCAACTTTCTATGGCTTGGTAAAACAATATAATTTAAAGCTGGATAAATAAATGAAGGCGGTCTTCAAAATTATTTGTTTTGGTGTTGTTTGTTTTTTGGTACAAATGGCCGGAGCGCAGGAAATAGAACAACTCATCGTGTCTGAGGAAGAAGGTTATATTCCTCGCGAGCCGACTAAAGAAGAGCTGAAGCGCTATGAAATAAACTCTACTATTGAAGAGGTTTGGGGGCAGATATTTGATGATCCTGAAAATGGTGAACTTCATTGGAGTATTGCTAAACAATATAATCTACTTGGAAATTCCGATATAGCTGAACATGAGCTTGCCCGCGCTGAAGAACTTGAAATAGACAGATCATTATTGCTTTCAGATATAGGAAGAGCTTATCTTAATGGAGAAAAATACGAGAAAATTTTTGCCGAGATTTTCATTGAACAGGCGCCCTTTAGTGATCACGGCGTAATTTATCTTATTTTTGGCCATACATATTTTGCAACTAATGATCTGGAAAGTGCATTTGTCAATTACTATAAGGCTGCTCAATTAATCGAAGACCGCTTCGAATTAAATTCTCAGCTTGCCACGCTTTATAATCTTATGGGGGACTATGAAAATGCGGAGTTAAACGCAAGTAGGGCGCTTGGCTTTGAAGGTACAAATGTTGAAATGCTTACCTTAAAAGCTATGCTGGTTCACCGTAGGGCTGGGATAGAACAATCATTTAATTATTTTGAAAAAGCTGCCTTTTATCGCCCGGATGACACTCAAACACAAATGAAACTTGCCGGCGCACTTTATGATCTAAAGCGGAATGATGAAGCGATGGTTGTGCTTAGAAAAATTCTAGCACAGGATAACAGTCACGCTTATGCCAATTTCATGATTGCGACTATATTTGCAGAAGGTAATAATATTAGAACGGCAACAGGATATCTTAATAGAGCAGGCAGTGGTTATGATGACTTCGTGCCCGGACTACTGTTAAAAGGGAAGCTAGCCTATGCGACAAGATCTTATGAGCAGGCTGAGGCCGCACTTTCAAGACTAATAAGATTAGAGCCAGAGCATATTGAAGCAAGAAGACTTCTTGGTGCGTCACTTATAAATCTTGGTAATTATGTCCAGGCGGCGCGAATTTTACAGTATATCGAAAAAAATAATATGCTTGATGGTAATGATTTTTTGCTACTGGGGAATGCTTTTATACTGGCAGGCGATTATGATAAAGGGACACAGTTTTTAAAGTCAGCCGCTAACCTTGAGCTTTCTATTTTGAGCGAGCAGCAGACAGAGAAAAAAAGTCAGTATGAACGAGGGGAAAATTTTGGTGTATCTATAGATCTAACCGCGATAATTAATCAGAGTGCTTCTTCAAATCACCAGTTAATTTTAAAAGCATATGATGCATTATCTGTGCACCAGTATGACGTTGCCATAGAAAATGCCATTATAATATTAGAGCAGGACCGTAGAAATCCGATAGGCTATAATTTGCTAGGTCTTTCTTATATGGAGCAGGGTAAAATTGCCGAATCCACAAGCAATTTCAGAAGAGCACTTGAAATTGATAGCGGTTTTCATCAAGCTCGGATAAATTTAGCCAAAATTGAAATCTTGTCCGGCAATCAAAATGCTGCGGTTCTGCTAATCAATCAAATATTGGCTATAGATGAAAGTTATATCCCGGCATATGAATTATTGTATGAACTTTCTAGGGAACAGGACGACAAAATTAGAGCAGAACGATATTTGATCACCGCTACGAGCGCTAATCAAAATCTATTATCGATCAGAGAGAAATTATTAAATTTTTATTTTGAAGAAAACAGTTTGGCAAGAGCAAGACGACTTGCTGCGCAAATGGTTGAAGGTTTTCCGGGTTCTGCGAATTCTTATAAAGCATTGGGAAAGGTTAGTATCCTGCAAGGTGATATGGCCTTTGCAAGAGATAATCTGCAGCAGTCACTGGCTTTAAATAATACTGATGAAGACGTTTATATGATGCTTTCCAAGGCCTATATAGGGAGCGGAGAAATTCTAAAAGCCAGACCGCTTCTTAAAGGTGGACTTTCCCATGTAAAAGATATTTTCCCCCTGCAAATAGCCCTTATTAATCTGGCCAAGGATGATGGTGATTATGCGAATAGCCATCATTATGTGGGTCAATTGAAATTGAGCGAACGTACAAGAGCCAATGCATTTTTATATGAAGGCGAGCTATATATGCAGCAACAAAAGACGGAAGATGCAATCTTGTCTTTTGAAAACGCCCGTAGGGCAGGTGCGAATATAAGTAAGGTCAATGCTGGATTAGTTGATGCAAAATCATTTGTCGGTCAAATAGAGCCGGTGCGCCAATCATCAAACCCTAACGAAATAGATTTGGATAATGATGTTCAGGCGATAATACACTTTGAAACTCTGCTGACAGAAAATCAAAGTGATATTGAAGCTCTTAATAATTTGGCGCGTATTTATATTGGACAAGACGATTATATAAAAGCGGCTCCATATGCCACCGCTGCCTATAATATTGATAGTTTAGATGCTGGCGTTGCTGATAGGTATGCCGTGATATTAATGGCGCAGGAAGATTACGCGCAGGCTAGGCGAATACTCGAATTTGCAGTAAGCATGAACCAGAATGATTTGAATGTTCGGTATCATTATGCTCAAGCGCTGAGCAAATCCGGAGCAGTTGCACGGGCAATATTGGAACTTAATGTAATTGTAAATAGTGGAATTGCGTTTGAAAATGTCGAAAATGCAAGGGATTTATTAACATCTTTGCGCTAACTGATAGTAGAATATAATATTAAATGTAAATTTGGGTTTTTCTGTGAACATACTTTTTTTAAGCCATCGTTTTCCTTATCCGCCAACGCGCGGTGATAAAATAAGATCATTTAATATGGTCAAATATTTGTCTGAACAGGGCCACGATGTAACTGTCGCCTCACTTTCTCGTTCAGATGAGGAAACGGCAGAGTGTCAGGGAATAGAGGATTACTGCGATAAATTCACTCTCGTGCAGGTAAATGAAACGCTGCAAAATGTTAGAATGGTGTCGCGGCTGCTTTCAAAAGACCCCTCATCGATGGGTTATTTTTATTCGCGTGATCTACAACATAAAGTAAATCAGCTGCTTAAATATAATCAATATGATTTGATTGTTGTCTTTAGCTCATCGGCCGCACAATATGTTGAGCATGTTACGGATATTCCAAAGATGCTTGATTTTTGTGATATGGATAGCCAAAAATGGCTCGCTTATGTGGATTATAAGAAATGGCCTATTAGCATGGGATATGCCCTTGAAGGGCGTAAGCTTGTCGCTGATGAAAAAAGGTTGGCGAAAAAATTTGACCTTTGTAGCTGTGCTACTGATTTTGAAGTGGAGACACTTGAAAGTTATGTCACGGGTGTCGCAAGCGGATATTTTCCCAATGGTGTTGACAGTGATTTTTTTACCCCCATTGATGTAGACTTCGTTAAAAACAGTATCTGTTTTGTTGGGCGAATGGATTATTACCCTAATGAAGTATGTATTATAAATTTCTGCCATCAGGTTCTGCCTATAATCCAAGAGAAATATCCTGATGTGACGTTTAAAGTTATTGGAGCGGCACCACCAAAATCTGTGCTTGATTTAAATGAACTGCCCGGCGTGACGGTTACCGGTACGGTTGATGATATCAGAAAACATGTGCAAAGCTGTGAAGTTATGGTCGCACCACTTGTTATTGCGCGCGGCACACAAAATAAAATACTCGAAGGTATGGCTATGGGGCTTCCGGTGATATCAAGTCACCTTGCGGCTCGCGGCGTGGATGCTGTGGTCGGAGAACATATACTGGCAGCGACAACACCAAAAGAGTATGCTGATGAAATTGTCGGTATTTTTGATAATCCTGATAAAAGAGTGAAATTGGCAAAAGCAGGGCGGGAAAGGGTGCTTAGTCATCATAACTGGCCGCACGCAATGGCGCTGATGGCAAAATGTTTTGATCAAACAATTCTGGCATTTAATAAAAAGAAAGGGAAAGCATAATGCGGATACTTCACGTTTTTGATCATTCAATTCCCCTTCATAGCGGCTATACTTTTCGCAGTTTCCAGATATTAAGCGAGCAAAGAAAACTGGGCCTGGAAACAATACATGTGACAGGGATAAAACACATTGCGCCTTTTGTTGAAAAAGAAACGGTAGATGGACTGGAATTTCACCGTACTTATTCAAGTGAGGGCATATTAAGCAAATTACCAATTATCAATCAGTGGTATGTTGTTAAAACGCTTGAAAAGCGTATTGAAGAAATCGTCAAGCGCGAAAAGATTGACATTATTCATGCTCATTCGCCTGTGCTTAACGGGCTTGCAGCACTTAGGGTCGGTAAGAAATATAATATTCCTGTTCATTATGAAATACGCGCCTTTTGGGAGGATGCATCGGTTAGCCACGGCACCTGTAAAGAAGGTGACCTTCGTTATAATCTTTCCAAGTCACTTGAAACATATGTTGTGCGTAATGTGGCTTCAGTGACAACGATCTGTGACGGGTTAAAGCAGGATTTGATCAGTCGCGGCATAGAACCAGAAAAGATCACCTTAATTCCAAATGCTGTGGATATAGCAAAATTTTCTGGTCCCGGCGAAGCGGAAAGTGATCTGGTTGATAAACTGCACCTTAAGGATATGACTGTTCTTGGTTTTATTGGCTCTTTCTATGATTATGAAGGACTAGATGTGCTGCTAGAGGCTATGCATTTTATTATTGCCCGTGTCCCCAACGCTTGCCTGTTGTTGGTGGGAGGCGGACCCGAGGATGGTGCTTTAAAGGCACTTGCAGAGAGAAAATTGTTAGGAAACAGAGTTATCTTTACGGGTAGGGTGCCCCATGACAAGGTGGAGGATTATTATAACCTAGTTGATATATTCGTCTACCCACGCAAGAAAATGCGCCTTACTGATCTTGTCACGCCGCTTAAACCACTTGAAGCGATGGCACAGCATAAACTGGTTGCCGCATCTGATATCGGTGGCCACAGAGAGCTTATTGAAGACGGCAAAACAGGAATGTTGTTCGAAGCGGATAATCCACTTGCACTTGCTAAGAAAATAGGTGAACTGGTCGAGAAAAAAGAAGACTGGCCAAAATTCCATACAGCAGGTCGCCGTTATGTCGAAGAGGTTCGAAACTGGAAAAATAGTGTTGCTAATTATCCTGCCATCTATAAAAGAATTACCGCAAAGTCTGATTAAGGGTATTGTTTTCACACTGTTAAACAATTAAGAGTATGTATGGGCGTTATGTTGAATTATGAGCGGGCAAAAAAATGAAAAATAACCAAGACAATTTACCAAGAAATCTATTATTTATGATCTCCTTGATCGTATCGGCGATCGCTGCTTATTTTTTAAACTCTTCGCTTTTTTCGGTTCTGAATTTGATATTTGATATCAATGTAGATACGGCTTTTGAAAGATCACTTGAAAGTAGTGCGTTATGGGGGGTGGCTAGTTACTGGTCGGCATTTGCATTATTGGTTTTTATCTTTTCTTTTTTAATTCCGGCACTTTCAAATATTTTTACCCTGATTAGTTTAAAAACCAGATTAAGCGAGCTTCCGCGTGCCGTTGATAAAGCGCCGCAAGTTACAAAAGAAAAATTCCTGAAAGTAATGTCAGAATTTAACCTTGTTTATGCCGAGTTTGCGGTTCCGTATTCAGCCTATATTGTTGAGAAAAAAGAAAAAGAAATCACTAAAAAAAGTAAATTTATAGGCAAAGGGAAAGCGCAGAAAGCTCATCTTGACCTTGTCAGTGTGATAGTTCCTGCTTCACAGATATTCAAGCTGGAAAGAACTTTAAGTTTTCGTCTGTCAAGCTGGTTCATGCGTCCACTGCCGCGGGTCTTGATGGGTATTGGTTTTTTACTTTTAGTACTTTCAATTTCTGGCGCATTACAATCTGGTGATGGGGATCTTATTAGCAGTGATGTTTTTCTAATGGGTGTATCATCCTTATCATTATGCTTTGGCATTGGGATTTTTATTACTGCTATATTCAGAATTACTATGGGGCATATTTATCACCGGGCCGGTGAAGTGGTGAAAATGATTGAAAACCTGTTTGATTATAAACCGGCGACGGGTGAAACTGGTGATATTAACTTAATTGAAAATGCTCTAAATAAAACAATTTCCTCTATTAAAGATATGTCAAAAAATTTAAA
>JABJKT010000080.1 GCA_018660225.1 Kordiimonadaceae bacterium
GCTTGAAGAGAATAAAGCCTTACTAGGATAATAAATTCACCTGTTAATTTTCCTTTGAGAAAATCACAAGTTGAGAGAGTCTGCTTTCGGCCAAAAGCGGACGTTCAAAAAGTGCTAAGCTCTTATCGGTGGTGCTGTAAAGTAGGGAGAGATTAATGTCTATTTTGGGTCGTAAGCAACCACACTGTACTCGCAAACAAGAATATTTATTTCTCTATTTGGCAACTTACGCCCCAAAATAGACATATAAATTATCATAACGCCTATTCTAAGGTGTTAAATATATAGGTGATAACGCTTAAGTTATGGTTAACAAGACTATTGAGGATGTTCGTATGTCTGCTTTCGGCCAGAAGCAGACATTCAAAATATGCTAAAATCTTCAAAAAATAGATACAATCGAAATGTATATTCAGGCCTCTAAATAATCTCACGAAACGCCTTGAAAAATGCCTCGTTTTCGCTCTCAAGACCGTAAGATATGCGGATATAGTTGGGCATGTTCCATGACTTGCCATTGCTGATCAGAATTTTTCTGGCCCGTAACTCGCTAACGAGTGCTTCGGATCGCTCGCCCATTTCAAACAGGATAAAGGGCGGCACGCCGGAGACTGATGTTATGCCGAGCTTTTTGGCTTCGCCCTGATAATAGGCACGGCACTCTTCAACATGAGCTCTCGATTTTCTGGCATGTTCCATATCGGCTAGCGCGCCTTGCACGGCACCGAACACAACGATGCTGGTGCTGGCCGGGCCACAGCCGAATTTTGCGATTTTGGCTAAGATATCCGGGTGGGCAACGCCGTAACCTGACCGCAGCCCCGCCATGGCGTGAGCTTTGGAAAATGTCCGGGTCACAAGGACGTTGCTATAGCCTTCCTTGATCAGATCAAGTCCTGTTTTAAAGCTGTCAGGCAGGTAATCGGCGTAAGCCTCATCAATGACGAACAGCACATCCTTTGGCAAGCTGTCCGCGACCCGCTTAAGCTGCGCGTAAGGGGCGGTGGCGCCGGTTGGATTGTTTGGTGATACGATAAGGAATATTTTCGTATCCGCGTCCACGGCCGCCAGCATCCGGTCAATATCAAAGCTATAACCGTTATCTTTTATCAGCGGGATACGTTTAACATCGGCGCCCATATTATCAGCGACCACCAATCCGCCGCCCCAGGTCTCGTACCCGGAAACAACATTGCCGCCGCCCTGCAGGTGGGAAATGGGTGCAAGCCTTTGCAGTTCCGTTGATCCTGTCCCCATTAAGATCCAGTCTTTATCAATGCCCAGATGCTCACCAATCAGCGGCTTAAGCAGCCCACCGAGTGCATAACGCGCCCCTTCGGCTAGTCCTGCTTTTGCGCCTTCAACCGCAAGCGGTGAGGGACCAAGGGCATTTTCATTGAAATTAAGCCGAATGGCGCCTTCAGGGTTAGCCATCGATAGATCATAATTTACCCCCGTCGCCGCTTCACACGGATCAATATCAAGGCTTGCCATTAGCGGGATCGCCAGTGCGGCCCCAGTGGAGGTTTTAAAAAACTGCCTGCGCGAAAAGGTCATAATATTATTCCTTAATTTAAAGGTTCTTCATCAAGCTTAATCAGTAAATACATATAAGGCTCAACTGGATTAATGATCAGGTGATGGGGCGTATTCACCGGCACATGGACAATATCACCGGGGCCAACAATGCTGCGCTCGCCGCCTTTAATGTCTGTCCCTCTAACTTGCTTGCGCTCAAGTTCCTGCCCATCAACCAGCTCCCCGCCGATGACAAAGGTCGCATTACCTCTCACACCGATATAATAATCAGATTCTGTTAAATGAATTTCAGACGTGCCTGATTTGCCGCGCAGCACCAGATACATTGAATGCCCAGGGTGATTACCAATGATTTCAAACACCATCGCCTTATCACCAAGCTCGGCCTCAAGCCGGTCGGCCGCCGCCTCAATACTACCAGCATCCCGCAGTATAAACCCCGGCACGGATGATTGGCCAAAAGAATAAAACGGCATCATCAGAAAAGCCAAAAAAAGTAAAACGCGCATATCATCACCCCTTATAAATATCAGACCGTTCACGCTAACAGCTAGGCCAAAGGGTTGCAATAAAATTAGCTCTGGGCCTATTGGTTATAACGCCAATTTTGTTAGGGATAAGTCTGAGAACTATTCACCGAGCCATGCTTTAAGTGGCTCTATCCACTCGGGGACCGGCTCATAGAACGCACCATGTTTTTTTCCGGTATTGATCTCTACTTCTTTATATTCTGTGACAGCGGGGCTTTTATCAATTAGGGCTTTGCATGACCTGCCTATGGTGTCGGTGGTTTCAAAAATTGATAATATACGTCCTGCTACTTTGATCTCATCATCTTCAATTGCCCAATTGTTACAGGCGGCCATAAAGACAAAGTTTAAATTCTTATTCTGCATGATGGAAGAGGTAAGAATAGCAATCATTCCACCTTTTGAAAATCCGGATATGGTAATATCCTTTGCTGCCACCCCGCTTTTTATCAGCATATTAATATCATCAGCCACTTTGACGGCATAGTCGGCAATCTGAGTTCCTTTTGGTCTATGTTCGCTTATCAGCACTAAATTTTCGTGATCTGCCAGAACTGAGCGGATTTCAGGCATATCATAAAAGCCGAATTCAGGATGGGTCGGTGTTAAATCGCCTTGTTCAATGATGGCACCGTGCAGATAAAATAAGTATTTTTTTGATGGATCGGGCATTTTTGGGACGGTCTCGATAAAAGATTGCGCCGAAACAATGCCACCCGCTAAAAATAAAAGCCCCAAGGTTTGATAGATCAACATTTTCATCATATTTCCCTTCAAGTTTTATATTTTGGAAAAAACAACATCGATAGTGATGTAAGGACCAAGATAGCGGAGCAAATTCCGAGGATGTTGACGTAGGAACCATAATGATCAAACAGACTACCAAAGACAACCGGGCCTAATGATGCGCCGCCTAAGAAGGCTGCAAACAATATTCCGTAAACCATGCCAAACGAACTTATACCAAAATAACGCGTGATCAGATAGGCGAGCAAATCAAGCTCTGCGCCGACGCTAAAGCCGAAGAAGATCGCCGCAATAAATGCCGTCGGGCCGACCGCACCAAGAGCCAGAAATGCGGTCCCGGTTGCTGAAAGCATAAAGCAAATCATGCCAACACGCGGCGCAAAAAACTTATCGAGTAGATAGCCAATGACAATCCTCGAAATGATGATGGTAATACCTACAGTCGATGCTGTGAGCGCCGCTGTTACTGTATCCATTCCTCTATCATTAAGCATAGGAACAAGGTTTGACATCAGTCCATAAAGGCAAAAAGTAAGTAGTATAAATGTTGCAAAAAGGTGATAAAATAGCGGCGTTCTTAGAAGTTCACCCAGGCTGACTTTTTGCTCAGTGTTGGCTTCCACCGGCTCATCGACCTCGGCCGTGTCACCGTCAGGAAGAAGACCCAGGTCCTTTGGCCTGTCATGAATAAAGAAATATATTAAAGGCAGAATGATAAATATTAAGATCGCCGCCAGCACATAAAAGCCGTAGTGCCATCCATAATTATCAATCATATACTGCACAAGGGGCGGGGAATAAGCATATCCGAGCCCGCCGCCCGACATTATAAGTCCAAATGCAAGTCCACGCTTCTTAACAAACCATGCCGCCGCAAGCCTTAAATAAGGCACGGCCGCAGCCCCGCCCGATAACGCACCAATGACCATATAAAACAGATAAAGATGCTTTACTTCACTAACAAATAAGGGAATAGCCCCGAGCAGTAAACCAAACAGCAACAGTGATGGCATCATAATTTTTTTGCTGCCGTGTTTATCAACTAAAGTGCCGAGAAAGGGCGTGAATATGGCCTGCGTCAAATTAAGAAAAGTTATTGATAAAAATATATCAGCCCGCGACCAACCAAATTCAAGCTGAAGTGGAATGACAAAGACCCCCAAAATTCCAACAGCAAATTGTCCGGGCGCTGCCGAATAACCAAGTATCGACGTACCAACAATTTTCCAGCCATAAAATAATTTTCTTAATGCCATACCCAAGTTCCTATTTGCCAAAGTTCCTGTTCAACTTCTTAAATCCGTTAATGTAATACCCGGTGTTACAATTTCTTTTTCAGTTATTATTTCAATTAAACAAGGCCCGTTATGGTCGCGCATCTTATCAAAGGCCTGCTTGAAATCATCCAGACTGTCTACTTTTGCTGACGGGATGCCGTAGGCCCCTGCCAGCTTTTCAAAGTCCGGGTTTTCAAGCTCAATAGCGATAGAGCGGTTAGGAAAATGCCTTTCCTGATGCATCATTATTGACCCATAGAGCGAATTATTTATCACAATAAATCTTACATTGGTTTTATATTTTACCGCCGTCGCCAGTTCCTGCCCGTTCATTAGAAAACACCCGTCCCCAGCAAAGGATAATACGGTCTTTTCAGGATAAAGCAAACTGGCCGATATAGCAGCAGGTACGGAATAGCCCATAACCGCAGACTGTGTCGCGAGCTGAGTGCCATATTTATTATGGGAAAAATAGCGCTGCACCCACTGGGTATAATTACCTGCGCCAAAGCTGACGATGGTATCATCCGGCAGAGTTTCGTCCATCCACTTAATCATTCCG
Organism: Kordiimonadaceae bacterium; assembly: GCA_018660225.1. Classification (GTDB taxonomy): domain Bacteria; phylum Pseudomonadota; class Alphaproteobacteria; order Sphingomonadales; family Emcibacteraceae; genus Pseudemcibacter. The sequence goes on from JABJKT010000080.1 coordinate 4,656, forward strand.
GCCAGATCCGCTTGCTGCATATTTCCCTTGTCATTTGAAAATTCTTCGTAATCCAGTCGCCCCTGCTTAAGCCAATCACTCCACGGCGTTGACTTAAGCGGTGAAAGCTCACTTGCCGCCGCCGCAAACGCAGTCATATCGCACGAAATGGAAAGCTCCGCCTGAAATACTCTGCCTAAATCCTCATGCCCGACACCAATATGGATCAGGCGTTTTTCGGGGTCAGGAATGCTGTATTTTGTATAGCCATTGGTTTCAATGTCGGTCATCTCAGCACCGATCACGATCAATGTGTCCGCTCCCGCGACCAGTTTTTCAAGTTTCGGGGAATTGCCGACCCCTTTAACACCAACATAATTAGGATGCCCATTATCAAACTGGTCCTGACGCCTAAACACTGTTGCCAGTGGTAAATTATGACTTTCAACAAATTTCTGCAGATCATCAGTAGCCTGCTGGTTCCATGTACTTGGCTTGGCACCAAGCAAAACCAAAGGACGTTTCGCTTCTGAAATGATATCCTGCATTTTAGCCATGGCCAGATCGCCCGGCGCATTTAATGTCGGCTCAACCAGTTTTGACGGTAGTGCGCTTACCAGATCGCGCTGCATATCATCGGGCAGGCCAATAATAACGGCCCCCGGCCGTCCGGAGCAGGCGGTACGGTACGCCCGGCTGATAATTTCCGGTATTCGCGCCGCATCATCAATATCCATCACCAACTTAGCGATGGAACCGAATAAGCCCTTAAGGTCAAGTTCCTGAAACGCTCCCCGCTCACGACTTTTGCGTGGAACCTGTCCAACAAAAAGGATCATTGGCGTGCCGTCAAGGTGGGCCGTCTGAACGCCGATAACGGCATTGGCGGCGCCCGGACCACGGGTCACAAAACCAAGGCCCGGTTTTCCGGTCAGGCTACCGTAAGCTTCGGCCATAAACGCAACACTGCCTTCCTGACGGCAGATGATTAATTTAAGTTCGTCCGGTATATCATAAAGCGCATCAAGCACCCCAAGATAGCTTTCGCCAGGTACGCAGTAGCCGATTTCGGCGCCTTGGTTTAGCAGGCAATCCACAAGAAGCTGGCCGCCAGTGCGCTGGTTATTTTTATCTGTCATTATATATTATCCATCATCATTTTTATTTAAGCGCGACCAGTTGGCAGCGGGCTCCAGTCCTGCATTTCGCAGATCAGCTCAAGCATCCTTTTGGTCATGTCATTTTTCAAATCTTCATTGCCTTCTTCTTCCCACAGGTTATTAAGCTCATGCGGGTCATTTTTTAGATCAAACAGTTCATAAATGCCGGCCGGGTTTGTCATGGTCATGCGGTACTGCTCGGTGATCATGGTCCGTACTCTTTGCGGTTCGCTAAAGCCCAGATAAATAACCTCGCGGTCATCTTCTATCAGCACTTCTTCGCGGTGTTTGTTTGTTGTGCCGTCTATAAGTCCACATAGGCTGCGGCCCTGAATGCCGTAATAAGGCGGGGTGTTGCTTCTATTCATTATGCTCGGTCCGATATCGATGGCGGAACAGAGCTGATCAAAGCGCGTCTCTTTTTTGGCTTTTGGTTCCGACCAGATAAACGGAATACGGATCAGACCCTGATAATGCAGCGGTCCTTTAAGCATGATGCCGTGATTTGCCATATAATCACCGTGATCGGACGAGAAAATAATAACGGTATTATCCAGTAAATCCTGTTCCTGAAGTGTATCAATAATTTTACCGATCCAATCATCGATCATCGTGATCATACCGTAGGTGAGGGCGATCGCTTCGCGCGCTTCTTTTTTCGTCACAACATAAGGAAGCGTGCTGTCTCGGTTCGCAATGCCTGCGGCAAATTCTTCACGCATGTGGTTCAGGATCGGCGATGTTCCTTTATCAAAACTTTCTGGAAGCTCGATATCATCAGCATCATACATGTCCCAGTATTTACCGGGCGGGGTAAAGGGATGATGGGGATCAGGAAATGAACATTGCAGAAAAAACGGATCGTCACTCTGCTGATTTTCCAGCCACTCAATTGTTTTGCGGCCAATATAAGCGGTCGGGTACTCTTCTTCACTAAGCGCCGTGCGCCAGGCTTGCGGGGTCGTTATGTCGCCTTTATCCAGTGAATTATTTTTGCCCGTTAGCTCAGTATTTTTTAACCAGCGCGGATATTCTGCCCCGACATTATCGCCGTGTAATGTGCATAAATCCACTTGCTGAAAACCGTAATAAGGTGTTTTAACGCTGTGTTCTGGGTCTTCTCGCCATAGCAGACTATTTTCATTGTCATAGCCTTCCCCGGTAAGCGGTGAACGCGTCGGCTGATCGGGATAACCGTCTGCATCCTTGCTGCATTTTTCGGCGGATGGCGGCGTATAGGCCCTTGGTAGTCCGGTCATGTTTTGTAGGTGACATTTTCCTATAAGCGCCGTGTCGTAGCCATCTTCCATAAGCGAGCTTACAAATGTCCTGCTCTCCAGACTAAGCGGTGTGCCATTTGTCCTTGCCCCATTAACCGATGGCATCCTGCCCGTCATCATCGCGGCGCGGGTCGGCATACAAAATGGACTTGCCACATAAAGCCTTTCAAACATGGCACCGCGATTTGCCAGCGCATCAATATTAGGCGTTTTTATGTTTTTGTTTCCGTAACAGCCAAGAAAGTCCGCCCGGGCCTGATCGACCATAATATAAAGAAAATTTATTTTGTCGCTCATGGTCTTGCCTTATGGATTAGTTTGCTATTTAAAAATGTATGAAGACCCATTTCCCCACCTTCTAGGCCATAGCCGCTCTCTTTAACACCGCCGAACGGGACATTTTCCAAAATAGGCGTGGTGATGTTAATGCTGACCAACCCGGCTTCAAGGCGCGGTTTTACATAATCAATAGTATCTTCACTAGCTGTGAATAAATATGACGCGAGGCCATATGAAACATTGTTGGCCCGGCTGATAACATCATCCGTATCATCAAAAGTGCTAAGCACGGCGATGGGTCCAAAAATTTCGCTTTGCATCATTTCGGCATCGTCTGGAACATCCGTCAGGATGGTTGGCTGATAAAAATATCCGTCGCGGTTGGTTCTTTTGCCGCCCAGTATACAATTCGCGCCTTTATTTATTGCATCACTGACCAGACTATCAATATCATTCAGTCGCCGCTCATGGGCGAGCGGGCCCATTTCCGTCTCTGCATCAATGCCGTCACCGACTATTAGATTTGAGGCATAATCTAAAAAGTGTTCGTTAAATTTTTCGGCAATATTTTTATGAATAAAAAACCGACTTGGCGATACGCAGACCTGCCCGGCATTGCGAAATTTAAAGCTCGCCAGCATTTTGGCAGCATGGGCTACATCCACATCGTCAAACACCAGCACCGGAGCGTGACCGCCGAGCTCAAGAATACAGGGGGTAAGGGTATCCGCCGCCATCCGCGCCAGCAATTTACCAATGGCGGTGGAACCGGTAAGTGTCACCAATCTAACGGATTTAGCGTTTATCAGATGCTCTGAAATCTGGGCCGGATCACCAAACACCATATTAAGAACACCAGCCGGAAGACCTGCATCATGCAGCGCCTGCGCCAGCGCAATTGTCGTGGCCGGGGTTTCTTCGGCGGGCTTTATAATAATGCAGCAGCCCGCAGCAAGGGCATTGGCAATTTTACGGGCCGGAAGCATGGCCGGAAAATTCCACGGTGTAAATGCCGCAACAACGCCGACCGGTTCAAAAACCGTGTGTTGACTATAAATTTCTGACACTGCCGGGTAGTTAATATTATTTATATTGGTAGCCTGTTCAGACGCCCATACAAAGGACTGGATCGCTGCATGAACTTCGCCTTTTGCTTCGCCGAGCGGCTTACCTTGCTCTAACGTTAAATTTTTAGCAATTTCATCATGGCGTTCGCTGAGTAATTCTGATGCTTTTCTTAGAATTTTCCCGCGTTTCCCACCGCTCAACCGTGACCAGCTTTTGAAGGCTTGCTCGGCGCTGCTCACCGCATCTTCAAGGTTCTTCTTGGTGGCTTTATAAAGCGTAGATACGGGACGCTCCGTTGCCGGATTAATGACGGTGATTTTATCGTTGTCATCAGAGCCGACCCACTGGCCGTCAATATATAATTTTAATGTTTCGCTCATCATCTATAATTTCATATTAGTGTAATTAATGTCATATAATAGTCTTTATACTAGATATTAGAGCAAAATAGCAATAAGTAAATTACACATTGCATAATTAATTTACTTATAGTAAAATAACCACAAATCAAGCAAAGGAAAATAAAAATGATTATCAAAAGACTTCACCATGCGGCTTTCAGGTGCCGCGATGCTCGTGAAACGGTGGATTTTTATGTAGAAAAGCTGGGCCTCAAGTTCGTTCATGCAATGGGCGAAGACCATGTTCCATCAACCGGTGAATATAGCCCGCATGTGCATATTTTTCTGGAGATGGAGGATGGCTCCTGCATCGCTTTTTTCGAACTGCCCAAAGACAGCGGAAATATGAAAGATATGGAAATGCCCGAATGGGTACAGCATTTTGCCTTTAAAGTCGAAAGTTTGGACGTTTTAAAGGCTGAAAAAGAAAGGCTTGAAAGTCTTGGGGTTGATGTTCTTGGGCCTATTAATCATGATGATTTTATCATGTCTATTTATTTCTTTGATCCAAACGGTCACCGGCTTGAATTTACGGCCGATACTTGCGCGGTAGAGCGTAAAAAAGTCTTTAATGATGAAGCCTACGAAGTGCTTGATTTGTGGAGCGAGACCCACGATTGGTCACAGCGTGAAAAAATGTTCGGCGGCAAAACGGGGTATGAGCGAAAATGAAACTGGCATCTTTAAAAAAAGGCCGTGACGGCGCGTTGATTGTCGTTAGCCGTGATTTGAGCTTGGCCGTAAAGGCAAGTAATATCGCACCTACCATGCAAGCGGCTCTTGATGACTGGGATCAGGTTTTTCCTGAACTTAATCTACTTTATAATGATCTTAATGATGATAATCTGACTAATGCATTTAAGCTTGATTTCAAAAGTCTCGCTGCGCCACTTCCGCGCGCCTATCAATATCTGGACGGGGCTTGTTATTTAAGCCATATCCAGCGTAACCGCGCTGCACGCGGTGATAGTCTTCCTGATGATATTCTTGATGCGCCACTTATTTATCAGGGTATTTCTCACGGATATATGGCCTGGAATGATGATATAAAAATGCCCGATGATAATCTTGGTATTGATTTTGAAGGGGAAATTGCAGCCTTAACAGGCGACGTTCCAATGGGTGTGACGGCTGAAGAAGCCACCCAGCATATAAAACTATTCGTGCTGCTTAATGATATTTCCCTTCGTACTTTAATCCCGCCAGAATTAAAACGATCTTTCGGATTTCTAACCGGAAAACCAGCTTCTTCGCTTGGTCCGATTGCTGTTACTCCTGATGAGCTAGGCGATCTCTGGGACGGGAAATTGGTCAGCGGCAAGATGAATTGCTGGGTTCGTGATGAAAAATTCGGCGCGCCCGATGCCGGGATAGATATCCCCTTTCATTACGGTCATATAATTGCCCATGTTGCCAAAACCCGTGCATTTGAACCCGGTACTGTTATTGCGCCAGGAACGGTATCAAACGAAGATGAAACGGTCGGCTGTGCCTGTATTGGGGAACAAAGAGCGCTGGAAGTAATCAACAATGGTAGTGCCAGCACCGAATTTTTAAAGTTTGGTGACAGCGTTAAAATTGATCATCAGGATTATGACGGAAATTCATTATTTGGTTATATTGATCAGAGGGTTATGCGGATTGATGACTAGTAATAAAAAAACACAGCAAGGTATTAATTCCGTTGTTATCGGCATAAAAGTACTTGATGTGATAGCCGATGCCGGATGCGCTTTATCGCTTAATGCTATTTCAGCAGGGGCCGATATGTCACCGGCTAAAGTGCACCGTTATCTTGTAAGTCTAATCGAAACGGGACTTGTGGAGCGTCTGAAAGAACCCGGTCTATATGACCTTGGCCCCAAGGCGCTCAAAATCGGTTTTAAAGCTATTCAGCGCATTGACCGCGTCAGTATTGCGACAGAAGAACTAATATCCTTAAATAGTCAAATTGACGAGACAGTGTTTCTATCAATCTGGAGCGATGATGAAGCGCTGGTTGTCGGCCGAAAAGCATCATCGCGCCCTATCACCCTGATGGTCAGAATAGGCGAGGTGCTCTCGCCGATTTATAATGCCACCGGGCGCCTTTTTGCCGCTTTTCTTGATGAGGCGGACCGCGAACTATTGCTTAAATCATTCGCGTCACTTCCCGGAAAACCGCAAATAAATGGTAAAGAGCTCGGTAAAGCTGATTTTATTGAAGAACTGGGGGCTATTCGCGCGGCAGGAATTTCAATTGGTTCTGGCGATTTACAATCAAATGTCACATCAGTTTCTGTGCCCATTTTTAGCCCAAGGGGAAAAATTGAATTTGTCGTAACGGTGATCGGATATGACAGTGATATTGTCGGGACTGACGGCGCTATTGCCAGCAGAATTGAAAAAGCTCTCACAACAACAACAGAACGGCTAAACGAAAAACTTGGCTCATGGGAGGCGATATAATGGATGATAAAACTCCGACAGGCTGCCCAATTTCCCATCATGCCTCTTCTTTTGATGTGTTTGAAGGCGATTATCAGGTTAACCCTGCTGAAGCTCTGCGCTGGTCACGCGATAAGGAGCCAGTCTTTTATAATCCAAAACTTAAATACTGGATTGTCAGCCGTTATGATGATGTAAAGGCTGTGTTTCGCGATAACATTTTATTTTCCCCGTCAATTGCGCTTGAAAAAATCACCCCCGCCCCGCCGGAAGCCGAAGAAATATTAAAAAGTTACGGTTACGCAATGAACCGCACCCTGGTTAACGAAGATGAACCAGCCCATATGGAACGTCGTAGGGTTCTGCTGGAGAGTTTTGCCCCCGAAGAACTTGAAAAACATAAGCCCGCCATAAGGCAGCTGACCCGCGAATATATGGACCGGTTCATTGATAACGGTAAAGCAGATCTGGTTTCTGAAATGTTTCAGGAAATTCCGCTTATGGTGGCGCTGCATTTTCTTGGTGTGTCCGATGATGATATTGAAAAACTGCGTAATTTTTCTGTCGCTCATACGGTTAATACCTGGGGCAAGCCTTCGGCCGATGAACAGCTTAACGTTGCCCATTCAGTGGGAAAATTTTGGCAGACGGCAACCGAGATACTGGAAAATATGAAAGCCGAACCGGACGGTAAAGGCTGGATGCATCATACAATTCGCCAGCATCTTAAATATCCTGACGTGGTCACTGAATCCTATCTCCGTTCAATGATGATGGCGATCCTCGCCGCGGCCCATGAAACCACATCTAATGCGACCGTCAATACATTTAAGGTGCTACTTTCTAATAGAGAAAACTGGCAAGAAATTTGTGATAATCCGAAATTAATTCCAAACGCAGTCGAAGAATGCCTGCGCTATGAAGGTTCCGTTGCCGCCTGGCGCCGTAGAGCAACAGTGGCCACAAATGTTGGTGGTGTCGATATTCCGTCAGGCGCCAAACTGCTTATTGTGCTCGCATCGGCCAATCATGATGAACGTCATTTTGAAAACCCTGATGAAATTGACCTATACCGTGAAAACACCACAGATCACCTGACTTTCGGCTATGGTAGCCACCAGTGTATGGGTAAAAATATCGCCCGTATGGAAATGCGTATTTTTCTAGAAGAATTTACCAAACGCTTACCGCATCTTGAGCTGGTAGCGGATCAGCACTATGACTATCTGCCCAATACATCCTTTCGCGGTCCGTCAAGTTTATGGGTGAAATGGGATCCAACTAAAAACCCCGAGAGCTTGGCAAAAACGGAAGATTTTAAAATCGGCCCCCCTTCAAAGCATGACCTAAGCCGCCGTGTAAAAATCACAGAAATCAATAATGAATGTGATGATGTGGTGCGTCTTGTTATTGAGCATCCAAAGGCAAGCCCGCTGCCAAACTGGAGCCCGGGGTCACATATTGATGTTATTTTTGGTGGTTTCAACCGCAAATATTCCCTTTGCGGCCCATCAAATGCTCAAGGTCGTTATGAACTGGCCATTTTAAAAGAAACAGAAGGACGCGGTGGGTCATTTTATATTCATGAAAATATTAAAGTGGGTGATATGATTAATATTGTCGGGCCGAAAAACCATTTCCGCCTTGATGAGGGGGCGTCAGATTATCTGCTAATCGCTGGCGGTATCGGCATCACACCGATCATTGCCATGGCCGACCGCTTAAAAGAACTGAGTAAACCTTATAAAATTCATTATGCCGGTCGACGTCGCTCATCGATGGCCTTTGTGGATAGATTAGAACGGGATCACAGCGCATCGCTTAACCGTCACCACTATATTATACTGTTCAGTGCTACTGATTGCGGAGCCACTGATAATTGTCTGGGTCGGGGCTGAGTATTCTGCTGCCTTTATCCCGCTTGCAATTTTAGCAGCGACCACACCGCTTGGGATCGGTCAGAACTCGGCAATTCAGGTTTTCTATGCTATGTCTAAACATAGATATTATGCTTACTTAAATATAACAGAGGCGGCTTTCAATCTAGCGATTAGTCTGCTTTTGGTGAAAGAATATGGCATAGTAGGGGTGGCTCTTGGCACAGCTATTCCTTTTGTTATTTCAAAATTAATATTTGTTCCTCACTTAATCTGCAAATTTACTGAAATACCCTTAAAAGAATATATGTTTAATCTTGTGAAGCCTATTATATTGATTTTGTTTTTAGAATCCGGCTGTTTGGGCTTGATCAGTTATTTTAAGTTGGACAATTTTTGGCAAGTTTTTGCACTGGCATCCTTTTGGCAAATTTTAATCGGCATTATCCTGCTGAAATTTATTGCCTCAAAAGATGACTATGCCTATGCCATGGACACCGTTCCCATAATTGGAAAAATATTAAGAAGACAGGAATAAAACCCTAACTCTTTATATCCAGAGACTTTTCATTTATTTGGTCGATTGACGCTGTTCCCATTTGTGTCATGACGATGCGCAGTTCTGTGTCTAATAGCTCGAGCACTCGTTCCACTCCCGCTTGACCGAAGGATCCAAGCCCCCATAAATAAGGTCGGCCTATATCAATCGCCGTTGCACCTAGCGCAAGCGCTTTAAAGACATCTTCACCGCGCCTAATTCCTCCATCCACCAATACCGGAATGCGGCCTTTCACGGCTTTTATCACCTCTGGCAGCACTTCAATTGTCCCGCGTGCACTAACCTGCGCCCGTCCGCCATGGTTTGAAACCATGATGCCATCAACACCGTTACGAAGACATAACTTTGCGTCTTCTTCGTGTGATATTCCTTTGATAACAAGCTTCATATCCGTAGCGTCGCGCACTCTTTTAACCAAATCCCAATCAAAAACCTGATCGCCACCTCTATAGGCTTCTAAATCAAGCCCTTCATACATCGGTTTAAGCCCGTTACGTCCCCCTTCGCCGTGACAAGTAGAACAGTCGCGGTAATCAAGCCTTTTAAAACGTTCAACTGTCTCCCGGAACCCTCCGCCAACAAGGTCAACCGTCATCACGATAACGGGCGCGTCGGTATTTTCGGCCCGTTTGATTATTTTTAATGTCTCGTCCCAATCTGCACCAGCATAAAGCTGCGACCAGACGGGCTCACCTCTAGCTTCTACCACCTCTTCTATTGGCGTAGAGGCTGCGGTAGAAAGTATCATAAGCTGGTCTTTTTCTTTTGCCGCTCTGGCGACCGCAAGTTCGCCGTCTGGATGAAATGCTTGATGACTTCCCGTTGGCGCAATAACAACGGGCGATGCCCATTTTCGGCCGAATATTTCCACTGATGTGTCAATATCTTTCATAGCCATGAGCCGTCTGGCTTTAAGGCGTATTTTTTTATAAGCATCTCTATTGGCAATTTGGCTAAGCTCGTCAGAAACGCCGGTTGCTATATAACCATAATGGGCTGGCGGCAAAGTGTTCCGCGCTACGGCTTCAAGATCAAACACGTCTAACGCCTCTTCAGGTTTTTCTATCAGCAGCTTTTTTACACTAAGCAGGAACTCAATATCTGGGTCGAACTTCCCGCCCTCCTGTGCGAAGGCTAGGCCGCCAAATTTTAACAGCGGGCTTGCCAGTAAGAATTTAATAAAATTACGTCTGTAAGTATCTTTTAAGTCAGTCATTTTATTTCCCTTTTGCTTCGTTAAAGTAGTCCTTCTTTTAATTTCGTCGCGACGTAGTCCACGGCCCGTGCCGTCAGCGCCATATAGGTCAGTGACGGGTTCTGACAAGGGCTTGATGCCATTGCCGCACCGTCTGTTACAAACAGGTTATCAACTTCATGGGCCTGATTAAAACCGTTCAGAACGCTGGTTTTTGGATCGCGGCCCATGCGCGCCGTGCCCATTTCATGAATGCATAGCCCCGGTGGGCGGAAACGTGCATATCCTTCAACATCAGAAAAGCCGGTAATTTTTAACATTTCCACCGCTTCTTCCATCATGCTTTTCTGCATCGCTTTTTCATTATCACTATGCTCACACGATGCGTGAAGCAGCGGCATTCCCCATTGATCTTTTTTAGTGTGCTCAAGGCGCACATGATTTGCGTAGCGTGGCAACATTTCACCAAAGCCCATAATTTCAAATTCCCACTGGCCCGGCTTATTCAGGCTTTCTTTAAATTCTGCACCATGTCCCGCGCCATTGGTAAGCCGGCCCCAGCCTTCTCTTGATGACCATCCTTCATAACCATAACCTCGGATAAATTCCCCGTGCTCACTATCCAGATTTAAAAAGCGCGGAATATAAACCCCGTTAGGGCGACGTCCGCTATAATAGCGGTCCTCTGCAATATTCATTTTACCTTTTGCCCCCGCATGAAACACATGATCCATCACAAAATGCCCCAGAACGCCGCTGCTATTAGCAATGCCATTCGGGAAGGATTCAGATGTCGAATTAAGCATGATTTGCGTCGATGAAAGCGCAGAAGCGCATAGAAAAATGACTTTAGCTGTATATTCTTTTTTCTCATTTGTATTTGTATCGATGACCCGCACACCGGTGGCTTTTTTTGTCGCTTCGTCGTAAATCACACTATGACAAAGATTATCTGTGATGATGGTAAGGTTTCCGGTCCGCTGCGCTGCCGGTAGTGTAGCTGACTGGCTTGAAAAATAAGCACCGAACGAGCATCCCCGCATACAATCATTTCTAAACTGGCATTTACTTCGCCCGAGCTCAAGCTGTTCTTCTGTTGGTTCGGTCAGGTTGGCCGTGCGGCTGATAATCAGTTTGCGGTCATCATAACTTTGTTCCACTTTTTCTTTGAAATACCGCTCAACACAGCTCATTTCCATCGGTGGCTGAAAGATGCCGTCCGGCAGGTGAGGGAGCCCCTCAACCGAGCCGCTGATACCAGCGAATTTTTCCGCATAATTATACCACGGCGCGATATCTTTATATCTGATCGGCCAGTCGGCTCCATGGCCGTCTTTTTTGTTTGCTTCAAAATCCAGATCACTAAATCTTAGGCTCACTTTGCCCCAGGTCAGCGATTTGCCGCCAAGCTGATGGCCTCTGATCCAGGTAAATGGCTTTCCCTCTTCCTGCTCGTAAGGCGCTTCATGGTCTTTGACGAAGAAATGTTTGTGGCTCTCATTTATGCCGGTCTGGCGCTGGATTGGGTAATCTTTATTTAGCTCATCATGGGACGTGCGCCCGTGATTAGGAAGTTCCCACGGTGCTTTGCCTTCGGTCGGATAATCGCCGGCTTCCACCATGCGGCCCCGTTCAATGATCAAGGTTTTAAAGCCTTTTTCCGTAAATTCCTTAGCGGCCCATCCGCCAGAAATGCCAGACCCTACAACAATTGCATCAAATTCTTCTTCCATAAGTTACCCTTCTATAAAGGTGCGTAAATGGTTGGCACTATCAATAAGAGATTGCTTGCGACGATCAAGGCTTCCCTCATAATCAGCATCTTCCACCTCAATACACAGTGCGCCATCATAGCCGACCTCTTTCATTTTTGCGATATAATCCTGCCAGTTAATATCGCCACGCCCCGGAATGCGCGGATCATGATATTCAAGCGGGTTTGCCATCGTTCCCACATCATCAAGCCTGTTTCGGTTCACGGTGACATCCTTGGCATGGGCATGGAACATCTTGTCTGCAAACTCATCCCACGGTTTTTCATGGTCCATCTGCATCCACACAAGGTGCGACGGGTCATAATTAAGTCCCAGCTCATATCCTTCAAACTCTTTGAATAAGCGCCGCCATATTTTGGGGCTATAGGCAATATTTTTACCCGCTGGCCATTCATCATCCGTGAAAAACATCGCGCAGTTTTCAATAGAAATCTTCGTATTTTTCGATTTGGCATGTTCGAGCAGTGGTCCCCATACCTCAACCATTCTTGGCCAGTTATCATCGACAGACTTATGCCAATTATTACCTATGAATGTGGTGACAATATTAATGCCGAGTAACGCTGATGCATCGATCACTTTTTTAATATGATCTATATAAATCTGAGCCTCATCAAGGTCCGGGCAAAGGGCATTTGGATAATATCCAAGCGCACTAATTTCCACATTTTTCGATTTGCAGTAGGCTTTTACCCGCTCGGCATCTTGCGCCGTAAAGTCCACAACATCCAAATGGGTGACACCGGCATATTTCCGCTCCGCCTTACCAACCGGCCAGCACATAAGCTCCACACACTCAAAGTCATTTTTTGCGGCGAAATCGATCACTTCTTCAAATGAAAGCCCATCCAGTATCGCGCTTTGAATGCCAAGTTTCATGCTTATTTCCCTTATCCCATTAAGCTCTGGTCAATATAGTACTGATCCGCTATCTTCTTTTTCAAGCAAAAAATATAATGAGGGAAAAAGGGATGAATAGCAAAATATATAGTCAATTAAGTGTCATGATGTTTCTGCAGCTTTTTGTCTGGGGCGCGTGGTTTGTCACGCTCGGTAATTATCTGGCAAATATTGGCTTTAGCGCTACTGATATTGGCACGGCTTATCTTACCAATAATATCGGCGCGATCATTGCACCATTATTCGTTGGCCTGATCGCAGACCGGTTTTTCCCTGCTGAAAAAGTAATGGCCTTACTGCATTTAATTGGCGCGGCCGTTCTTTATTATGTCTCTGATCTTGAAAGTTCCGGCGCCATTATAGTCGGGCTTCTTATTTATAATGCCTGTTATATGCCAACTCTTGCGCTTGCTAACGCTGTTTCCTTTCATCAAATGAACGCTCCCGAGGAGCAATTCCCTAAAATTCGCGTCTGGGGAACAATTGGCTGGATTGCTGCGGGTCTTTCGATTACCTTTCTTCTGGGAAGCCAGTTTGATAATGTCGAAGCAACAACCATTCCCATGAAAATGGGGGCCATTGGCTCCGTTTTATTAAGTCTATATTGTATTACCCTTCCCAGCACGCCGCCCAAAAGCAAAGGCAGGAAGGTGAGCATTGGCGAACTGTTTGGCTCGCAGTCCTTTGCCTTACTAAAAGATAAGCCTTTTGCGATTTTTGCCGCTTGTTCTCTGCTCATCTCCATTCCGCTGGCCTTTTATTACACCTTTGCCAACCTGTTTTTAAACGAGCTTGGCATGGTCGGTGCAGCTTCAAAAATGACCATTGGACAGGTATCAGAAGTATTTTTCATGGCCCTAATGCCGTTTTTCTTCCGCCGCCTCGGCGTTAAATGGATGCTGCTTGTTGGCATGCTGGCGTGGGTCGTGCGTTACGCTCTTTTTTCAGCGGGCGACATGGACAGCCTTTCCTGGATGATTTATGGCGGGATTATCCTGCACGGTGTGTGTTATGATTTCTTCTTTGTCACCGGTCAGGTTTATGTGGATAAAAAAGCCAGTGCGGAAATCCGCTCAAGCGCTCAAAGCTTTATCACTCTGCTCACCTACGGTTTTGGCCTCGCGATCGGTACTATGCTCTCCGGCCGCGTGATCGACGCCCTTACTACTGACGGTGTTCGCGACTGGTCCACAATCTGGATGATCCCCGGCATCTTCGCCGCCGTAATCGCCGTAATCTTCTTCTTCACCTTCAACGAAAACGAAAAGGCCAAAGAGGTGGATTAATTTCCAGCCGCCCATTCGATGCCACCGGCGAGCATGTCGGCTAGAAATGGGTGGTCTTGTTGGAATAAATGGCCGAAGCCTGTGTAAAAGGCTCTGCCGCCGTCATATTCGTGGGCCCAACTTATCGGGTGATCATCGCCCATTTCGCCGCCTTCATAAGTGCCTTCATCAACGGTCATCAGCACTGTGAAGCCGGGTAGCTCTCGCACATTAGCCGTATAACTATACCATTCTTCAAGAATTTCACCGGTTTCACCAATTAGTGCATTGGCTGGATGATCAGCATTTTCCAAATTAGCCATGGCCACTTGATTTACCTCGGGATGGCTTTTAAAATATCCACCGACCATTTTGCCGTACCATTCCCAGCCATGCTCGGTATCGGCTGCTGAATGGGTGCCCACATAACCGCCGCCGGCTTTTATGTAACTTTCAAAGGCCGTTTGCTGTGCATCGTTTAAAATATTACCTGTGCTGTTAATAAAGGCTACAACGTCATACTGGCTTAACCGCTGCGCATTAAAGCTCTCCCGGTCATGGCTCACATCAACATCCCAGCCACGTTTCTTACCCAGCTTTTCCAGCAGCGCTATTCCATCCAGATTAGATAAATGGTGATAAATACCCGGCTCTACCTGTGAAAAGGCAAGAACTTTAATCTTTTCCTGCGCTAAAGCTGTATTTACTGAAAGGGCAAATATGACCGTTATTATTGATGTTAAAATTTTCACTTTATTTCCTTTATTATTAAATCAATTAACAATCCGCTCTAGTTAACGGTGATATCCCGCAGACCGATTAGTAATGTAATTTGGACGGGTTCAAAATATTTAAATACTATTTCACAGCAAAATTATATTCACAATGCCTCTTGTCAATTATTGCTGCAAAAAAAAAGCAAAAGATTATTTATCCGCCATGAAAAACTAAATAAGTAAGTGTTTCGTTCACGTCGCCGTCCCGCATCAGTGGCATGGTTACTTGGTCCCACTTTCGGTATTCTTTATCGCGCCAATCAAGCGAGCCACTTAAATAACCAATATTTTTTTTATCAATGATTTCTTTATGAAAACCTATAAAGATTTGGCTATTATCACCTAGCCTGGATTCTGTGTAACATTTTCCGGTAACATCTTGCCCATAATAGTTTACTAAACCGCTGCCCCAATACTTAATCATAAGGGTCTTTTTTTTATCATCCCAGATGGTTATGAATAATGATTTTGAGTATTTGAATATTTCTGTGGTCTGAATAAGCGGTACGGTCATAAAGCCGTCACCTCTAACATTGTCACAGGCAGTAAGAAACTCAACTAAATGAGGGTGGGAAATCGATCTTGGCTCGTCTCTTAAAATACTCACGGTTTACTCTTCTAATTACTCAATGCTTACAAAACTGACGCACCCTATCATATTGTTATGTTCTATCGAAGTAAAAAATGTAAAATTTTATATTTTGTTTATATTTTGTTTACTTTTTGTTAATTTTTTATTTTTTCTATACTCCAAACCGTATCCCATATACAAAGTATCCATGAATAATTCAGGTTTTAAATGGGGGATATTTACCGCGCGATTGCCTATTATGCATATGCGCATTGAATGGCCACTCCTGCTTCAGGGACTTGTGGTTTCTCTCTCGACCGCGCTTGCGCTCATTCCGCTTCTGACGACGTCCTTCGGCCTTTCATTCGAAGAAGCGGTAACCATCGCCATGCTTCATATGATGCTGGTAACTTCCAGCGTGATCCTTTTTGGTGAACCTTTTGCTGCTGGCTGGATAACGCCGGCACTGCCACTTGTGCTGGCATTGGTGATCGGTGGATACGAAACGCCCGCAGAGCGTTTTCAGATGATGACGGCACTTTCGCTGAATTTTGCCGCTATTACCCTGATCATGGCATTCACAGGGCTGGGCAGGAAATTTTTTAATTTCGTACCGGCGTCTCTAAAGGCGGGCATGATACTTGCGGCGGCCCTTACGGCCTTTAAGCGGATATTTTATGATGACATTGAACAGTTTAAAGAAATGCCGATATCTTTTCTGCTCGCGATCATTACCTGTTTAATTATTCTTTACCTGCCCGCGTATCAGAAATTAAAACATCATTATAAAAGTGCCGCTTTTATAGCTTCATTCGGGCTTCTTCCCGGCTTTATTATTGCCGGGTTATTTGGTGCTTATAGCGGTGAAATGACATTTAATATTGAGGGCGGCTTTCTCATTCCGCCGCTTGGTGAACTGATGTCTAAAATATCACCTTTTTCTATCGGATTTCCGCCAGCAGCTTATTTTATCAGTGCATTACCACTTGCCTTTATGACTTACCTGCTGCTTTTTTCCGACCTTGTGACCGGCACCGCCCTGATTAAGGATAATCAGAAATTTCGCCCTGATGATAAGGTTGATCTCAATCTAAACCGCACTCATTATTCCCTATCGATCCGTAATTTCATCATGGCTCTATTTGCACCCTTTTTCCCGACACAGGGCGTGCTTTGGGCTGGCGCTCAGATCATCGTCATTGAACGCTGGGTCGAGGGAAAAGAAAAACTTGAAAGTCTGATCGGCGGCATATCGGCTTTTTATTATTACGCCGTGCCAATTGTATTTTTAATATTACCCATCGTCACTTTCCTGCGCCCCTTTATGCCAATTGCCCTCATGCTCACGCTACTACTGACCGGCATAGCCTGCACAAAACTCGCCTTAAAAATTGCCCATAAAAATACCGACAAAGCCATTATGCTCATCGTAGCGACATTGATTACCCTGTATATATAAAATTTCAACTCCTATTTCAGATCAATAGAAATTCCATTTTAATTCCCGCAATTATTGGCGGTGCTGCAAAATAGGATCTGAGCAAAGCAATAGCATGAGATAAAGAAATTATGTAAAAAATTTATTCATAGGCATATGTGGCCAAGTGAAATATTTTTTATTAATAAATGGCCATTAAATGCAAATCATAAAACCGATAAAACTCTATTCAAAGAATTGTATCGAGAGAATAATCTTATATTATATTGATGTCTGTTCAATACTATATACTCAGACTGTTTTCTTTTTAGTTAAAGTTAAAATTAGCAATAGAATATAACGATGAAAGTAATTTCTAGCATAGGATTGCCGCAGCAGCGGATTTGCAAAGTGCCCGTGATATAAATTTACTCCCCCGCATAAGGCGGCCGTCATTCTCGTTATCTGAGTTTATCAAATAAAAAGTGTTGTAATCTGTTTTCCAAGTCACTACGTTGCTCTGCCCAAATGCTATCGCTGGTAGCAACATGATGATACTCAGTAATCCGGCTAAATGTGAAAGTCGTTTTAGTGAAAATTGGCGTGTCAGCATGGCGGCATTCCTTACCCCCGCGGCATCTACGCGAAACGCCCTCCCTATGGTGGGCATTTGGCAGATGATACTTGAAACAGATCACTCTACAGACACAATAATAGCATAATTTATGGCTAGATTGAGAGTCTGCTTTTGGTCGAAAGCGGACTCTCATAATTACTATACAATGGGTTTCTAATATTCAAAACAATAATAAAACTGTAGTGTATAATTATCTTTTTAACTAGCTCCACCATACAGCCTTGGGTCAAGGGCGCTCATTTGGCCATCTTTTAATGTTAAGGCGTACTCGCGGTCACGGTCTAGCATCGTTGGGCCATCAAGGTCGACGAAACTTGCTTCAGATGCGATAAACATGCCGGCAGCCATCGATAGTGATGTTCCGACCATGCAGCCTACCATAATGTCAAAGCCCATCTCTTTTGCCTGATCTAGAAGCTTCTTTGCCTCCGTCAGGCCGCCGGTTTTATCAAGCTTGATATTAACCACATCATAAATACCGTGAAGTTTTTCCAGGTCCGCTGCCACATGACAACTTTCATCACCGCCAAGGGGCAGGGGCGCATTAATTCCGCGCAGCTGTTCGTCGTCTTTGGGCGGTAAGGGCTGCTCAAGCATCACGACGCCATTTTCTTTTAAAGTCTCCGCGACCTCTTTGACAATTTCAAGGGTCCAGCTTTCGTTGGCATCAACAATAATCCGCGCACCCGGGGCATTCTTATGAACGGCTTCAATACGGTTTTTTATATCTTCTGCGTTCATCTTAACTTTAATGGTCGGGAAATTTGCCAGTGTTGCCGCTTTTTTACCCATAGCGTCTGCCGTGCCGATGCTGATGGTTTCAACGGATTGAAGGGCGTCCGGCCATTGATGGCCCATAAGCTGCGCTATAGTCTTGCCGCTCTGCTTCGCTTCAAGATCCCAAAGCGCACAGTCAATAGCGTTACGCGCCGCGCCCGGGGGCAGGGCCGATTGAAGATCAATGCGGCTAAGGCCCGCTTCCATCTTTGGGGCAATGTCAGCGATCTGTGCCATGACGCTCTCAACACTTTCACCGTAGTGCGGTGTCGGGCAGCTCTCGCCCCAGCCTTTTTTGCCGTCTTGCTCTATTTCAACCAGTACCACTGTTGTTGCTGTGCGGGTGCCCCGTGAAATGACAAACGGTGTATGCATTTTATATTCTTCAGATGAAAAGTTAAATTTTCTCATTATAGCGCCTCCACAAATGATTTTGCGCCGGTGATCATTGGATCAAAACACGGCACGCCAAATTTGGCTTCGAGTTCCGCCCGCTGCCTTGCGCCTTCCCCCGCACTGAGGTTGCGGCAATTAAGCGAAATACCGCCGAGCTTTACATCTGGATTCGTAAGACTTGCGCATTTAAGGTTCAGATTAATGCAGTCTTCAATGTCCGGCACTGCCATATGCGGAAGGCCTTTAATATGTTCGCGGTTCGCTTCATGGCACATGACAATGATGTCCGCTTGTGAACCATGCAATAAACCAAGGCTGACCCCAGCGAAGGCTGGGTTAAATAGTGAACCCTGTCCTTCGATAATATCCCAGTGATCCGCTGCATTATCCGGTGAAAGCTCTTCAATTCCGCCTGAAATAAAATCAGCGACAACCGCATCAATACAAATGCCAGATCCAACGATCATCACGCCGGTTTGTCCGGTTGCTTTAAAATCGGCGTCAAACCCCTGTTTTTTCATTTCTTCTGCAATGGCTAGTGTCGTAAACATTTTACCAACTGAACAGTCCGTACCTACAGATAATATACGCTTGCCTGTACGTTTGACGCCGTTTCCGGTTTTAAGGTCCGTATAGCCGTGACGCACATCATGAAGTGTTACGCCGTATTTTTCGGCTGCAGTTTTTATAGACGCAATCTCATCAAGCCTGCGGTGAAGGCCGCTGGCGATATCCATGCCCGCTTCTATTGCTTGCAAGATATAAGGCTCCCACTCCGGGTTAACAAATCCGCCCGCATTAGCAAGACCGATCACGAAAGTCTTGGCCCCGGCTTCTGCCGCTTCTTTAACGGAAAGCTTTGGAAGGCCAATGGAAAGCGTGCTTTTTCCGCCGGCAATTTCGCCGATGCAGGCATCTGGGTTCCACTGGGCAATGCCGCGTGATGTTTTAATGGAAAGCTCCGCATCACTACATCCAAGAAACAGGTGATATGGTGCTTTTAACATTTCTTTTTGATTGGCTTTTTTGACGGTCATTGATCATTCCTTTTTTTACTGAAGATTTTTATACGTTACTTTCAAATAAAAAGCTCATGAATTATTGATCGTTAATTATAGCTTTAAGCTATGGATTATGATATGGATGGTCTATATGAGATTAAGACAGATTGAAATATTCAACGCCGTTTATCAGACCGGTTCCATTAGCGAAGCCGCACGGGGGCTTAATGTTGCCCAGCCCACAGTCAGTAAAATATTAAAACATACCGAAGACGGGCTCGGTTTTTTGCTGTTTCGCAGGGTGCGTGGCCGACTTGTCGCTACATCCGAGGCCAACATTCTTTTTAAAGAAACCATCCCGATTTATAATCAGATCGCCAAGCTTAAAAGCACCGCCGAAAATTTAAAAAACCCCGAAGACGGTAAAATCCGCATTGTTTCTGTGGCCGCTTTAAGTATTGAAATACTCCCAAAACTCATTCAGCGCTACCGCGAAAAACACCCCGCCTCCCAGTTTATTTATCAGACGGAACATTTTAACAATATGATGAGTACTTTACGTGAATATGATAAGGAGCTCGGCTTTGCCCTTAATCCACCGGCGGAAGAGGGGCTAAGGGAGTTGACCATCGCAGAAAGCGAACTCGTTTGCATATACGGTAAAGGTGAATTTGATGATTACCCGGACCGTTTAAGTTTAAGCGATCTGGTTGGTTATGATTATGTCAGCA